>JBIJCX010000281.1:0-11428 GCA_044344465.1 Opitutaceae bacterium
AGATGCAGCGCGGGATCGAAGCGCTCCAGACGCAGCTCGAAGCCAAGGAAATTGAAGTCACCAGCGGCGGTGGAGCCGTGAAGATCAAAATCAATGGTGCCGGCAAATTCCTTTCGATCGCGCTGGACCCTGAATTTCTAAAAGAGGATGCGAAGCTCGTGTCCGATGCCGTCCTCGCCGCGATTCAGGACGCCGCGAAGCAATCCAAGGAATACAACGAGGCCGAGATGGCCAAGGTGACCGGCGGCTTTCAGATGCCCGGTTTCGGCTGATTCGCTGCCGCGACTCAGCCGAATCCGTAGTGTTTTCGCGGAGCGAAAACACCACGCAGTGAAAACATAGTGAATACATCATCGGCATTCGAAAGGTTGCAGAAGCATTTGAAGCAGCTGCCCGGGGTCGGGTATCGCTCGGCGGAGCGGATCGCGCTGCACCTGCTGGTGGAGAAGCCGGAACGGCTGCCGGCCTTGGTCGCCGCGCTGGAAGAGGCGGCGGGGGCCGTGCGGCGCTGCGTTCGCTGCGGAAATATCGCGGAGGCAGATTCTTGTGTGATATGTGGGGACGAGAAACGAGACGGTTCGGTGGTGTGTGTCGTCGAACATGTGCCCGACTTGGTGGCGATTGAGCGGAGTGGGGCATTTCGGGGCACCTATCACGTCTTGCATGGGAAATTATCCCCGATTCACGGCATCGGTCCCGAGGAACTCAACCTGGAAAGCCTGCGCGCCCGCATCGGTTCGGGTGACGTGGCGGAATTGATCCTGGCGCTGCCGAACGATGTCGAAGGTGAGGCGACCTGTCATTATTTGACGGAGCATCTGCCCCAAGGCCGGGAGGTCCGGATCATGCGGATCGGCTTTGGTCTGCCCAGCGGCGGGGGGGTGCTCTATGCGGACTCGGTTACGCTCAAGAGTGCGCTGGAGGGACGACGGACGTATTCGTGATTGCGGACGGCCGCACTTTTGTTTTCGTGGGCGCCGTTCCTAGCGGGCGTAGTATATCGGTATTATGTGTGCTTCCCAAGCATGAGAGGCGGGTTCGACTCCCGCCGCCCGCACCATCTCCAACCCCATCCAGAAAAATGACGAAATCCATCAAATCGTTAGTGGTGTTCGCCTCGCTGTCGCTCTTCGCCGCGGGGCTCGCTTTTGCGGCTGCCGCTGAATCCAAGACCGCAGGGTGCTGCGCCAAAGCCTCGAAGGCGGGCGAAAAGTGCGGGCACGAGTGCTGCGTCGCCGCGGCGGGTCAGAAGCCGGCGATGAACTGTGAGAAGTGCAAAGGCTCCGGGCCGATCGTGAAAAAGAAGAAGAAAGCGGAAAGCCAGTAAGACGCTGCGAATTCTGTTTCGGCAAAGCCGCGCACCTTTTGGGTGTGCGGCTTTTTGCTGTGGCCGCAGAATTGAGCCGGGTGAACAGCAGATTACCCAGATGATAACAGATCATTTTGCTTTGCGAGGGCGTTGGCCCCAGACTAGGTCGCGTACTGAAATTGTGAAACAACGATTATCCTTTCTCCTGTCGGTCGTCGCTACCGGAATCATCGCAGGCGCGCTTCTCGCGCTGGCACTCGCGCGGCGAGCGCCAAACGTTGCCTACGATTTCCAGTATGTCCTGCCCCGCCTCATCGATGTTTATCTGCATCAATCTCAGGATGGATTCATGGCAATCCAATGGTGGACGCCCTCGTTTGGTGCCGGGCTTCCGGCATTCTTTAATCCGCTTCACACGCAGTTCATGCTCGCACAGTGGCTCACTCCTTGGCTTGGCCCGTGGGGTGCAGCCATTGCACAACCCGCTCTGTTCAATGCCTTCGGCAGTTCGATGGTCGTGTGGGTTTGTGCGCGCCGTTTGCGTTATGCGCTCGGTCCATCGATGTTGGCCGGGCTTACTTTTGCCACCTGCGGCTTCATGTGGGGACATACGCTCCACGGACACATTACCTACAATGCCTTCCCCTTGGTCGCCATCGTGCTCGAGGCGCTTCATCGATCCATTTCCACCCTGCGTTCGGTGATTTGGTTATCCCTGAGCGTTGCTGTAATTGTCTACGGCGGTGGCGATGCGGTGATCATAATATTTGGACTCAACTGCCTCATACTAATGTTTTTCCTGCCGTGGTGGCGGCCAGAAGATTATGTATTCTCAGATGTGGTTCGGCGGTTGGTTTTCGGGGCTGTGGGCGGATCCGGTATCGTTGCAGCGAAAGTGACCGCGGTGTTTCTCTTCCTGCAATCGTTTCCACGGCTCGCCGATTATTCCTATGAAGGCAATGCCTTCCTTGCCCTGCCACGACAAATCTTCGGACTTAGAATTTTTCTTGGTTTCACCCGATGGTTGCAGTCTGTGGGCACCGAATTGCAACCGTGGAACACGCACATCGAAGATTCCGGTTATGGGTTGGTTACCTTGGGAATTCTTGCTGGCGGAGCGGTTTGTTTGTGGCGCGCGAGGCGGCACTCAGTTTGGTCGGGGTCGAGCTGGCCACTTGCTGCCGCCACCGTCGGAGCTATCTGGATTACGACAGAATTCACGCTGGGACGCGGGCTGATTTGGCCCCTCTTGAAGTCACTGCCTTTTCTCCGCAGCATGCACGAAAACTACCGCTTTGCGGCCGCCTTCTCACTTCCCGTTGCCCTCTGCGTCGCCCCAAGTTGGTCTGCGGTCATCGCGGGCCGCCGCCCAATGTGGACTAGTCTTGCCACGGTTGCGGCAGCCATTGGCACACTTGCGTCCGTTGATCCGTACTTGCGTATCAATCCACTGAATTCGTGGTTTTCGAACTATGACATCACCCCGAACCGGGTCGTCTGGGAGAAGCTAAGGGCGGCACCCGATGAACGTTTCACAATCACACACGTGCTGGACGTTCGCGATGACGCCACATTCCTTGTGCATGCCAGCAGTTGGAAGCCCTACGAGCCAATTTTCGGTTATGGCTATGGGGGACCGGAGTTTCGCCTGGCGTTCCCAGCGGGTCCGGTCGAACGTATCAGCGAGGAGCCGGTTGCCTGGCGGTTTCATGATCCGCGCCGCTTCATTTTGCCGGGCTTGGCCAGCGCTGATCGCTTTGCCCCTTGGACCGACGCGACCGAGGCCGAATTGAAGAGGTTTCTGGCGAGACATCAGCCCGATTGGCCGATACCGTGGACGATGCGTGCGGGAATGACGGTCACGCTGGGCACGCTTCTTATCCTCTTTGCGTGCGTTGTGGGAAGCGCGTTCGGTAAACGCCAGCACAAACGGCCCGATACCAGCTCGCTGCCGTGCGATACCTCATGAAGTTGAGTTGCGCGCCTGCCGCTTTCGCTTATGGCGCAAATTCCCAGGGCAAAATCGCAAGCTGAACAGGTCCGATAACTCTGTGGGCATCACTTGCCCGACCGGAGGCACTTCAACCTCACACGTCCGCTTCGACCTGTTCGGGGCGGAGGTTGCGCCAGCGGGCCAGGACGCGGCGATGGATGTCGTCGGGGCTGATGCCGTGGGCGGCGCGGAGGATTTCGGCGTTTGTGCCGTGTTCGACAAATTTGTCGGGCCAGCCGATCCGTTCCACGGCGCCCGGGCAATCGGCATCCTGCAGCGCCTCGAGCACGGCACTGCCGAAACCGCCAGCGAGCACATGGTCCTCCATGGTCACGATCAGCGGAATGCAGGCGGCATGGCTCAGCAGGAGCGCGCGGTCGAGGGGTTTGACGAAGCGGGCGTTGACGACTCCGGCCGAGAGCTGCTCCTCGTGGGCGAGGCGATCCGCCAGGTTCAGGGCATCCTGCACCATGTTGCCCAGCGCCCAAATCATGATGTTCGAGCCTTCGCGCAGGACCTCGGCGTGGCCCACGGGCAGAGTCGCCGGCGTATCCTTGATCTTGGCGCCGACACCGCTACCGCGCGGATAACGAATGAAGCCCGGGCCCGCCAGGTGCAGGCTGGTGTGCAACATGTCGACCAGTTCGTCCTCGTCCTTCGGTTGCATGATGACCGCGTTGGGCACGCAGCGGAGGTAGGAGAGGTCGAAAAGTCCGTGATGGGTCGGTCCATCGTTGGGGGAGAGCCCCGCCCGATCCAGACAGAAGGTCACGGGCAGGTTTTGCAGCGCGACATCATGAACCACCTGATCGTAGGCGCGCTGGAGAAACGTCGAGTAGATCGCGCAGACGGGGCGGAAGCCCTTGGTCGCCATGCCGGCGGCAAACAGGACCGCATGCTCCTCGGCGATGCCGACATCGAAGAACTGGCGCGGTACAGCGGTCGCGAGATGAGAGAGCCCGGTGCCGCTCGGCATCGCGCCGGTGATGCCGACGATGTTGGGATCGGCCCGGGCGAATCGCGCCAGCGCCTGGCCGAAAACGTCCTGGTAGTTCGGCGGCGCACCCGGGTTCGATTTCGTGCTTTCGCCCGACACCGGGTCGAACGGACCGGAACCATGGAATTTTTCGGGGTGCGAAAGGGCGGCTTCGAGACCCTTGCCCTTTTTCGTGAGCACGTGGATCAGCACGGGCACGTCGCAATGCCGGGCGAACTCGAGGTTTTTCACCAGCGTGTCGAGATTATGTCCGTCGACCGGCCCGAGGTAGCGCAGGCCGAATTTCTCGAACAGGGAGGACTCGACGATGAAGTCCTTGGTCTCGCGTTTCCACTTGTGGTAGACGCGGTTCATCTCGACGCCGACGGGGAAGCTCGTGAAAAACGCCTCAACGTCGTGGTGCAGCTTGTTGTAGGTGGGGCTGGTGCTGATGCGATTGAGGTAGCGGGAGATGGCGCCGACGTTCTTGGCGATGGACCACTCGTTGTCGTTGAGGATGACGATGAGCCGTTTCGTCGAGCTCACGACGTTGTTCAGCGCCTCGAGGGTGATGCCGCAGGTGAAGGCCGCGTCGCCGCACACGGCCACGACGTGTTCATGGGAACCGCGCAGATCGCGCGCCGTCGCCATCCCGAGCGCCGCGGACAGGGCGGTGCCGGCATGGCCGGCGCCGAAGGGATCGTGCGGGCTTTCGCTGCGATAGAGAAAGCCGCTCGCCCCGCCGGTCTGGCGGAGGTTGCGGAAAAACTCGCCCCCGCGACCGGTCAGGAGCTTGTGCACGTAGCCCTGGTGGGCGACATCGAAGACGAAGTGATCGTTGGGCGAATCGAAGACCCGGTGCAGGGCAATCGTAAGTTCAACGACGCCGAGATTCGGGCCGATGTGGCCGCCGCTTTTCGCGGTGATCGCGATGAGCTCTTCGCGGATTTCCTGCGCGAGTTGCGGGAGCAACGCCGGGGCGAGAGCCTTGACGTCAGCGGGGCCCCGGATGGAGCCGAGCAATCGGGCCGGAGGCGTGGAAGAGGGTTCGTTCATCAAAACAAGGGCAGGGTGTGGGGCAGTGGGCTGGGCTTTCAACCCTCGCGCTCGGTTTCAAAGGCCTCGAAGGCAGTGCCGCCATCTTTCTGCTTCTTGAGCCGTTCGATCTTCAACTCGGCGTCCTTGAGCCGCACCTCGCAGATCCGGAGCAATTTCGTCCCGGCCTCGAACTTGGCCAGCAAGTCGGCCAGCGGCACTTCACCCGATTCCATCGATTCGACGATGGTCTCAAGTTGGGTGAGTGCGGTCTCGAAGGAGAGCTTTTCGTTCTTGGCGTCCACGAACGCCCACCATGCGCTGCCTCTCTCGCATTTCAAACCATCTTTGGGCTGGCGGCGACGGATGATTCGCATGGATTGGCATCATGCTTTCCTTGCTTTTGATCGTCGCGGTGCTCATGGCGCTGCAGTTGGGGGCGGAACTGCTCCTGTCCGCCCTGAATCGGGCCGAGGTGCGCCGCCATGCCGCGAAAGCGCCGGCGGCGGTGGCGGCGATCATGGATCCGAAGACCTACGCCAAGGCGGTCGCTTACACGCTGGAGAAATCGCGTTTTGGCGTGATGAGCGGGATCTTCGACACCCTGGTGCTCGCGCTGGTGCTGTTCGGGGGCATCTTGCCGGCCCTGTTTGTCCAGGTTGTGGCTTGGGGCGGCCCCGGAGCGGTGTGGAGCCATGCGCTTTTCATCCTGTTGGCGGGGGTATTGCTGGCGATACCAGGCTTGCCCTTCGAGTGGTGGGAGCAGTTTCGGATCGAGGAAAAACACGGCTTCAACAAGAGCACGGCCGGCCTCTGGGTGTCCGACAAGCTCAAGGGAACCGCGCTGATGTTTGTGATCGGGTTTCCCCTGCTTTTGATCCTCCTTTCGCTCGTCAAATGGGCCGGTGCCACGTGGTGGATCTGGGGCTTCGCCTTTGTTTTCGGCTTCCAGCTCCTGATGCTGATTCTCTATCCGAAGCTCATCCTTCCGTTGTTCAACAAGCTCACGCCGCTGCCCGAGGGCGAATTGAAGACCCGGCTCATGGCGCTCGGCGATCGCACCGGCTTTCGCGCCAAGGCGATCGAGGTGATCGACGGCTCCAAACGCTCGGGGCACTCCAATGCCTACTTCACCGGCTTCGGGCGTTTTCGCCGGATCGTACTCTTCGATACGTTGATCGCCCAACTCACGGCGGAGGAGCTCGAAGCCGTGCTGGCGCACGAGATTGGGCATTACCGTCTCGGGCATATCCCGAAGATGATCGCCCTCTCCGCGGCGATGATGCTGGGTGGATTCGCGGCGTTGGCGTGGCTGGCGGCCAGCCCCTGGTTCAACCGGGCCTTCGGGTTCCCTACGGGTGCGATGGCGCCGACATTCCTGCTCTTTGGCTTGTTGAGCGGGGTCGTGACATTTTGGTTTTCGCCGCTGTCGAACCTGCTCTCGCGCAAGCACGAATACGAGGCCGATGCCTTTGCCCGCCAGGCGACCGGTGGTCCGGGCCCCATGGTTCTGGCCCTGCGCAAGCTGGCCCAGAAGAACCTGACCAACCTCACTCCGCACCGCTGGTACAGCGGATTCTACTATTCGCATCCGACGTTGGTGGAACGGGAGGCGGCGCTGACGGGGGCAACCTAGTATGCTAATATCGATCTGTTTCGTGCCCGTTCGCGACGATATTCGTGACGCGCGAATCGTTCTCGTTCCTCGTTCTCGTAATCGTTCTCTCAATCCGGCGAGAACGAGGAACGATTACGAGAACGAGAACGATGGGAGCCGCAGCTCGATTTGGTTGCGGCCTCGAGCTGCGTTGTGACTCGGTTGAGTTCGCACCATAAAATCTCCCGATTCCCAGAGGCACTTGTCATCTTATGGATGACAAACAGCTTGGTCCGTCTGCCATGAGTAGTGTCACAGAGTGATACTAGCCCTGTGCGATCTTCAGGGCACGAAGATGTGGGTGGGAGCAGAGCTGGCTGGTTACGGAAAAGTTACGGCTGAGGGCTTTGACTGGCGGATTGGGCGGGCAGTTTTGCCTTCCGTGCCGGCCGCCACAATTCTCCTCTGCTGTCTTTTCGGGGTCGTTGTCTCCCACGGCGAGACGCTGACGATCGCGACCTACAACGTCGAAAACTACGGGCCGGCCGATCGCATGACCGAAGCGGGCTTTCGCAAGGACTACCCGAAACCCGAGGCCGAGAAACGGGCGTTGCGCGGGGTGCTTCGCGCGCTGAACGCCGATGTGCTCGTGCTGCAGGAGATGGGCGGCCTGCCGCACCTCGAGGAACTGCGCCGCGACTTGAAATCGGACGGCCTCGATTATCCTTTCGTCGCCCTGGCGGTGGCGGTCGACGCTGACCGCCATGTCGCGATGCTTGCGAAGCGACGGTTGTCCGCGGTGACGACCCGCACCGATCTGGAGTTTTCGTATTTCGGGGCGCGGGAGAAGGTTAAACGCGGTCTGCTCGAGGCGACGATTGCGACGGCGGCGGGTGCGATCACGATTTTTGCCGTCCACCTTAAGAGCCGGTTTACCGACCGGCCGGCGGATCCACTCTCGGCCATGCGCCGTGCCGGGGAAGCGACGGCCATCCGCGATTATGTCTTGAAACGGTTTCCGGATCCGAGGGAGGCCCGGTTTCTCATTCTCGGTGACTGCAATGATGGGAAGAACAGTCGCACGCTCGGGTTTCTGCAAAAGCGCGGGAAAACGGAAATCGCGGTCGTCTTGCCGGCGGCGGATTCACGGGGCGAAGTGTGGAGCTACGCCTATCGGAAGGAGGAAACCTACTCGCGCGTGGATCATATCCTGGTCTCCCGGGGGCTGATCGGCGCCGTGCGCGATGGAGTGGCGCGAATCTACGATGGAACGGGGGTGCGCGAAGCCAGCGATCACCGGCCGCTGATCGTCGAGTTGATGGTCGGATCGATTAGATAGGACGAGCCTTTCCCTGCGCTCACGCGCAGGGCTACGAAATCCACGCGCCTTCCCGCCAAGGCAAAAAGCGTTTTGCAGCGAGGCGCTTTCGCTACGGCTTCGGCGCAACCGTGACCGGGATCGGAACTTCCCCGCTGCCGAAGCCCTTGAGGAAGAGCGTGCCGCGACCGGGCTTTCCGCCTTCAACCGTGACCGACACGCTGCTCTGGCCCTGGGGCACCATCACCTCGGGCATGATCACGCTTTCGGGGACGTCCGTGGCGATGTCCAGGAGCGTGCCGCCAGGCGGGGCGGCGTTGGGGAGGCTGAAGGTCAGCGTCTGCCGTGCGCCGGAGCTGAGGGACAGCGAAGTGGGGGAAACCGTGACATTGCTGGGGTCGATGCGGAAGGTGCCGACGGGGGAGTTGCCGGCGACACTGTTCAGCGCCACCTGGTAATTTCGCCCGGGTTCGAGCGGCGGCACGAAAAAGCTGAGGGCGTTGGGTGACTCGAGCACGGTGCGGGCGGGAGAACCATTGAAGGTGACCACATCCTGCGCGGTGAACCCACGACCGAGAATGCTGATGCGCGAACCCACCGGGCCACGGTTGACTTCGAGCGACAGCACGTAGCGGTTCACGATCTTGACGCGCGTGACGTCGGTGTAGGACTCGCGGGACGTCTGGGAGTTGTTGCCGTCCACATTGTAGGTCGTGAGGAAATAATACGCGATTTCATCGCGCCCGGCGGGCAGCTGATACTCGAAATCGTAGAGTCCCTCGCCGATCGCGCTCTTTCGCATCTCATGGTTCTGGCCGTCGATGATCAGATGCGGCACGATACTGGCGGCGGGCACGGTGCTGCTGCGCGGTGTGACGCGCAGGCTGAACGTATAAATCTGGGATGGATTCTCCGGCATCGACGCCGGGGTCAGATTCGTCAACGTGACGGTTTCGCAGCCCGGGAGCAGCGCGAGGCTGACCGTCGCGGCCAGCCAAAGGATGATTTTTCTCGCGGGAGAAATTCGGTTGGTGTGCATTTGATCCAAGAGTGAAACCCAGCGTATTAAAATACGTTAGTAATGATTCGCCCAACCATAGCGCAAGCCAAAGCTGAGGTGGGGATGCCGTTGGGTCTCTACGTGCATGTGCCTTTCTGCGCATCGACGTGCGATTTCTGCGCCTTTTACCAGACCCAGCCGACGGCGGTCCTGGTGGAAAAGTTTCTCGAGGGCGTGGCGCGGGAGGCGGCGCTCGTGGCATGGCCGCGGCCGGTGAACACGGTGTTTTGGGGCGGTGGCACGCCGGGTCTCCTCGCGCCCCGGGATCTGAAGCGGCTGGCTGACATCGTGCGCGAACGTTGTGGTGGCACGCCGGTCGAGTGGACGGTCGAGCTCGCCCCGGCCTCGGTGACGGAGGCGAGGCTGGCGGTGCTGCGCGAGGCGGGGGTGACGCGCATTTCGATGGGCGTGCAAAGCTTCCAGCCGGCGCTGCTCGAGGCGCTGGGCCGGAACCATACCTGCGCGCAAATCCATCGCGCCTACGACCGGGTGCGGGCGGCGGGCTTTCCGAGCGTCAATCTCGATCTGATGTTTGCCCTGCCCGGGCAGTCGGCAGCGGAGTGGGCCGGGGATGTGCGGGAGGCGGTGTCGCTCGCGCCGGATCACCTGTCGACGTACTGCCTCACCTTCGAGGAGGATACCAAGCTCTGGGTGAAACTGTCACAAGGCCGCGTGAAACTCGATCTGGAGCACGAAGCCCGGTTGTACGAAGCCACCTGGGCGCAGTTGGCAGACTCGGGTTACGCGCAATACGAGGTTTCGAACTTCGCGCGGCCCCGACATGCGTGCCGCCACAATCTCAACACCTGGCGGATGTGTGAGTGGATCGGGCTCGGGCCGTCCGCGGCGTCACAACAATCCGGGGTGCGCGGCGCGAATGTCGCCGATGTGGCGCAATGGCTGGGCCATCTTGACCAGGGGCAACGGGTGACCGAGGACCGGGTTGAGCTGACGCCGGAGTTGCTCGCAGAGGATGCCATGATTTTCGGTTTGCGCATGAATGCGGGCGTGGATGTCGCGGCCTGGCAGTTGCGGGCGTCCGCGGCGCCGTGGGCCGCGATTGACGACCTGCTGGTCACGCTGGAGGCAGGGGGATTGCTGGTGCGGAACGGTTCGGTGGTGACATTGACCAACCGGGGCCGGCTGATCGCGGACTCGGTTGGCGCGGAGATCATGGCGGCGTTCGAGCCGATGCCGGCGACGGCGTGAGGATGCCAATGCAACCTATGCGCCATCGCCTCGCGGCTCTCTTGTTCGGCACGATTTTGGTTGCCGGTTGCCAGACGGCAGAGCCGGTGCGGGACTACAAGCCGACGTTGGCGCGGTTTTTTCTGGAATCCGGTGACGGTCGGGGGATGGAAATCGTGCTGCCGCAGAGCGGGGTGCGCCTCGTGATCAACGCGAAGCCGGTGCTCACGGAAGGTGACATCGTTGCGGTTGAGCTGGCGCAGGTCGATCTCGGCAAGTGTCTCGTGTTCAAGCTTTCGACGGCGGCGGTGCGCGATTTCTACCGGCTCTCCGGTTCGAACCAGGGCCGGAGACTCGTGCTCCTGCTCAACGATTCGCCGGTAGGGGCGCGCCGGGTGGACGGACCGGTCACCGATGGGGTGGTGTTTGTCTTCGTGGAGATCCCCGATGCCGCGTTGCCGAAACTGGTCGACGATCTCAAGAAGAGCACGGCGGCGCTCCAGCGCGAGCTGGCACGGAAGTCATGAGGGGTGGGCGATTTCTGGCCCTGGTTTCGACGGTCGTCGCCTCCGCCGCCGCGGAGCGCCTGGAAGTTGTTTGGCCGACCTCGGGTCAGGCCTGGGCGGCGGGCCGGCCCGTCGCGGAATTGCTCCAGCATGCCGGATCGGGTGAACCGATGTCTGGCGCGTTCGGTGGCGTCCGGAGCGGCGGCGCGCAGTTTCACGAGGGCATCGACATCAAGTGCGTCACCCGCGATCGCCGCGGCGAACCGCTCGATCGGGTCCTGGCCGCGATGGGTGGGGTTGTCCGGCACATCAATGCGCGGGCAGGGGAAAGCAGCTACGGTCGTTACATCGTCCTCGAGCACCCGGAGGAGACGCCGGCGGTTTACACGCTGTATGCCCATCTGGCGCCGATCGGATCGGGCATAAAGGTGGGCGACCGCATTGCT
>JBIJCX010000282.1:0-11427 GCA_044344465.1 Opitutaceae bacterium
GCCGAGTGCAACGGGCGAGCAGGTGGCTGGCGAGATTCGGATAGTGGGCGCGTTCGGCCCGAATTAGAAAACGACTGTTTTGCGTGATCAGGCGCAGCCGGGCGGCGCGTTGGCGCTCAGACCAGCCCAGCCAGCGATCCCGCGGGCGCAGGCGCAGCGCGGGACTGGACCAGCCGAGCACGGCGAGCCAGCGCCCGTCGGAGCCGACCACAACGTAGCGGAGCGCACGTCCCACCCTCTGAGCCGGTCCGGGCAAAATCCGGCCGTCAAACAAACAATCCCATCCGACCCTCCGCGCGGCTTCACCCACCCGTTGGCTCCGTGACACGAATTGCGCAAAAAATCGTCGCGCGAAATCGCCGGCGGAACTTTGCCGTTCCGGTGGGAAGCCCCCAAATTTTTCTCGCTGCAAAAACCTCAGCAAAAACCTTGGCATGCGCCATCCGACACCCTTTCGTCGGGCTTTAATGTCTACGCCCAAGTCCGCCCTGCTCGCCCTCGAAGATGGATCTATTTTTCGCGGCCGTGCTTTTGGCGCCGGGGCCACCGTTTCCGGCGAATGCGTGTTCAATACCTCGATGACCGGATACCAGGAGATCCTCACCGATCCCTCCTATTTCGGCCAAATCGTGACCATGACGGCCGTGCAAATCGGCAATTACGGCGTGAACGCCGAGGACACGGAGTCGGCCATCCCGAAATGCAGCGGATTCGTGGTGCGCGAGCTTTCCCCCGTCGTCAGCAACTGGCGCAGCCGCCTCTCGCTGGGCGAATACCTGAGCCAATACGACATCCCCGGCATCAGTGAGGTGGACACCCGGGCCCTGACGAAGAAATTGCGCGTCGACGGCGCGATGAAGTGCTGCCTCTCGACGCTCCCGATCAGCGACGCCGACGCGATCCAACGCGCCCGCACGTGGCGTGATATGGCCGGCGCCGATTACGTCAAAGACGTCACGTGTCGCGAGCCGTTCATGTGGCGGGTGGATGACGCGGGAAATCACAACACGCCTTACATCCCCGTCGGTACGACGATGAACGCGCCGGCTGTGCCCGCGACGAAGTTCCGGGTCGCCGCCTTCGACTACGGCGCAAAGTTTTCGATCTTCCGCAAGCTGGTCCGCCACGGTTTCGAGGTCCAGGTGTTCCCGGCCACGGCGACCGCGGCCCAGGTGCGCGAGCACCGGCCCGATGCGGTTTTTCTTTCCAATGGCCCCGGCGATCCCGCCGCCCTGCCCTATATCCACCAGACGGTCACGGGCTTGCTGCCGGAGTTCCCGATTTTCGGCATCTGTCTCGGACACCAGATGATCACGCACGCGCTCGGCGGCACGACGTTCAAGCTGAAGTTCGGCCATCGCGGCGGCAATCAGCCCGTCAAGAATCTCGAGACCGGCAAGGTCTCGATTACCGCGCAAAACCACGGCTTCGCCACCGACCCGAAGTCCCTCGAAGCCCACGGCGCAAAGGTCACGGAGGTTAATCTCAACGACAATACGGTGGAGGGCCTGCGGCACACGTCGCTCCCAGTCTTCAGCGTGCAATACCACCCTGAAGCCGCCCCCGGCCCGAACGACGCGGATGCGCTCTTTGTCGATTTCTACCAGATGGTCGAGGCGCGCAAAGCGGGGAAGATCTGAGGGAGGAGGACGTGACAGGGATCAAGTAACAAGTGCCAAGAAAACGGCCGCTGGCCGACCGTCTTGATCCTTGGTCACTTGCTCCCTGTTACTTCGCTTCGAGCCATTGCTCGAAGCGGCCCGCGTCCTCGGGCGTGTCCACCCCGATGGTCGCATCCCCGGTGATGTCACAGGCGATTTCGTAGCCGTTCTCCAGCACCCGCAGTTGCTCCAGCTTTTCAATTTGCTCCAGCCGGCCGGGCGGCAAGGTGGCAAACTTTTGCAGCAAGTCCGCGCGATACCCGTAAAGCCCAAGATGCTTGAAGCAGGGATGGTCGGCAATCCAGGCATCGTCGACCACTCCGCCACAATCGCGGGCGAAGGGAATCGGCGATCGGGAAAAGAACAGCGCCCGCGGCGCAGCCGACCCGCCCGGCGCCGGACGACCGGGCGCAAGCACCACCTTCACCTGGTTCGGATTGCCAAAATCCGCCGCCCGTCGAAACGGCGTAGCCAACGTCGCCATCGGCGCACCACCGGCCAGCATCGCCGCCAGGGCCCGAATCTGCGCGCCCGTGACCAGCGGTTCGTCGGCCTGCACATTGATCACGAACTCCGCCCCGATCGTCCGATTGGCCTCGGCCAGACGGTCCGTGCCACTTTGATGCGCCGGGCTGGTCATGATGGCCTTGAAACCGGCGGCAGTGACACACTCGCGCAAGAGCTCGTGATCGACGGCAAACCAGACCGGAAACTCCGGCGCCTCACGGGCGATCCGCTCCGCTACCCACAACAGGACCGGCCGGCCCTTGATGTGATGCAAGAGCTTGCGGGGGAATCGCGTGGATTCCAGCCGACAGGGAACGATAATCGCAGTCTGAGCCATCGCGCGCAGCCTGAGACATGGTTTTTGGGTTGCAAGCCACCGCCGCGAACAGGATTTTGCCCGGTCTTTCCCGAGTCCATGAACAAAAGCGACGCCACACCTGCCAACCAGTCCGTCATCAAGGAACTGGTTGTGCAGAACAAAATGGGCATTCACGCCCGGCCCGCCGCCATGATTGTCCGCGTCACCAACAAGTTCAAATCGGAGGTCTTCGTCGAAAAGGACGAGGAACAGGTCAACGGCAAGAGCATCATGGGACTCATGATGCTCGCGGCCGGCAAGGGCTCGACGGTCAAGTTCATCTCGACCGGTGACGACGCCGCGGCCATGATCACCGAGATCGAGGCCCTCTTCGCCCGCAAGTTCGACGAGGCCTAGGTTTTTGCTCCGCCAAAACCTGGGAGGCGGAAAAACTGGCGGGCATTCGCGGTGGTGACGCCTGCCAGTTCTTCAAAGCTGACGTCGAAGACTTCCTGCGCGGCAAACTCCGCGGTGTGCCGCACAAAGGCCGGCTCGTTCGGTTTGCCGCGGTGGGGCATCGGCGTGAGATACGGCGCATCGGTTTCGAGCATCAACCGGCCGAGTCCCTGGGCTTTGGCCGCGGCGCGCACCGCGACGGCAGTTTTGTAGGTCAGGATGCCGGTGAAGGATCCGAAACCGCCGCGCCGGGCGAGTTCGGCCATTTCCGCCTCGCCCTCGGTGAAGCAGTGAAACACCACCCGCGTCCAGTCCACGCCGCTGGCATCGATCATCTCCACGCAGTCTCGAAACGCGCCGCGGGAGTGAATCACGACCGGACAGCCGATGCGCCTGGCAATCGCCAACCCGCCGGCAAATGCCGACCGTTGCCAGCCAAAGATTCTTTCCGCCTCCACGGAATCCTTCGGCAGGTGGAACCGATCGAGCCCGATCTCGCCCAGCGCCGCCGGTAACACCCGGCCTCCGGTCGGGTCGGCCTGCCAAAACGCCTCGACTTGCGCCAACGCGATCTCCCACTCCGACTCTACCGAGCACGGGTGCAGAC
Source organism: Opitutaceae bacterium (assembly GCA_044344465.1). Lineage (GTDB taxonomy): Bacteria > Verrucomicrobiota > Verrucomicrobiia > Opitutales > Opitutaceae > ER46. The sequence continues at coordinate 3,530 of JBIJCX010000282.1, forward strand.
CCACGGAGTAATGAACGAACCCTTCGTTCGCCTTCGCGATCTCGCGGTACATCGCCCAGTCGTCGGGCGCAGTTCCGATCGCGATCATCGCTTCGACGCCCGCGGCCCGCGCGCGATCGAGCGCCGTCGCCAGCATGCCGTGCCGCACGAACGATTCGAGGTGGGTGTGGGTGTCGATGAGAGGCATCAGCCGGATCTTTCTCTTTCTTTTTTCTCCTCAGTTCGCCGGACGAAACGGAATGAATTACGAGAACGAGGACCGATTAAGCCCGATCCAGCGCGCCGTAGCGCTCCCGCAAATAGCGCACCAGCGGCTGCGGTGACAGTTCCTCGCCCGTCACGCGTCGCACGAGCTCCATCGCGCTGCACCGCCGGCCCTGCCGGTGCACGTTGTCGCGCAACCACCCGAGCAGCCACGAAAAGTCCCCCCGCGCAAAGTCCTCCTCGATCGCCGGCCGGAGCACGAGCACCCGATACCACAGCTGCGCCGCGATCATGTTGCCAAGGCAATAGCTCGGAAAATAGCCGAAGGCGCCACCGCTCCAATGCACATCCTGCAGCACGCCCAGGCGATCGCTCGCCGGCTCGAGTCCCAGCAACTCGCGCGATGCCGCCCGCCACGCCACCGGCAGATCCCGCACCGCCAGCGATCCGGCAAACAACTGCTTCTCCAGCTCAAACCGCAGCACGATGTGCAGATTGTACGTCACCTCATCCGCATCGACGCGAATGACGGTGGGCTCGACCGCATTGACCGCCAGATAGAGTTCGTCCGAATTCACGCCCGCGGTTTGCGTGGGAAAACACTCCCGCCAGCGCGGTTCGAAACAACGCCAGAAACCCCGGCTGCGCGCCACCTGGTTTTCCCACAACCGGCTCTGCGACTCGTGCACCGCCATGCCCGCATTGATCCCCAGCGCCGTGCCCAGATGCGCCGCCGGCAGCCCTTGCTCGTAAAGCCCGTGACCCGTTTCGTGGATCGAGCTGAACAGCGCATCGAGGGGCTGGTCCTCCTGGTAACGCGTGGTCATCCGCACATCACTGCCGGTGCCCGAACAAAACGGGTGCAGCGACACGTCAATCCGACCGCGCGCATAGTCGAAGCCGATCCGTTCCGTGACCTCCCGCAGAAAAGCGCGCTGCCCGTCCAACGGAAATCCCCGCAGTTTTTTGGCCGCCGCGACCGCCCGCGCCGCCGCCGGGGCCGCCGTGATTTCACGAACCAGCGGCACGAGCTCGCGTTTCAGTTCGCCGAACAACCGGTCGACCGTCGACGCCGTCAGGCCGGGATCATGCAGGTCGAGCATGTAGTCGTAGGGTGCGCCGCCGAATCCAAGGTAGGCCGCCTCGCGCCGGACGAGTTCGAGATTTTTCTCCAGCACCGGGACATAGGACGGAAAATCATCGGTCGCCCGGGCCCGCGCCCAGGCATGATAGCCCCGGCTGCCCTGCGCCGCCTTTTCCCGCACGAACTCCGCCGGCAGCTTGGTCGCGCGATCGTAGTCGCGTCGCGCCTGCGCCACGATCGCCTTCTGCTCGTCATCGAGCCGGGGCGCCACCGTCGAACTGTCCCCCGCCGTCGGGCCGTTGCCTTCGAGCACCGCGAGCAATTCACCGATCCGCGGCTCGCTCGCCGCGGCGTGGTGTGCCGCAGCCAACGCCGCCTGCTGCGCCGCCCGCTGCTCCGCCGCGCCCGGCGGCAAATTTACCTGCTCATCCCAACCCAAAAGGTCGCCGATCGTGCCGAGCGCATGCGTCCGCTTGACGAGGGTGACGAGTTCAGCCGTGGCGGCATCGGTGGTCATGCCGCCAAAACTGGACCGAGCTGCGCCGCCGAGGCGAGCGCGGAGTCAACGGCGCTCACCCCGGCGCCTCATCCCTCCCGCCAGCGCCGCGAAATTTCGGGCAACCCAATGGGTTACCCGACCGCCGGTGGTTTGCGGCGTGGTCGGTCACGGGGCGGAGTTGGGCCGCCCGCAGAGGCAATCGGCGGGCGCAGACGCCGCGTGCCCGTGGACCAAGGCCACGCTTTGCCGCCGTCGTTGACGCGCCGCCGGGGGACTGATTGATCCGCCGTCATGTTCATCATTATCGGAGGCGACGGGAAGGAATACGGGCCGGTAGCCGCGGAACAGATTCGCGCGTGGATCAACGCCGGCCGGGCCAATCTCGAGACCAAGGCGAAGGCGATCGGCTCCGAAGAATGGCGCCCACTGGGTGATTTTGCGGAATTTTCAACGCCCGCGGCTCCACCCCCGGTGATGGGCCCGGCGACGCCTGTAACGGACCAGCCCGTTTCCGCTTTCGGCGGCGCGACGCCCGCGGCCGGCCCGACGGTCGAGAACGCCGGCCTCGGGCTGCGCCTCGCCGCCGCGCTGATCGATGGCCTCCTGAAGACGCTGTGTTGGCTCCCTGCCGCAGTCGCTGTCTGGCGGACCATCGCGGACGATGTCATGGCCGGCCAGCCGCCCACGATCGCAACCATGATGACGGCAATGAACGGCGTCGTGCTGAAGTCGCTGCCGTTTCTGATCGGCCTCGGCGCGGTGCAATGCGTGCTCCTCAGCGTGCGGGGCCAGTCGGTCGGAAAGTTGCTGCTCGGGCTGCGCATCGTGCGGTGCGTCGACCACGCCCAGGCCGGGTTTATCCATGCGTTCCTGCTGCGCGGCACGGTGCCCTGGATGATTGAACAAATTCCCCTGCTCGGCGGTCTCTTCTGGCTCGTGGACGTGTGCTTTATTTTCGGCGACGAACGCCGCTGCGTGCACGACTATATCGCCGGCACGCGGGTCGTAAAACTGAGTCGCACGCCGGCCCCGGTCCCCGGCCGGTAGGGGCGTAGAGCTGGCCCGGATACTTCATGGTGCCAGCGGCTCAAGCCTTGGGAGTACGAGCGAGTTTCATAGACCTGCGCCTCGCTTCGGCCCGTCGACCCGCCACGGTCAGACGATTCGATCCACCATCGGCTCGCCGCGAACGAAGGCCTCCAGATTGCGGACGAAGTGCCGCACGATCGCCTCATCTTGATCGTGCCGGCCACCGCCCGTGTGCGGTGTGATGTGGCAATTGGCTTCGGTCCAAAGCGGATGTTCCGGTGGGAGCGGCTCGGTTTCGAAGACGTCAAGGTAGGCCTCGCCGATCCGGCCCGAACGCAAAGCCTCGAGCAGCGCTCGCTCGTCGACGGTGGTACCGCGACCGACGTTGTAAAAGCGGGCACCGGGTTTGCAGCAGGAAAGCCGCCGGGCATTGACGTAGTTTCGCGTGCTCGCGTTGTCCGGCAGGAGGTTCACCACGTGGTCCGCCTCGGCCAGCGCACTGCTCACCTTTTCCTCCGGTATGATTCTCACGCCCCGCTCGCTCCGGATCTGCCGGCGGACGGCGATGAGCGTCATGCCGAGCGGCGCGAGCAGCTGGGCCAGCCGCCGGCCAATGGCCCCGAAGCCGAGCATCAGCACGGTCTGGCCCGTGAGCAGCCGACATTCATAGCGGCGCTCGGCGTAGTGCCACGAGTGATCCGTCATTTGATCCCGGTGGGACGGCAGCAGGCGGCGGCCGAGGGCGAGCATCATGGCGAGCACGTGCTGGGCGCACGGATCGGCAAAGACCTCCGACACATTGGAGAAGGCGGCGCCCCGCGCCAGGAATCCCTCGCGAAATTCCGGCGTGTCGTAGCGGGTGTAGCCCGCCGTCGTCACTTCCACCCACCGCAGCCGCGTGCACTCCAGGCACTGCCCGGCGTCCGGTTGGCCAAAGGCCACATCCGCGTGCGGCAGCGCCGGATCCTGTTTGCCGGCCACGAGCACCGAGGCGGACGCGTTCTCGGCGATGACCAGCTTGTGCCCACGCGTGCCCTCGACGAGCAACGGCATTTCAGTGTCGGAAAACTTCGCGTTGCACCAAATCGTCAGCTTCATGGAAAAGCGCCGTGATGGGGATCCTCCGCCTGGTACGCGACAAGGAAAACATGCCGGGACGAGGCGCCGCACACGCGCGCCTCACCACCAACCCCGTGCGGCCGCGATCGCCAGGGCGTCGTCGAGCGGCGCAAGATAAGGGTGCCACATCTTCTCCCACTCGAGGCTCAGCGGACCCGCAAAGCTGTCCGCGCGCAACGCCGCCAGCAGCGGCGCCATCGGAAACTCGCCGTCGCCCGGCAGGACATAGGTGAAGGGATGCCGCGCACTCGGCACGCTGATGCTGTCCTTGACGTGCACATGGACGACGCCGGCACGAATCGCCCGCCAGGTGGCCACCGGATCTTCGCCACCCTTCTTCCACGTGTGGTGCGAGTCCCACAAGATTCCGGTGCCCGGGGCCGCCGCAAGGAATCGGGCGATGGCCGTGGCGGTGAACAGCGTGTCGTGAGTCTCGACCATGATGTCGGCGCGGAGAGACCGTTCCCGCCGCACCTCGCGCCACCAGCGGACCGACTCCGCCGCCGCGGCAATCGCCCCGGCTTCATCCCGTTGCCCCCGGCCGTCAAAGACCCGCAGCCAGCGGATGCCGAGCGCCTCCGCCCAGGGAACAAACGCCAGCAGTGCGGCGCGTTCCGCCTCCGAGCCGCCGGCCAGGTACAGCGACGTATCGAAGGACACGATGCGCACGGAAACCCCGCGCAGCCGTTCGACGAGGGCGCCGGGCGACCCAAACTGCGCCGCCAGGTAAGCGGGCAGTTCCACCGTGCCGCCAAGCGTGCGCAGCTCGATGCCGCCGAGCCGGTGTTTCGCCGCCAGCGCAAGCGCGTCGTCAAGGGAGAAGTCCGGGCAGCCGAGCGTGGAAAAGCAGCGGAACAGCGTCATCGCCCTGGAGTATTACCGCTTTCCCGGATGCGGAGTGAACCACGAAAAATCCGGGCAAATTTAACCGGCATGTGGCCACGCGGCACCAGCGATAATGCCTCGCGCAAAATCGGCTTCATATCCAAGCTCGGAGCGACATTCTCCTTGCGACTCCGCCGCCGGGGAGAGAAACCATCTCCTCGCGCTTCGAGCCTTTCCTCCCCAACCACTTAACTTATGCCGAGACCTGTCACGCTCTTCACCGGCCAGTGGGCCGACCTTCCCCTCGAAAAGCTGGCGCCGCTGGCCAAAAAAATGGGCTATGACGGCGTTGAGCTCGCCTGCTGGGGTGACCACTTCGACGTGGACGCTGCCGCGACGAGCAAGAAATACGTCCACGCCAAATGGGCCCTGCTCAAGGACCACGGCCTGACGTGCTATGCGGTGTCGAGCCACCTCGTCGGCCAGGCGGTATGCGACAACATCGATGAACGCCACCAGGCGATCCTGCCGCCCGATGTGTGGGGCGACGGCAATCCCGAAGGGGTGCGCAAGCGGGCTGCCCGCAAGCTCATCACGGCGGCCAAGGGCGCGCGCGCCTTCTTCGACGCCAAACCCGGCCGCCGGAACGGCGATGATTTTCCCGCCGTCGTCAACGGCTTCACCGGCTCGAGCATCTGGCATTCGATCTACGCCTTCCCGCCGACCTCGCAGGCGTATTGGGAAGCCGGCTACGCCGATTTCGCCAGGCGTTTCGGCCCCATCCTTGAGGAATTCGAAAAGGCGAACGTCAACTTCGGCCTCGAGGTGCACCCGACGGAAATCGCGTTCGACCTCGCCAGCGCCGAGCGCGCCATCGCCGCGGTGAAGGGCCACAAGCGTTTCGGCTTCAACTACGATCCCTCGCACCTGGGCTACCAGGGCGTCGACTACGTGAAGTTCATCCGCGCGTTTGGCAGCCGCATCTTTCATGCGCACATGAAGGATGTGTGGTGGGGCCACGGCGACGGCTCGGTCGGCGTCTTCGGCGGCCACGTGAATTTCGGCGATGCCCGGCGCTTCTGGGATTTCCGGTCGCTCGGCCACGGCGACATCAAGTTTGAGGACATCATCGTCGCGCTGAACGATGTTGGCTACCGCGGGCCGCTCTCCGTGGAGTGGGAGGACAGCCGCATGGATCGCGTCCATGGCGCCGCCGAGGCGGCGGCGTTCGTCCGCAAGATTGATTTCCCGTCGAGCGCGATCGCGTTCGACGCGCAGTTCGAAAAGAAGGGCTGATGCCCGGCGGAAGAGGGGCAGAGGGCGAGACAGAGAGACGGGGAGAAAAACCCGGATTTTATCTCTCCTTCTCCCGCTCTCTCCATCTCCCCGTCTTGCCCCGCTCCTCAAACCACTTCCTCCAACCTTCCATCCCAATATTTCCCCATGAGCATTAAGATCGCGATTATTGGCGCCGGCGGCATGGCCGCCTATCACGCCACAGGCTTCCGTCAGGCCGGCGCTGAAATCCTCGCGCTCGCCGATGTCAATCCAGCGGCGGCCGAAAAATCCGCCGCGAAGCATGGCATCGGACGCGTCTTCACCGACGTCGCCGAGATGCTCCGCGCGCTGCCCGAGCTCGATGCCGTGTCGATTATCGTACCGAACAAATTCCACGCCCCGCTCGCGCTCCAAGCCCTGAAGGCCGGCAAGCACGTGTTCTGCGAGAAGCCGCCGGCGCTCAGCGCCCGGGAAATGACGTCGATGAAGGCCGCCGCCGAGAAGGCCAAGCGCACGTTGATGTTCAATTTCAACAACCGCGCCCGCCCCGAGAGCTACGCGATGATGGACTATATCGCGAAGGGCACCGTCGGCCGCATCAACAGCTGCCAGGCAAAATGGATTCGGCGCACCGGCATCCCCGGCTTCGGCGGCTGGTTCACCACCAAGGCCCTCTCCGGTGGCGGTCCGCTGATCGACCTGCTGCACATGATCGACCTCGGTCTCTTCTTCATGGGTTACCCCGAGCCGGCCCACGTGCTGGCCCGGACATTCAACGATCACATCGACGACAAGTCCTTCAAGGGACCGTGGGGTATCCCGGATGTCGCGAATGGCGTGACCGACGTCGAGGCGGCGGCGCATGGCTTTGTCACCTTCCGGACCGGCCAGTCGATGTCGTTCCAGATTTCCTGGGCCGAGATGAACAAGCGCGAGGAGGTCTCCGTCACGTTTCAGGGCGCGACGGCCGGCGGTCTCGTGCAGAGGCTCTTCGGGACGGACGGATTGGACAACACCGCGATCGACGCGTGTGAACTGTACACGCAGGAAAACGGCCGCCAGGTGAATCGCAGCATCGTGGTTCCGCCCGATGAGACGATGGGGCGCATCCGCTCGGCGATGAATTTCGTCCGCACGATCGAAGGCGCCGAGGCGCCGCTCAACACCCCCGACCAGGCGCTCTCGTTGATGAAGATTATCGACGGCGCGTACAAATCCGCCGCGACCGGCCGTCCGGTCGCGTTGTAGGAAAAAGCCGGAACGTGTCATTGCCAGGAGCGCAACGACCCATTGCCAGGCCCCAGGACGGGCGCGGACAATCCGGCCGGGTCGCCGCGACGCGCTTCGGGCGCCGCGCTCTGACCTGATATGATGTGAGCAACCGACAACAGTCTCCCAATAATCCCACCAATGAAACTCAATCGCAAACTTCGCATGGGCATGGTCGGCGGCGGCCGCGGTGCCTTCATCGGATCCGTCCACCGCATGGCCGCCCGTCTCGACGGCGAGATTGATCTCGTCGCGGGTTGTTTCTCCGCCGATCCCGAGAAATCCAAACTCTCGGGAGCCGACCTCTTCCTCGATCCGGCGCGCGTCTATGGCACCTATCAGGAAATGGTCGCCAAGGAGGCCGCGCTGCCGGCGGACCAGCGCATCGACTTCGTGTCGATCGTCACACGCAACAACACGCATGCCGCCGTCGCGAAAGCCTTCCTCGCGGCCGGCTTCCACGTCATCTGCGACAAGCCGCTGTGCTTCACCCTCAAGGAGGGCCTGAAGCTGCGTGAGGTGGTGCGGAAGAGCGGCAAGGTCTTTGCCCTCACGCACAATTACACCGGCTACCCCATGGTGAAAGAGGCG
>JBIJCX010000283.1:0-11424 GCA_044344465.1 Opitutaceae bacterium
GGTGTAGTAGCCGCCATCCTCCGTGGCCGCGGAGATTTGCGTGCCCTGGATCCGCACCTCGGCGTTGCGGATATATTCACCCGTCGCGGGATTGTAGACGCGGCCGGAGATGGTGCCGGTCGCCTGCGCGAAAACGGCGAGGGGGAGCGCGAGCAACATCGCGGCTCCGAGGCTGAGGGTGCGGCGCCAGGAGCGGGCGGAGGATCGAGGCGGGAGAGGACGGCTGGTTTCGGTGTTCATGGTTGGGTCAGTCAATTGGTCCAAAGTAGAGGCCAGTGGTAGGCGGCCTATCCGCGGAAACGTTGGGCGGGAAAACTGGAGACTAGCAGCGTGCCGGGCGAAATGCCATCTTCGCGTTCGAAAACAAAATCGATTCTCTCGCTCCCTCCGAGCCCGGCGGACGGCCGGAGGTCAAGCGCCGGCCGTGCGGGAGGCGATGGTGCTGCCCGCGAAAAACCGCGGAAAAACCAGGTTCGGCTCGGCCGGGAGTTGGCCGGTGCTGGCTAACTGAAGCATCAGCCGGATTAGGCGGCGGTTGTAGACGTTATTTCCGAAACGGTAGTGCGCGATCGGCGCGCTTTCATCGCCAAAGAGACTGTCCTGGTCCCTCGAAATGAGCGACACGTCGCCCGGCACGGAATATCCCCGCTTGAGCAGATAGAAGGCGACGGTTAGGACGTGCTTGGGTTTCGCGACCACGAGGCCGGTTGGCGGTTCGGGCGAGTCGAAAAGCGTGTCGAGCAGGCTACGGATATTCGCAGCCGTGCTGTCGTGGCGAACGACCAAAGGCCTGGCTTCGCCGGATCGCCCATGCGGCCCGACCGCTTCGAGGAAGCCCTGCTCGCTGGCCAAGTCGCCGGCGAGGCCAAAATCCGGCAACAGGAGCGCGATTCGCCGGTGCCCGTGGCTCAGCAACACTCCGGCCGCGTGCCGGCAAACCCCGCGATAGTCCACGTCGAGCGACGGCAGGCACACGGACGCATGGCATGAGCCGATGACGAGCGCCGGAATCGAATGGGTGGCAAACCACTGCTGCAGGGCGCGACTGACCGAGATGAGTGCGCAGCAGAAGAAGCGGTGCTGCCGGACGAATTCTTCGAGCTTGCGCTGCTCCGCGGCTGCGCTTCGCGCGTCGCAATTCAGCATTTCGGTGGCGAAGCCCCGCTCGGCCAGGTGCGAGCGCATCTCAATGATGTTCTGAAACGAATTCTCGTGAATCTCCGACATGGGCAGGTCCCTTATCAGACCCACCAGCCGGTTCTGGTCGGCGTCCCGGACACCGGTCCGCGCGAGCAACCGGTTGGGCCGTCCCTGGCGGATTTCAATCAGTCCCTCCTTGGCGATCAGGTGCAGCGCCGTGCGCATGGTGGGCCGGCTGACCTGGAAGACCTCAGTCAGGCGACGCTCGCTCGGGAGATTATGCTTCCACGCCCCTTGCTCGATCGCCGCCCGGAGCGAACCGGCCACCTGGGCGGCCAGGGGCAATCGCTTGGGAATATCCAGCATCGGGTGGTCGTTGCTCATGTTATGTTCCCGCTGATGATTCGCGTTGGAGTCGCACGGCTTTGGGTCGGTGGTTATGCGAAGAAACAGCCCTCGCAACGCAATTCTCCCGGGCATTCCCGGGTGCGGGCCGCGCTGACGGTTTCGGCCACTGGATAATTTATTTTCCCAGCGGTTTGATTTTGCGCGCGTTGCAGTGAAGTCCCCTCATTCGACCGTCCGCGGTCCAAGCTCCCTGCCTCCCTCCCCCGCTCCATGAAAACTGCCTTGACGCCAACATCTCACGTGCGGCTCGAATCCGGAACACTCGTTTCCGTCCGCGAAGTCCTCGCCCGTTGGCTCGCCGCCTTTCTCATCGTCTTGCCGCTGGTGGTCTGGAATCCGCTGCGGGCGCAGACTGGATTGGGTGCGATTGAAGGGCGCGTGCAGAACGCAGCCTCCGGCGACTCCCTGAACAACGCCCGAATCAGCGTGGTCGGCACGACCAGGGTTGTCTTCTCGGATGAAACCGGACGGTTCCAGATTGCAGACGCAGCCGTCGGAACGGTGACGCTCCGGGTTTCCTATACGGGCTTGGACGCCCAGGACATGGTGGTCCGGGTGGAACCGGGAACCACCGTTCGCCAGGATGTCAATTTGACCAGCGGCGCGAGGTACGGTGTCGGTTCCGATACCGTGCAGCTCGACAAGTTCACCGTGGCGGCAACCCGGGAGATGGATGCCGAGTCGCTGGCGATCAACGAGCAGCGCTACGCCGTGAACGGCAAGATCGTGATGGCGGCGGACGCCTTCGGCGATGTCAGCGAAGGCAATCTGGGCGAATTCGTCAAACGGCTGGCGGGCGTCAACATCGCCAATGAAGCCGCCGGCGATGCGTTCCAGATTTCGGTGCGCGGGTTCGATCCGGAATTCACGGCAGTGACCCTGGACGGCAACAGCATTCCAGGCGCGGGGGCAAGCGCCGCCACGATGAGTCGTGGCATCACCATGCAGCAGGTCAGCACCAACAGCGTGTCCCGGATCGAAGTGATCAAGTCGCCCATTCCGAGCATGCCCGCCGACTTTCTCGGAGGCTCGATCAACTTGATCAGCAAGAGCGCCTTCGAGCGCAGCAAGCCCCAGTTCACGGTGGGAACGCTGCTGCAGTGGTCGCAATTCGATCGGGGCGGATTCGCCCTGGGCAAGAACCCGGGTTTCATGGGCCGACAAACCCGCAAAGTGCGACCCGGTTACGAGTTTTCCTATATTAACCCTGTCACCAAGAACTTTGGTTTCACCCTCGGCTCCACGCTCTCCGATCAATTCGGTTCGTTGTACGGACCGCTGATGACCTATGAATTCAATCCGGCCAATGGCGGGAGTGAGGCGGCGCCCTACCTGCGCCAGTTTCGGACCACCGACGACCCGCGGGAGACGAAACGACAGGCGTATTCCGGGAGTGTCGACTGGCGTCCCTGGGCTCCGCTCACCCTCTCGCTGGCCTATAGTCACGCGGCCAACGATCAGGTGACCTACGACAACCGGCTGGCCGTAAACACCGGCACGCTCCCGGCGTCTTTTGGGCCGGACTTCACCCGGGGACGGGCCGGCGCCGGATCCATTGCGCATCAACAAATCTACGTGGACGTCTTCGGCGACACCGACCACTTCAAGCTCGCCGGCAAGTACCAGCAGGGCCCATGGAAGATCGACCTCTCGGGCGCCTATTCCACGTCGGTCAACAATTATGTCGATACCGGCAACGGATCCTTTCGTTCCGTGGGCACCAGCATCGTTTCGCCGACCGTCCGATTTGAAGGTGTGAGCGGCAAGCCTTATGCGCCCAAGGTGGTCGAGGTGCGAAACTCCGCCGGCGGCATCGTCGATTGGACGCGGCTTTCCAGTTATCGCATGCTGAACGTCACGGCCGCACCCCGCGATGCCCGCGACGATATCACGTCGGGCAATCTCAATCTTCGCCGCGACCTGGCCGTCGGCCGCATTCCCGCTGCGGTTCAGCTCGGAGGCTCCTTCCGTGAGCGGGTGATTGACCGTCACGGCTATACGCCGACCTGGACCTATGTCGGCGCCGATCGCGTGGCGAATACCGCCGACGACGCCGCCGCGCCCTTTGTCGACAAAGTGTACACGAGTGTGAATCAGGGTTCGGGCGTCCCGTCCGAGATCGAGTTCCCCGATCTCTTTGCCCTTTACGATCTCTACCGCCAGCACCCCGAGTACTTCGTCTTGGTGGAGCCGACGGCTTTCATCTCGAAGGTGACGAACTCCGAGAAAATCAAGGAGAAGATTACCGCCGCGTACCTTCAAGGTGAGCTCAAGTTCCTCGAAAACCGGCTCATGGTCGTGGGCGGGGTCCGCTTCGAGCGGACCGAGAACTCGGGCGTCGGACGGCTATTGGACCGGCAGGCGCACCTGCGGCGCGACGCCGCGGGCAACATTGTCAGAAACCCCAATGGCAGCGTGGCGGTACTCACGACCAACGCCATGGAGGTGGCACAGTTGCAGTATAAAGAGCGAGGCCTCGCGGCCGGACATTCCTACAGCGACTTTTATCCCAGCGTGAATACCACGTTCAGCATCACACCCGATCTGCAACTGCGCGTCAGTTACGCCCGGACGCTGGGGCGCCCCAATTTCAGCAACGTGGTGCCGAATCTCGATATCCAGGAGAACACCGCCACCGTGGCCGACGACGACGGCACCATCGTCATGCGCAACACCAAGTTGCGGCCCTGGACCGCGGACAATTACGAGGCCGCGCTCGAGTACTACTTCAAATCAAGCGGCGTGGCGTCGGTCTCGTTTTTCCGCAAGAATATCGATGGGGCTTTTGTTTCGCAGACCTCCAAGGCGGACGCCGCCTTGCTGGCGGAACATGGCTTGGACCCGGATTATCTCAACTGGAACGTGACCACCTCGGTCAATCTGGGCGAAGCGATGAGCGTCACGGGCACAGAGTTGAACTACCAGCAGGCGCTGACGTTCCTGCCCGCCTGGGCGCGCGGGGTCTCGGCCTTTGCCAACGCCACTTTTCTGCGGAAGGACGGTCCTGACTCGGCTTTCAGCACGCTCTATCGGAAGACCGCAAACTGGGGGCTCCGCTACTCGCGTGGACGCGTCGGACTGGGCCTGAATTGGAATTATCTCAGTTCACGCTCGCTCGCGTTTTCCGGCCCGCCGAACGGAGTGCGGTTCACCAAACCGAGTTTGACCCTGGATTTGAACGCCGAATTCCGCGTCACCCCACGGCTGTCATTGTTCTATAATGCGAGAAATGTCACCAACGCCCTTTATCGCCGGGAAGTGTTCAATGCCAATACCCCCGCCTACAGCCGGCCGTATCAGGACATCGAGAACGGAAGCAAGATGTCCCTCGGCCTGCGCGGAAAATTCTGAAGCACGCGCGATGAAGTCCCCCCTGCCCATCACCAGTTCCGAATCCCATTCACCCATGAGCACGGTGAAGAATCCAGTTGGACCAATGTCACCGTTTTCTGGCGGCGAAACTGCTGTCGGATTCTTCGCTGGCGCTCAGAATGACAAACCGGAAGCCCTTCTTGGATGCCCTTTGAGTCTGCGTCACCTGCTGGCCCTGGCCTTCGCCGCGACTGGCATCAGCGTGGCGCTGGCGCAACGGCCTGACAGCTCATCGGCGGGCATCATCGACATCGGCTCGCGCCGCGAACTGTTTGTCGACGAGTTCCTAGTTGACCGGCTCGCCGGCAAGGCGGCGCTGCGCTTGCATCAGCCCGTACCCAGAGAAATCGCCATTGAACATAATGCGCCTTGGGAGGGCAGCGGCAGTGGCTACCACAGTATCTTCAAGGATGGCGACCGCTACCGCATGTATTACAAGGCGTGGCAGATCAATCCACTCCACGAGGCGAAAGTGAAGGGCGCTGACGCGGGACATCCGCTTTTCTGCTGCTATGCCGAGAGCGATGATGGCGTGCACTGGCGAAAACCCGACCTGGGTCTACATGAGTTTAAAGGTTCGAAGGCCAACAACATCGTCATGGCGGGCGTCACGAAAGAGGGCGTCAAATTCAACGCCGGGCACCCGGCGGTCTTCAAAGATGAGAATCCCAATGCTGCTCCGGACGCCCGATATAAGGCGTTGTTTCCCGGCGGCAAGCCCAAGGGACTGGTGCCACTAAAGTCTCACGACGGCATTCACTGGTCAGCCATGAGTACGACTCCGGTCATAACGGACGGAGCCTTCGATTCGCAGAATCTCGGATTTTGGGACGGCGTGAGGGGCGTATACCGGGCCTACTGGAGGTACTTTGATCAGGGGACGAAGGCCACCCCCTACGTTGGCACCCGTTCCATCCGGACGGCCACCTCGAAGGACTTTCTGCATTGGGAAAACGAAGCCGACCTCAAGTATGGCGATTCTCTTTCAGAGCAATTGTACACAAACCAGGTCAAGCCGTACCACCGTGCACCTCATTTGCTCGTCGGGTTTCCCATTCGCTATATTGACCGGGGCTGGTCCGACTCGATGCGTGCCCTGCCGGAACGCGAACACCGTGAAATGCGGGCGGCAGCCAGCCGACGCTACGGCACCGCGATCACCGAAGGGCTGTTCATGGTCAGCCGCGACGGCGTGAATTTCAAACGCTGGAGCGAAGCCTTCATCCGCCCGGGTATCGAACGCGAAGGGACCTGGAACTACGGACACCTGGGCATCGCCTGGCACGTGGTGGAAACCAAGTCAGCCCTCGCAGGTGCACCCGATGAACTCTCGCTCTATGCGGTTGAGAGCTACTGGACCGGGAACAGCAGTGCGTTGCGTCGTTACACGCTGCGCATGGATGGCTTCGCCTCCGTGCAGGCACCGATGAGCGGAGGCGAACTCCTGACGAAGCCGCTGCGTTTCCATGGCAGCAGACTCGCCCTCAATTTTGCCACGTCGGCCGCGGGCAGCATCCGGGTGGAAATTCAAGATCTTGCCGGCGTGCCGGTGCCGGGATTCGCGCTGGACGAGTGCCCGCAGATTTTTGGCGACACGATCGACCGTGCGATTTCATGGGGCAACCGTCGGGATGTGAGCACCCTCGCGGGGAAGCCCGTTCGCCTGCGCTTTGAGCTCAAGGACGCGAATGTGTATGCGTTTCGGTTTTTCGACTAACCAAATTCCACCACCGCTTCGAACATCGCCACGATGTTCTGCGGCGGCACGTCGGGCAGGATGTTGTGCACGGCGTTGAACACGAATCCGCCGCCGGGCGCAAAAATCTCCAGCCGGCGCTTCACATCGTCCTTCACTTCCTGAGTGGTGCCATGCGGCAGCACGGTTTTCGTGTCGCACCCGCCGCCCCAGAAGCAGATGTCGCGCCCGAAATCCGCCTTCAGCTGCTCCGGCTCCATCCCTCGGCACGTGGTCTGCACCGGGTTGATCACATCGAAACCCGCCTCGATCAGGTCAGGCAGCAACAGCCGGATCGAACCGCACGAGTGGAGGAATGTCTTCAGCCGCGTGTGCCGGTGGACGTAGGTGCAGAGTTGCGCGTGGCGCGGCTTGAACAGCCGGCGATATGTCGCCGGTGACATGAACGGCCCGCCGTTCGTGCCGAGGTCGTCGCCGAAGCGGATGATGTCGGCCACATCGCCCACCGCGGCGCACGCCCGGGCGAGCGTGGCCAGATGTTTCTCCATCAGCGCGTCAAGGAGGCGTTCTACCTCCTCGGGCTCGGCGACGAGGTCCATCAGGAAATTGTCCATGCGCCGCAGAAACGTGCCCCACTCGAAAAGATTGCAGCCAATGACGATCATCAGCGCGCGATCGCTCGCCTGGCGCAGCGCCAGCGCCTTTTGCCGCAGCGTGGTCCAGAAGTCAGGGTCGCCCGCGTGATCCCACGGGCTGTGCACGAGCGCCGACCAGAGGACCTTTCCCATCGCGTCGCCCAGATCGCGGTAGTCCACCGGGTAGCCGTCGAGGTAGGGAAAACAGGTTTGGTCGAAGAAGGTGCCGGCAGCAGGCATGCGCGCGATGTCGGTGCCGTCGCGGTGGCGGGCGATGAACGAGCCATCCGGCTGCGCTTCCGGCCGAAACCACGCGGGATATTGCGCCGACTGGCCATCCATCAACCCGGTTGGCCGCCACGCCTCGTCGTCGGTGTTGAAGGCGCGGCCGATGTCGATCGCGTCCACACCGAAACGGTCGAGGATGAAGTCCTCTGGTTGCGCGAGTTGCTGGACCACGTCGTAAACGCGATTCTGCCCGCGCGGCAGACCGAGGTGCCGCTTGAGATTGCCGTAGGCGATGGCGGAGATGCCGGAACTGGGCGTGGCGCCGAGATCAACCGGCACGCGGTCCGGCTCACGGTGTCCGATGGCCGCAAGGATGCGTTCGCGGGAGGTCATCGGAATCAGGATTGCGGATCGGCGAGTGAGACCGGGGCGTGGACGTTGTAGCCGCACTCGCTGCCGCCGCTCACGGGCATGACGTAGCCCGTGATGAACCTGGCCTCGGCGCTGCAGAGAAAGGCCGCGACCGTGGCGATCTCCTCCGGTTCGGGACAGTATCCGAGCGCGTGGATGCGCTCGAGATACTCGGGAATGCCCGCCGCATCCGGCTGCGCCTTGATCCACTGCCGGAGCGTGTCGGTCCAGACCCCGGCGGGACAGAGCGCGTTGATCCGGATGCCGTCGCGGCCCCAGTCCACGGCAATGCACTTCGTGAGCGCGTTGATCGCGCCCTTGGTCGCGCCGTAGGCGGCGTGGCGCTCCTGCCCCGTGACGCCCGCCATGCTGGAAATGTTGAGCACGCAGCCGCGCGTGGCCTTGAGTTCCGGATGCGCCAGTTTGCAACCGAGAAAAACGCCGCGCAGGTTCACGTCCACGAGCTCCTCGAACTGTTCGATCGTCGTGTCCTGCACGGTGGCCGCGGGCAGGGCAATGCCGGCGTTGTTGACGAGAATGTCGAGCCGCCCCCAGCGGGCCACGGCGCCCGCGATGGCCTCCGCGAAGGAGGTGGCGTCGGCCACGTCGAGCCCTTGAAACCCCGCCGCTCCGTCCAGTTGGGCACACAGCGCCTCGCCGTTCGGTTGGTCGCGATCGCCCACGGTCACCCGCGCGCCCTCGGCCACGAAACGCCGCACGATCGCCGCGCCGATGCCGGCGGCCCCGCCGGTGACCAGCGCCACCCTGCCCTGCAGCCGGTTCGAACCCTTCGCCGCCGTCATGGCAGGAAATAGAGCTCTTTCGTGTCCGCCCAGATTTTCTTCGCGGCCGCCGCATCGGGAAGCGGGCTCTGGCACGGATCCGTTTCCTGCCACCAGCGCTGGGTCTCGGGATCGGCCGCCATCCGTTTCATGTCGGCGGCGAAGTCGGCCCCGGTGTATTCAAGATACGCGAACAGGTACGTCTTGCCCTCGATCTCCCGCTCGTGGATCGAGAAGTTCTGGATGTGACACGCCTTGATCATGCGGTTCACACCCGGCCATGGGTTGGCGTGCAGCTGCCGGTAGTGGGCCGCCTTTTCCGGCTTGAGGCCGGTGACCCAGGCGAAGCGCTGCGGCGGCCGGGAGATCGCGGCACAGCCGGAGAGCAGCGCGACCAGGAGAAGGGTGTAGATGAGTTTCATGGGCCAAAGGGTTTCAGCGGAAGATCGCGTAGAGCAGGGCGAACACGACCAGCACCACGACGGTGAGCACGCGATAGTTGCCCAGCCCGCGGCCGCCGGCCTCGCCGCGCAGCGGTTCGCGCCAGTCGGTCCACACGAGCGGCCGTGCCTCCGCCTTGAGCGGTTCGGGGTAAAGGAATGTCGTGGCCACCATGATCGCGAGGCAGGCGACGAGGAGCACGAAGGCGATGAGCATGAAGTCACCGCGGTAGGCCCCGCTCCAGTCGAGCGCAAAGGTCAGGGCGCCCAGGGCCATGCCGGCGACCAGGGTGATGAAAGCCGATTTGCCCGACGCGCGCGGCCAGAAGACGCCGAGGACAAACACGGCGGTGATGGGCGGGGCGACATAGGAGATCAGCTTGTTGATACCCTCGAAGATTGTCGTGTAGTGGCCGAAGAGCGGCGAGGCCACGATGGCGAGGATCGTGCCGGCGACGGTCGTGATTTTGCCGATCCGCACCAGCTGGTCGTCGCGGATGGCGGGGTTATGGCGCTTGAAGAGATCGTAGGCGACGAGGGTCGCGGTCGAATTGAGCGCGGCGGAGCAGGTCTGCATGGCGGCGGCGAGCATGGCGGCCGCGACGAGGCCCTTCAGGCCGACCGGGAGGAGATGGGTGATGAGGAAGGTGTAGGTATCGGCGGCATTTTGCGGGGCGGCGCCACCGAAGGCGTTTTGTTGCACGAGGCCGACGCAGATCACGCCGGGCAGCACGAAGAAGAAGACCGGGAGGATCTTTAGAAACGCGCAGAACAGCGGGCCGAGGCGGGCGTTCCTCTCATCCTTCGCGGCGAGGACCCGCTGCACGATGGTCTGGTCGCAGCACCAATACCAGATGCCGAGCACCGGATAACCGAGCAGGATCGAATACCAGGCGAGTCCTGACGGATCGCCGGCGCCGCGCGCCATGTGGAGGAAATTGGCGGTGCCCCAGGTGACGCCGCTGCCGGGCACCGCGGCCAGCGGATGCGGATGACTGGCGAGCGTGGCGGCGAGTTCGGACCAACCGCCGATCTTGATGTAGCCCACGACGGTGACGACCACGGCGCCCACGAGCAGCAGGACGGTTTGCACGCTCTCGGTCCACACCACGGCGAGCAGCCCGCCCACCATCGTGTAGATGCCCGTGAGCACACCCAGCACGATGATGAAGACCAGCAGCGCATCCACGCCGACGATGGTGGCGCCCGGGGCAAGACCGAGGATTCCGCGCAGCACCCACGCGGCCGTGTACAGCGCCACGCCCATGTGAATGACGATGGCCGAGAAGAGCGACACGACGGACAGCACGTCGCGGCACGGACGGTTGAAGCGGCGCTCGAGAAAGTCCGGCAGCGTGGCGACCCGCGAACGCAGATACAGCGGCGCGAAGAACAGCGACAGCAGGACGAGCGTGAAGCCGGCCATCCATTCGAAGTTGCCAAAAACGAGACCGAACTTGTAGGCCGCCTCGGCCAGGCTCACGAGATGGACGGTCGAGATGTTGGCCGCAAACATCGCGAGTCCGATGACCGGCCAGCCGAGCGTGTTGCCGGCGAGAAAATAGTGGCCGCCTTCACCGCCGCGCTCGCCCTTGCGCCGCAGAAAACCCGCGGCCACGCCGAGACCGACGATGGCGCAGAGGTAGATCGCGATGATGGTCCAGTCGAGGTTGGTCATGGGAGCGTTCAGGGTGAGACAGCGGGCCGCTCATTTCTCCAGCAGTTCGATTTCGGCAATCGTCGGGCCGTCGGTGGCAGCGAGGATGTTCAGGCGGAACTCGCGCGCGGTGACGGGCGGGAAAGTCTTCGTGTAGGCGCGGCCGATCTTGCCGCCGCTGACGATTGTCTTCCAGTCATTGCCGTCACGGTACTGCAGCTCGAACTTCTGCACGCGTTCGGCAACCGCTTCGTTGATGCGCACGCGGCTGACCGTCATCGTCTTTTCCAGGTCGCGGGCGATCCAGGCCTGCTTCGTGCCCGAGTCGGTGGCCCAGCGCGTCGCCGGATCCTGGTCGAAGGCCTGCTGCGGCCCATGGTCGGCCATGTTCGTGTGATAGACATTGGACGCCGTCGCCTTGATCGGCGGCGCAAAGGAGATCGCCGGCAGGTCCATGGCCGAGCCGACGAGTTCGATTTTCACGATGGTGTCGATGGCGGCACGCGCGGAGGGATCGACGGCGACGGTGAGTTTGCCACCCGCCTGGCGCACCGTGGCGCGGCCGCCGCCGAGGAGCGCGGCTGACTTCACCGCCCGCGGGAGCGCCGGGATTTCGAGGGTGTCTTTCTCCCAGCGGAAGACGTGGAGATAAACC
>JBIJCX010000616.1:0-3210 GCA_044344465.1 Opitutaceae bacterium
TCATAGACCGCCGCTACAGGCATCAGATGTCGGAGCGCGTGAGCCATCGGAAGGAAAGCACCTTGAAACGCCGGCCGAAGGCCTTGTTGAGGTCGCTCGTGAGGTCAGCAGGCGCGACTTCCGCCGCGTCGCCCGTCGCGGTGCTGAGATTAGGGGGTTCAAAGTACTCCGGCACGCGCTGCACGAGCGCCTCGCACCATGCCCTGCCCTCGGTGGCGTTCGTGGCCGGGTTCACCGCCTCGCCGTAGGCGCGAATGAGAAAGGTGTCGGAGCGCGGAAACAGCACCGGCGCGAGAGCGGTCATGATGTCGCCCTGGGTGAGGAATTGGGAACTGAACTCGAGGGGATTGCCGTTGCTGTCTTTGTTGATCTGAGCGCCGGCCGCATCGGCATCGACGATGGCCTGTTCGAGAAGACTCGGGCTGCCCGGAGACGCGGGACCGAGGAACTCCTCAAGTGTGCGAAATGGCCCGCTCGTGCCGTGATGAGCGTTAATTAGCTCAACGATCTTCTGCGCCAGTGCAGCTACATCCGCGGAAAAGAGTGTTCGCATACCCCTGCGGAAGAAATGCGTGTTGGCAGTGGAAGTCGGATTCGGCGGGAGCGACGGAGCGTCGATGCTCGCAGCATAGGTACTTCCGCCAACCGGGTCGTCGGCTTTGTATGTTTCGTGTGCGGACTGCGGGAAACGAAAAAATTGCGCGTCGCCGGACTGCACCTTCTGAATGACCGAATCATCTGCGGTGCCGGTCGTGAAGTCGGCGTCAAGATAGCTGAAGGACTGTGGCGCCGGAAATCGGACGGAACGTAAGACAGCGGCCCACGCCAGGACGCTTGTGGAGTTGATGTTGAACGCCCCGCCTTGCAGGAGAAACTTGGATGATTGTCCATTTGGCGCTGCCTGCAAATCCGCCGCCGTCGCAGGAACGCCCGTGACAGGGTCGCGCAGCACTTTGAGCATCGGGTTTGGTAGCAGCAAACCATTCACCGTGGTCGGGGCAATCGCTCCGACCAGACCAGAAAAAAAGAACCGGTCAAAGATCTCCGAGGCATTAATCCCATTGAGCTGCGATGTTCCAACCCACGAATTGCCAATTGCGAATGGACGCTGACCGGCAAGCGGCAGATGCTGGAGCTGCCCAACCGAGAGCAGCGGTGCCCGAAGCAATTCAAAGACCGGAGTGTCTTCGTCATAGGAAAAGCTTGCGATATCCCGATCGAGCAACCGATCCGGTGCAGAGATAGTGCGAACATTCTCATAGAGTTCCGGCGACGGACCATTGACGTGTCCGGTCGTGCCGACGGAGTAAGCGTCGCCCGGGAGCGGCGACTCGCGCAGATCCTGTCCGGTTGTCATGAGCCAGGCACCGGCACCGTTGTCACTCTCAGCCAGTCGGAATACGAAGGTGGGCGTGTACGTGAAGCTACCGAGAGGACGAGTGGTCGTCCTGAACGGATTGAACTGTGGCGAAGTGAACGATGCCAGCGTAACGTCACCGCTCGCACGCTCGGCGATGAGACTTACGACAAATTGCGTGGGAGCGCCTGTCTCAAGATGGCAATCGTCGCTGCCATCGACAATTACTCCCGCGATGGTCTGCTGAACACCTTCACCCGACACCTTGTTGATGTCTTGGGAATTCAGTACGCACGAATAGCCACCAGGTGGCGGAGAGTTCCCGGTTGTGTCTTCAGCAATTGTCCAACTGTAGGTGCGGCCTGGGAGCCACGAGTGCCGGTCGTCGTTTGGCGGGGGCGACGCGCTACTGCTCCATGGAAGGCTGAAACGGACGGCCGGTAGGGGCGTTCCGGGGGTTTCGAACAAGCTCGCAAATGGAATCGTTTGGGAACTGGCGGGATTTGTGACATCGTCAAGATCAAGGGTTGCCGGCAGCCCAGTAATCTCCAAACGCAGATTATCGGGAACTAGCGCGCTTGAATACGGATTCCACAGACTAAAGGCACCGCGCAAGCGCACCTGCAATGGTTGCGATGAAGCGGAAGGGCTCCCACCTGGGGTTGGAAGTGTCCGCACGTTGAATGAGAGCAGGCAAAAACTAAGGACTGGAGAAATCAGCGGCGAAGCTCCCTGCATGACGTAGCGGCGGCGGAGGGGGTCGGTGGAGTATGGAGGACTGATTGCGGGCGCTCCGGTCGGAGGAGTAAAAGCAGGATCTACGGGCTCCATGTAGACGCTGTAGTCTAGCCAACTATTCACGTCGCTCCCTAGGAGGGCGGGCAGCAATGAAAGATCTTTGCGAAGCCCAGCGCTCGAAGCTGCGGTGCTGGCAAGAACGGCGATTTGGTTTGGCGCGATGACGTTTTGGTTGGCTACGTGGGGGGCGTTGTTGTCGTCGCGGGGTTCAAAGGCTGACGCACCGTTTGGATCGGCGGCTCCGGCGCCGACGGCGATTTGCTGGCGAATGCGTTCCCGAAGGTCCACCGACGTAGACGTAACTATGGTGCCGCTTGCGTTAGTGCTAGTTGTCGTGGTTACGAACGGCGGATAGTCAATCTTGCTGGTTTCGTCGGGAAGCGCGACGGAGGCTTTTACGCCTTGGTCGCCGATCCACCACGCGTAGCGGCCGATTACAGACTCGGCGTTCGGCGCGGTGCCAGGAACGCCGCTGACCCGTACATCGGCGAGCGGTGCGGCGACATACGCGGTTCGACTCGTGCTCCCGGTCGAATTGCGGCCAACCAGATCGACAGTTCGCATGCCGGGCGCGGCCGGTGTGACGGCGAGCGGCGCCGGAATCGTGCTACCTTCTGGTGCCCCCTCGCTGGTATCGGGCTGAGAAAACTCGTTTCCACTGACCAGCCATGTCATCGGCGTGGCAGGCGTCACGGTCGCCGAAGCATCGGCGTTCCAGACGCCAGTGTAGTCGCGCGTGCCATCGATGCCACCGAAGTTATGTGCGGCGGCCGTAATGCGCGTGTCTGAGCCGGCGTACCACTGCAACTGCCCGAGCGCGACGTTCAGACCGAGCAGGGCGTTTTCCCGCGCCTGCGCCTGGCGCTGGGTATTGCCGGCCACCGCCGTCTCGACGCGCGTGTACACCGCGAGGCCGAGGAGCAGAACCACCACAAACGAGAGCAGCGTGATGACAATGAGCAGGGCGAAGCCTCGCTTCGCCTTGAGTTGAGAGCTGAGAGCTGAGGGCTGAGAGACCAAGGCAGTTAGAGTGATTTCGCGTTGAGAACAATTCG
>JBIJCX010000617.1:0-3208 GCA_044344465.1 Opitutaceae bacterium
CCAAGTTGTCCCTAAAAAACCCCGTGAAACGCCGGCTCACGCTACCTCGCCGGGGCCGCGTTTCTCCTCTGAAATGATGCCGCCGTTGCTCGCAAAATCCCGCTTCGGGGGGAAAGGAAGATCCGTCAGACAGTCTGCCAAAGCAGCGCTGCGCGCTGCAAAATCCAAAAAATTGGCCTTCTGCGGCACAACGTGCCGGTTTAGCAGCCTGGCCGGAACACCGGCGTCGCTATTGAATTGTTAGGGCTTTGAGGACCGCCACGAGGAGATCAGGCGGCCAAGAAGCTCATCCGGCGTCAACCCTTCCTTCGTGGCCAAGGTGGCGAGCTTGCGGTGGCCGGCGGCGGAGAGCTTCTCGCGGGGGCGATCGTCCCTGGCCGACGCCGGGCGGAGAACCTTCCCGTCAAGACAGAACCTGTCCGCGTGCTCTCGCACTATTCGGCGCTTGGCGGTATTCCAAGCCGTGTTGATGTCGCGGGTCTTTGACATCTGCCCGAGGAGACCGAGGTGATGCACGACGAGTTCCTTCGAGGGTGCCGCCTCGAGCGGCAACCGCAAGAGTACCTCGACCATCGCCTGGGCGAGCTTCCCGGTGGAGAGACCAATGTCGAAGCCCGCGCGCCGGACCTGGGCGAAAAATCCGCTCATCTTCCTCGTCCTCCGTTGACAACAGGTTTGGTGCCGTCGCTTCCGAGATCGGCCATCAGACTAGACTTCCGCGCCGTCTTGTCGCTGAGCGTCGCGCCCTTGCGCTGCCATTCGGAATCCCAGTCGTCCATGGATTTCTCCTCCGTAAAGGTCCGCCGCATCCTAATCGGCTATTCCCTTCCTCCGGGAAAGGCGCGGCGTCGCCGCCTTCTTCGTCTTATCGGCATCCTGCCATGCAGCGCGGATCACCTCGACGTCACGTCGGCACGGCTCGGCGATGCGAAACGGATTGTTCCAACTCATGCTTGCAAAAGAGTGCCTTGAGCCGGCGGACGGACGCAAGCGTCGTTCGAGACTTGGGGCAGCCGCATTCTCCGTCTCTACCCTTGACTCCGGCTCCCGTGCTGAAGAATCGGCACTTATGGGCCGAGTCCGCCGCGGAGGCTACATCATCACTATGAAATCACTGACCAACCTCAAGAAGCCCTTCGGCACCGCGAAAATGATTCGGATCAAAGGCGTCCGTTACCTTGCATGGGAAGACGCTTTCGATGTCGAGTTCGACGACGGCCTCAGTTTCCTCGAGCCACACAAGACCATCCGCAAGGCGAACAAAATCTCTCTGGGTGCGGAGCCGTTGGAGGTGGTGCTTGATGAGGAAAGCCGGATTGGTTTCGAGGTGCGCTACGACAACCGTCAGGTGGCCGAGGTCTCGTGGGCCTTCATCCGCGAACTGCCACCGGCGAAGACGTTGAATATCACCCGAAGCCCCAGCCCGGCGCGGATTTCATAGAGGCCCGGGCGCTAGGCGCCGCACGGAATATCCGCCATGCACGTGCGGATTGCCCTACGAATTAGGCAGCGCTCGCAGCGGGGCGTTGACCGCGTTGGCGATTTCAACCGGGCGCAACGCGATCACCTGCGCGCCGGAGATTATGCCGATTTCCTCTCCCCGGGCCGCGCGGGGCAGCCAGGCGCCGAGATTCTGCCGCGCCGTTGGAATCGCCAGGGTTTTCATGCCGGCGCATAAATGTCATTTAACTTTCTTTGCCGTCAAGAGACGCGGGGCGAAGCAGGCGATAGTCGAGATTACTTACACGAAACCGGACTCTTGGCGGGAGGGAATTATCCGGTTCGTCAAACCGCCGGGCTTGCGTGGCGCCGCGATTCGGTCCTGATTCACGTCGGAGAGCAGGTCTTAGTACGTCGATGACGATTTCCGCACACCTCTTTGAGGTCTGTCTCAAGAGCCCGACGAAGGGCTGGCTGCGGTCGGCCGCTGATCCGACCACGGGCAACTCCTACGCCGCGTGGGTCGCGGCTCAGAACGAAGAATACCACGCGGCTGGGGGGCACGGACAGAATCATACCATGAATTGTGAAAGCCTAACCGACGGGCGCGCGAGCCAATCGAGCCGGGTTTTCACGTTTCACATCAGGACCCTCTTGGACGCCGCGACCAGAAAACCTACCAAAGGCCTCGCCGTCGGAAGAACATGAAGCGTCGAAAGAATGCCTATCTTCTTCGTGTCGCGCACTCCTTGACTGCCTGCCAGCAGGTGGAGTTCGCACTGAAGTACTACATCACAGGGGCGCTTACGTTGGTGACCAGGTGTGTTGGCAGTCGAACGCCATTTGGGATGGCTGGAAGTGATTACATGGACGCATCTTTGGAGCGACTCATTGAGGTATTCAAGAAGTTGAGCGCCAACCCTAGTCTCGTAAAAAAACTGAATAAATTTAGAGATGACCGGAATTTTGTCGCGCACAGAGCTATTGCTGCCTGTCTCGATTCCGAAGGGGATTTGGTGGACACCACTGCTCTCGCCATCGAGCCTCGATTGGATGAAATTGAAAGCCGCGCTTCACAATTGGCCGAAGCGATTCACAAGGAAGGGGCGAAGATCATCGCTTACTCATATATTGATCTCCCAAAGGGCTAACGTTGAGACTCGTGCGATGTATCAGCCGTCACACGACGACGGTTGAACACTTTGACGTTGAAGTTTAGCAACAAAGTCATAACGGCTGATCCTACCACCGAGCAACCCGATGAACTTCCTGAAAAAGCTGTTTCGTTCCTCTGTGAATGCCGCAGCTGCTGACAAGGCGCGAATGCTTAAAAGCGCTGAAGATCGCGCCGAGGTGATGTATATGTTTTCCTCTGTCGGAACCTCGGATTTCGTTCGGAAGCTTATTGCTCAGAATCGCGTCGTGAAGGCGATTAAAATCCGCATTGTGCCGCTTGTCATTGGGCATTGTCTATGCATAGAGCATTCTAGGCGTCTCGGACCGGAAGCGTTTCCTGTGGAGTACTTCTTTGCGATGAGTGATTACACTAAACATCTTCTTACAAAGAGTGACATTGGTTCGCTTAGTCCAGTAGATGCTTTTCCATCCGAAAAGACACGACAAGGAATTGTCAGTGCATTCTACGGACCGGAGTGTGTGAATTTATCGGACGCAATCACTGCTGTCCGGTTATTAATAGTTGATGACTAGCTGGTTAGGATCGTCGCCAAGCGGATTCGAGAGTCCAAGTTCCGTAAACAGTTCATGT
>JBIJCX010000618.1:0-3181 GCA_044344465.1 Opitutaceae bacterium
ATTCCATCCGCAATTTGCGCGCCATGCTCCAAAGTCTGCTCGCTCCAGCATGCGCGAAAAGCCGTCTTCCGTAATTTCTCCGTAATCATTACCACAGACCACATGCGCCGACCCCTTCGGATCGCCTTGGTCGAGATGAGAAAGCCCTGCGGCGGTGCATTCCAGCAGCGTCTCGATTTGTTCATCGGATGGCAACGGTTCGGTGTCGCCAAGGGTGTCGTCGATGTTGTCGGGCGGGGTCACGGGGCGAGCGTGGCGGTTGTGTGCGGCGGGTCAATTCGGGGTATCCACCACCGTCGCCCTGGCCGCGTTCCCCGTCTTCGCACCCGCGGATCGTTCACCGGCAGGTTCGTCCCGACGAAGTCCACGAACCACCGTCTCGCCATTGGTATCTGATCCAGCGCGTCCACCTCAACTTGTCTCCAGGTCGACCGCGCCGCGATTCGCCAGCCGCAGCGACATTTCGCGGGCGTAGGGGATTGTCTCCGGTTTCGTCTTGAGCCTGCGGAAGCTGGTCGCCCCCGAGCGCACCGGCCATCGGGGATAGAGATCGACCGACCACTGCCGTAGGTCGCGGTCAGCGAGGCTTGCTTGCGGCCTTTTGAGGTCGTCGCCGAAGCCGCTGAGCCGGGTGTCGCGGCCGAAACGAACCAGGATGGGCGGTTTTGGCGGGGACGACGATTGAGCGCAGGGGAGCTTGGTCGGATGGACCGTTGCGTGTGCCTGTTGCCGGTCGAGCGAGCAAACGAACACGCCGCAAGTGACCGCCCAAGGTCGCCAGAGGGCGACACTCGGTCCCGCCGGCAACTGTTGCCCGTGTGTGCGGACATCGAGGAGCCCTGGGGCAGGGTAGGGCGGCTTCGGGCCTCACGAGTCACTCGTCCGACGGATTGCCCGTTGGGAGACGATGGCGGATTGGGTGAAAGCTATGCTGGAGACGGGATCATATCCGTCGCGGTCACCTCGCTGGACCTCGCTTGGTTTCGGCCGACACCGGCTTCAACCGCGGCTATCCCCACGGCGCTCCGAAACCCACTTGAACCAAGTAAACTACGGCGCGCTATTGGAAGAATATTGGGAAAACCGACTGCCGAAAAACAAAAACCCGCTACTCATTGCTGAGAAACGGGTTTCAAGAATGGTGGCAAGACTCGGAATCGAACCGAGGACACAAGGATTTTCAGTCCTCTGCTCTACCAACTGAGCTATCTTGCCAGCACAGGAACGGCGAAGAAAGGCACGGAGATGCAGCGCGTCAAATGGAAACGCGATGTCCTCGGCGACTCTGACGCCGACGAAGCCTGCCGGGCTCGGGGATTCGCACCCGTGGCCAATCGAAGGCGGGCAGTTGTTGTCGCGGGACTAAATGAAGGCGCAGCCGAGGTCGGCGATTATGGACGTGAGCCGGAGGGCAGCGACTGGGGCGCGCGCGTCGGACCTTTGACGCACAGCCTGCCGTCGGCGGTGAATTCCAGGCGGTCGATGTTCACCACCCGGTCGGCCGATGGTCGCTTCGGATCGGCGTGGGTGTGATAGACGATAAACAGCTCCTTGCCGTCACGCGTGCGCACGATCGAGTTGTGTCCGGGCGCGGACACGCCGAGCTCCAGGTTGGTCGCGAGAATGGGGTTCTCGTCCGCCTTGGTCCACGGACCGAGCGGCTGGTCCGCCGTGGCGTAGCCGATCCCGTAGGACGGAAATTCCGTGTGGTTGGCCGAATAGGTCATGTAGTAGCGCCCGGCGTGTTTCAGGACGGTGGCGCCCTCGTTGCACCGGTTCTCGGCCCATTTCACGCGTTCCCACGGCTGGCTGGCCTCGGTCAACTTCACCGGCTCGCCCACCAGCTGCGACAGATCGCGCTCCAGGCGCACGCCGTAATTGATCCCAAAGCTGTAGCCCTCCTGCGCCCCATTGCGGCTGAAGTAGAGATAGGGCGTGCCGTCGTCATCGACGAAGATGTGGCCGTCGATCGTGGAGTATCCGGGATCGAACCACGGGGTGTGCAGGTCGCGGTAAGGCCCCGCTGGCGTGTCGCTGACGGCGAGGGCCAGCAGCAACCGGTCGGGCTTCGAGCCGCGCACCAGGCCGCTGTAGGTGAGGTAGAATTGGCCGCGGTAAAACGTCACCTCCGGCGCCCAAAACGCACCGACGGCCCACGCTGCAGCGGATTTGCGCCAGGCCCACCCCACGAGCCGCCAGTGCGCGAGGTCGGTGGACTCGTAACAATGAACGCCCTCGTTCGGTGCCGTCGTGCCGACGAGATAATACTTCCCCCCGTGCGCGAAGGCGAAGGGGTCGCCCATGTGAATGGGGGCATCCCCGACGGGATTCGTGTACGTTTCGGGATCGGCGGCCAGACCGCCGCTCGGAGCGATGATCATCATCAGCACCCACAACACCGGCATGAGATGGAATCTCGCACAAGGCATCAATGGGAGGTGGGGCTCGATTTTTCTGGGCGCTGCGAACGGCTCCGCTGGACCTCGACCACGCGGGCACCCGGAACTACCACGCGGCGTGGAAAATCGGTTGCCCCAGGTTCTCCGCCCACCATGAAAATTCCGCCCCTCCTCCGCGCCCCCGGTGCCGCGTTCGCCCTGGTTCTCCTGCCGGCTTTCACGCTTGGGGCGGAGCTCGGGGCCGCGGCGTCCGCGCCAGCGAAGCAGGAGCAGATCGTTGAGCTCAGCCCGTTCACGGTGAACACGAGCCGCGATCTCGGCTACGTCGCCGAGAATACAACACCTACCGGACGGGCGACTGGCGCGCGCTGCCGACCACGTTCACGTTTGGCGGTCAAGCCTACCAGACGGCGTATGCCAATGTCGCCGCCGGCTCCGACAACGGCGGCATGGTGCAGAAAATGGACTCCCATCTCGCCGCGGTGCAGAGCTTTTTCCACGGGGGCAAGCTGGTCACGACGTTTGGCTTCAACCTGCCGGGTGGCCGCGGCGTGGCCTACAGCCGGTACGATCTCGTGACACCGCGCGAATTCCGGTTCACGACGATGTACTCGTTTTGAGGCGACGCGGATGGGCAAGCCTACCGCGCGGGATGGGAACTCCCCGTCTGAGGCGGATTCATTCGCTTTGGGTCCGATTCCCCGAAGCTTGCTTCGGCTTGGCTGGCTGTAGGAGCGGCTTTATGCCGCGATGGAGTGGTAAAATCGCGGCATAAAGCCGCT
>JBIJCX010000619.1:0-3177 GCA_044344465.1 Opitutaceae bacterium
ATGTCCGGAACGAGGCGAAGGCGCTGCAGCGGCTGAAAAAACACGGCCTGGAGGAAAAGAAATTCATCACGTTGCAGCTTCGCACCCACTCGCCCAGCGCGCCGGGAGTGGACGACATGCGGCCGCAGAAGCTCAACCCGCTCCACCCGACGCCGGCGAACATCGCCGACGACACCCGCCGGGCGAAGGTCTATCAGGATCTCATTGCGCTGTGGGTGAAGGAAACCGGCGGGAAAGTCGTCATCGCCCCGGAGGTGGAGAAGGAGATGATCTATAACAAAAAGTTCGTCTACGATCCGCTGCCAGATGCGCTGAAGAGCCGTGTCGTCAATTTCGACGAGTTCTGGAGCGCGGACGAAGCCTGCTCCTTCTACGCGCGCGCGCACACCGTCATCTGCCACGAGCCGCACACGCCGATCATGGCCCTCGCGATGGGCACGCCGATGATGCATACCTTCTCCGAATTCCATTCCCCAAAATGCTGGATGTTTAAAGACATCGGCCTCTCAGAATGGGCGCCCGAATTCGACGCCACGCCGGCGCGGAAGATGTTCGATATCCTGATGGGCATCCACCGCGATTACCCCGCGGCGCAGGCCAAGGTCAAGAAGGCCATGGCCTACGTCGAGGACCGAGCCAGGTCTCAGATGGCCGTCCTCAAGAAAGTTATCGGCGCCTGATGTTCGCACGATCTCGCCGGGCCTGACGCGGCCTGAAGGAATGGACGCCAGTCCGATCAGGCCCGGCCGCCGCCGAACGCGATCGGTCAGCGCCGGCCGGTCGCCTTGTTCACCATGACGCGCAAACGCGATCGTGGGTCGCTGATCCGGCCGGCCTCGATGTCGGCCTCCGTGATGACGGCCAGCAGGATCTCTTTGTCCGTCCGTCGCAGGTAATCGTAGATTATATAGATGCGGCCGTCGTCCGCCTGATCGCCGTCCGGATAGGAGATCGAGACCCGCTCATCCAGCACCAGTCCCCTGCTCCATTTCTTGCCGTCATCATCCGACAAATCTCCTGGTTAGAGCCTCCTCGCCGTCCGCCAAGGCAAGTGATCGGCAATCATTGCGCTCGCGCGGATGCCGGTTCGCACCTCTTGTGTCGCGGGTCGTGATGGCAGCCTTCCAGCCCAGCCGCCGCGTCCGTCGCCAGTTACCCCTTCGTTTCCGGTTCCCACCCGTTTCCCACCTTCGTGTGATCGCCCCATGATCAGCGGTTCCCATCCCATGCACACGCGCGCGCCGATGATTGCCGGCGGACCGGACGACGATCCCGCGACGCGGCACTACCGTGCCTTCATCAGCTACAGCCACGCCGACACGAAATGGGCGAACTGGCTCCTGCGGCGGCTGGAGGGCTTCCAGGTGCCCGCGCGGTTTCACGGTCGCGCCGCGCCTCTCGGCAAGGTGGGCCCGCGCATCGCGCCGGTGTTCCGCGATCGCGACGAACTGCCGACCACGAGCGATCTCGGCGAAACGATCCGGACGGCGCTGCGCGAATCGGCGACGCTCGTGGTGATTTGTTCGCCGGCCTCGGCCAGGTCGCGGTGGGTGCAGGAGGAGATCGTCACGTTCAAGCGGCTGCACGGCGAGACGCGCGTGTTTGCGTTCATCGTGGCTGGCGAACCGAAAGCCGAGGGCGCCGCCGCCGACTGTTTTTCGCCGGCGTTGCGCCGCGGTCTGGGACCGGACGGGATGCTGTCGGACCGCCCGGCGGAACACGTCGCGGCCGACGCCCGGCCGCAGGGCGACGGCAAGGAGGACGCCTTCATCCGGCTCGTGGCCGGTTTGCTCGGCGTGGGTTTCGACGAACTGCGCCAGCGCGAACATGCCCGGCGGCTCCGCCGGATGACGCTCATCGCCACGGGCTCCGGGCTCGGCATGGCGGTGACGCTCGGGCTCGCGGCGGTGGCGTGGCAGGCGCGCAACGACGCGCAGCGCCGGCAGGGGCAGGCGGAGGATGTGCTCACGTTCATGCTCGGGGATTTTCGCACCGAGTTGAAAAAACTCGGCCGCCTCAACCTCCTCGATGCGGTCGGCGACAAATCGATCGCGTATTTCGACACGCTCAATCCGCGCGACCTGACCGACACGGCCCTCTCGCGCCAGTCGAAAGCACTCTACCAAATCGGCGAGAACCGGATGGACGAGGCGCGCTATCCCGAGGCGGCGCGGGCGTATCTGGCGGCGTATGCGCGCGCCGTCGCGCTGGCGGCGCGGCACCCGGCCGACGGCGACATCGTGTTCGAGCGTGCGCAGGCGGAGTTCGGGATTGGCTTCGTGAACTGGAAACGCCGCAACCTCACGGCGGCAGGCGAGTGGCTGACCCGCTATCGCGACTCGGCGGCGGCCCTCGTCACCCTGAATCCGGCGAACCAGCGCTGGGTCCGCGAGCTGGCGTCCGGTCATCAAGTGCTCGCGACGATCGACGTCGATCGCCGCAAGCTGGCCGAAGCGCGGGCGGGGTTCATGGCGGCCTTGCAGACCTGGAAAAGCCTGCTCGCGTCGACCCCGCAGGATCTCGATCTGCAGTTCGCGATGGCGGAGACGGAGTCATGGCTGGGTAATGTGGCGGAGCGCCGCGGGGAGCTGGCTGAGGCCGCGGCGCGGTTTCGGGAGCAGGGTCTCCGGATGGAGGTGCTGGCCGCTGCCGATCCGAAGAACCCGCGCTGGCGCTTCAAGCTGGCCGACTGCCTGGCGTTTCGCATCGGACTGCAGTCGATTACCGGCCAGCGCCCCGCGGCGCTGGCACTGCTGCAACAAGCCCGCGCACTGATCGATCCGCTCACCGTGCAGGATCCGGCCAACCGGCGCTGGCAGAGACTGGCGGCCACTCTTCGGCTGTATGAGGCGCGGCTGATGCGGGCCGCGGGCGAGGCCCCGGCGGCCGCGCAACTGGCCGCGGAGACGCGCGCGGTGTTCGAAAAACTCACCGCCGCCGAGCCCACGGACTGGAGCTACCTTTTGCGGCTCACGGCGGCGCACAGTCTCGAGGCGGATCTCTTTCGCGCGGCGGGCCACGCGGACGCTGCGGATAAGGCCGGGCGGGCGGTGCGGTTGGGGGAGGCTTTGGTGCGAGTTCATGCCGAAGACGATTCCTCGCTGGGTGAGTTTGCCCAGGCATGCGTCGTCGCCGGAGTCGTGGCCGCAGCCAGCGAGCAAGGCGGCGATACGGCGC
>JBIJCX010000620.1:0-3162 GCA_044344465.1 Opitutaceae bacterium
GCTTCCTAGCGGCCTCTCGCCAACACTCGGCACACCGTGCTGGGAGAAACCTGAAGTTTGCGGGCAATCGCACGCACATGATGCCCCATTCGCGCTGCCGCGGCCTGGATCCGCCGCACGATTTTCGAATCTAACGGCGGTCGACCCAACCGCGTTCCGCGCCGACGCGCGGCCTCCAGACCGGCGATGGTCAGCCTGCTCCTTTCGGCGGGTGTCTTGTAGCGCAGGACGGCCCACTGGTGGCCCTTCCCCATTCCTCCCGTTGCGTGTCTCGTCGGGTCCTTACCTGGCTTGCGCAGCCCGCGCTTGCCCACCGCCTTGGTGACGGCGGCGAAAAAGTCGGCCACGGAGCCGAATCCATATCTCGCAGGCAAGGTCGCCAATTCCTCGTTCAAGCGGGCCTCGACGGTTTTGGCCGTGTCGGCAACTTTGGCGCGTGGTTCCTTCAGCTTCTTGTTTCTAGCGATGATGGGCATCGGGGCCAAACTGCCGCGGATCGTCTCGCGATCAAGACGGTATTCACGTCATGATCCCATAGGCGATGGGGGCCGCGAATAAGCGGGTTGTGCCCGTGACGTTCGTTTGCGGGGCATGCGATTCTCGCGGTTTTGCGCGCCGAGATTCCCGCCCTCCGAAACAGCCTCCAACCGTAAACTCGATCACGGCCATCCCGGTGGTGCCCCCTCAAAACGCTCCCTTGATCCCGAACTGCATCGTCACGCCGTATTCGCCTTCGCCGGCCAGCCTCACATAGCGCGGGCTCCCGGCGGCATAGAACTGCGTCTGGTCGCGATCATTGAAAATGTTTCGACCGGTGACGTAAAACGAGAACCGCCGCGTGAGCTGGTAGTCGAGCGAGGCATCGAAGCGCAGCCGCTCTTTTTGATAGTTCCAACCGATGGCGCCCAGCGCCGCGGTATTGGCGGCAGGCGCGAGGCGTTTTTTGCCCACGAGGTTCCACTTACCCACGAACGCCAGCGCGCGGCGGTTGAAGTGGAATCCCCAGTTGACAATCAGCGGCGCGAAACCGCGGAAGTCCGCCTCCGTTCCGCCCTTCGTCCGAATCATCGTCGAGTTCGCAAACACGCGGAAGTGGCGCGCGAATGCGATCGGCGTGAGCGATCCGAGCGGTTGGGAAACGTTGAACTCCCAGCCGTTCACATGGACGAGGCCCTCGGTGTTGTAGGGCGCAGTCACTTGAAACCCGGTGAACTCGTTGCCCAGGCTGATCGACTCGAGGAAGTCGGGTGTCGCGAGGAAGGTGCGGTTCGCGAAGAAATTTTTGATCTGCTTGCGAAAAAATCCCCCTGAAATTTCGCCGCCGTTTTTCGTGTAGTATTCGAGATGGAGATCGAGGTTGTCCGCCGTCCACGGTTTGAGTGCGGGATTCTTGGTGACGATCGTGCCGAGCGTCGCGCCCGTGTTGCTGCTACCGGGATCGAAATCGAGCTGGTTGACATTCGCCGCGCCAAGCAGGTTGGCAAAATCGGGCCGGCCGACGGTGCGCGCGAGACCGATGCGGCCAATCACGTTCTCGGTGAGGTTGTAGGAGGCGTTCAGGCTCGGGTAGATGCCGTCGTAGGTTTTGCGGAAATGCGCACCGAGTTTTTTGTAAACGAGCGCGTCCTGCGCGATGAGGTCGGTCGCGACACTCGGGATCAGGATCGGGCGCTTTTGCGCGTCGAGCAACAGGGCGCCGGTCGTCGGGTTGCGTTGGTACTTGGCATTGTTGTCCTGCAGCACCGCGCGGCCGTCGTCGGTCGTGCGCTCGAAGCGGAATCCCGCGACCACGCGCAGCCGGTTCTTGAGCAGCGACACATCGCCCATCAGATAGGCGGCGTCGATGCGCTCGGTGATCTCGGTCGCGTTCAACGGGTCGGTCTGCAGGTCGGTGCGCCGGTTGGCGTTGGTGTCGAAGAGCGACGGCTGCTGCTCCCACAGCTCCCAGGCGCGGCGCGTGCTGGGGAATTGGGGCGTGGGAAATCCGCGCGGGAACTCGTACGAGAGCATTGCGACGTTGAGCAGATTGGCCGGCGCGCGGGTGATGCCTTCGTCGCCCGAGGCGGCGCGGCCGTCGGGGCCGACATACACCGGGTTGAACGAACTCATCCGGTAGGAATAGAATTCCTCGCGCGTGAAGGCGCCGGTGCGCAGCGCGGAGCGGAGCCGGTCGGTGAAAAATTTGCGCGTGGCGTCGACCTTCGCGCTCTTGGCGTGCGCCGCCGAGTCGCGCGCACCGGTGGCGCCGTTGACGAAGAAGTTATAGCTGCGCAGATCAAACGGATCGAGGCTCGCACCCGCCGCGTTTCGCACCGTGAGCGTCCGCGGCAGGGTGGCGTCATAGCCGTCGATGTCGATCGCTGCGCCGGTGATCTGGCCCGACGCCGTCTCCAGCTGCCGGTGCGAGATGGCGCGGAAAATCTTCGTGGAAAAATTGTAGCCGAGGCCGCCCGTCACGTCCCAGTGCGAGCCGAGATGACGGTAGTTGAGCCGGAAAATGTGGTTTCGCACCCAGAAGTGCCGGGCGAGATTGGCGACCGTGACGGTGCCGGATCCGGGCCGGCCATGCGTGAAGTCGGGACCCCAGCTGATCGGATTGGTGCCGGTGTTCGCCGTGAAGGTGAACGCCTCGATGTCCTGTTGAAAGTAGTTGCCGGAGTAGCTGAGGGAGAGCGTGTCGACCGGGGAGAGCTTCCAGTCGAAGCGCATCCCGAGGCTGTACCGACGCTCCATGATGGGAAACAGGAGATAGCTCAGCGTGGTGAGGAAGGGATTGTCGATCGTCGCCCGCAGCGGGTTGGTCGCGAGTGTCGTGGTGCTGAACGTGCGCGTGATGCGGCGCGACACGTTGAACTGGTCGCTCTTGAGCGCATTGATCGAGAAGCCAAACGTCTTCGAGATCGGGACCGTGTAGGTGAGATCGAAGTCGGGCTGGTGATGGAAAACCTTCGCCTGATCGTCGCCATCGCCACCGCCATACTCGCGGCCGAAGGTGAAATCGTGGGAGTTTTTATTGAGGAAAACCTTGTAGCGGAACTCGGGTTTGCTGGCCTCGAACGCCGTGCGGCTGACGAGATTTATCGATCCCCCGAGGCTCGAGGCGGGCAGATCGGGCGTCGGCACCTTGTAGATCTCGATCCGCGCGGCGTTGGCGAGCGAGAG
>JBIJCX010000284.1:0-11230 GCA_044344465.1 Opitutaceae bacterium
TGCCCCGATCCCCAGGCGATCCGCGCCGGCTCGAGGTTGTTGATCGCGCGGCGAACGCCATCCGCAATCCGACGGGTGAGGAAGGTCTTGTAGTCGCCCAACGGATTGCCGGTCCCCGGAGCGCTGGTCCCGCCCGAGCTGACCGCCGAGTGCGTGTGCGTGGCGGACATCATCATGTGTTCGGGCGCCAAGCCGGTCGCGGCGTGAATCAGCCGCTTCGCCTCATCGAACACTTCGCGCGAAACCCCCACGCTGTCGACGATGGCGAACACCAGGCGGGTCGTGCCGTCGTCGAGCGCGAGGCAGCGGACCTGCAACTCATCGTGAATGTGATTTGCCGGCGGTGCGCTCCAGCCGCCGACAATGCCGGCGCCAAGCTGCGGTGAAATGTTACTGGTCGCGGCCCCGGCCTTGAAAACCTTCGCGCCCGCGGCAGTTTGCTTGGGCGCCGCCGCGTGCGCCGGGGTGCCGGCGGCGAAGGCGAGCAGGACGAAGGCAACAACGATGACGGACCGGCGGGGGTAGTTTTTCATGATGATGGCGGATGAATGGGATGAGATGCCGGCTACAGTTTCACTCGATTAAGTCCGCCGCAGGACATCCCTCATTCTTCAGAGGTGGATGTCATTTAATGGATGACAAAGAGCATGGGCGGTTTTTGCGCGCACCGGCACGAAGGAAGATTAGAGGACGTTTGAATTCTCAGGGTGGTGGAGGGCTGAGCTCTGTCGAGGCCAGCTCATGGTCGACGGTATTTCGGCCCCGGTGGAGCTCCGCCCTCCATTTTTCGCCTGAGATTCGAGCACGGTGTCCATGGACTCAACCCATCTTCACGATCTCCTGCGGGTATTTTCTAGGGCAAGGCAAAGCAGTAATACGCGTTGCCGGGCTTGGTCCCGGGTTTGCCGCCGCCGCCGGCCGCGATAATGATGAACTGCCGCCCGTCCAATTCGTAGGTCGCCGGCGTCGCATAGCCGCCCGCTTCCAGCTGAAACTCCCACAACAACCGCCCCGTCTCCTTGTCGTAGGCATGAAAGCGCTCGTCCATCGCCGCGCCGATGAAGACAAGCCCCCCGGCCGTCACAAGCGACCCGCCCATGTTAAACGTCC
Source organism: Opitutaceae bacterium (assembly GCA_044344465.1). Classification (GTDB taxonomy): domain Bacteria; phylum Verrucomicrobiota; class Verrucomicrobiia; order Opitutales; family Opitutaceae; genus ER46. The sequence continues at coordinate 1,111 of JBIJCX010000284.1, forward strand.
CCGTCGGGGGGACTCCTCGTTTCTCGAGTTCCGGATACGTGCCCAGCGGCACCTGCCACTTGAACGTCCCGCGATCGAGATCGATCGCCGTGAGGGTACCCCACGGACGCCGGTTCGCGGGAAAGCCCTCCGGATCGCGGAAGTCCATATGGCCGGTCGCGACGAAGGGAATGTCGCCGGCCCAACTCTGTCTCAGGTCCGCCGCCGCGATCCGCTCGTCCTCGCCCCCGCCGAAAAGGAAGGCCAGCACCGCCCGCTTCTCGAGCGTCATGAAAGACGCAAAACTCGGCATCTGGCCGCGGCCGGTTTCCAGCAGCTCCGACACCTGTGCCGGGGTGAGCCGTTCTTTCACGCCCTTGAGCGATGCGAGCGACGGCGCGTTGATGTTGCCCGGTCGGTCAAATCCGTGGCACGACGAACAGATGGCGCCGAAAATCATCGTGCCCAAAGCGGCCACGGTGGTGTCGCTGCGCGGCTTGGCCGCCCGCATCGAGATCCATTCGGCTTCGCTGCTGGAGTTGACATACAGCGTGCGGGTCTCCGGGTCGAACGACGCCCCGCCCCACTCGCCGCCACCGTTGAATTGCGGCAGCGCCACGGACGGCTGCAGGCCGGGCGGCAGGTAAACGTCGCCGGTCCGCATCCCGCTGAGTTCTTTCAACACCGCGGCGCGCGCGGCGGGATTGAGGTCCGTGGCCTCGGCCGCAGTGAAGCGCTGTTGCGCGAACGCCGGCGGCGCAACCGGGAAGGGCTGCGTCGGCCAGCTCTGCTCCCCGGGAATCTCCGACTTTGGCACCGGCCGCTCCTCGATCGGAAATAACGGTTCGCCCGTCTCACGATTCAGCACAAACAGGTTGCCCGTCTTGGTCACCTGCGCCACGGCGTCCACGCGGCGACCGCCGTGCTGCACCGTCACCAGATTGGGCGGACACGGGATGTCGTAGTCCCAGAGATCGTGGTGCACCACCTGGTAATGCCAGACCCGTTCGCCCGTGTCGGCCCGCAGCGCGAGCACGCAATTCGCAAACAGGTTCTGCCCGATCCGATTGCCGCCCCAGTGGTCGTTATTCGGCGAACCGGTCCCGCAAAAAACCAGCCCGCGACCCGGATCGAGGGTCATGCCGCCCCAGCAATTCGTGCCCCCGACGGTTCTCCACGCCTCCGAGGACCACGTTTCGTAGCCAAACTCCCCTGGAAACGGAATCGTATGAAAAATCCATCTGCGCTGGCCGGTGCGCACGTCGAACGCCCGGATGTGCCCCGGCGCGCTCTTCGGCCCCTCGCTGACGGTGGAACCGAGAATCAGCAAATCCTTATAGATTATGCCGGGCGTCGTGGCCGAAACCCATTGAAGGCTAAAATCACGGTCCAAGCCCGTCCGCAAATCGACTCTGCCGTCCGTGCCAAAACTTGGCACCGGCCGCCCGGTCGCGGCATCCAGCGCATAGAGGAAAGTGCCCGCGACGTACAAGATGCGCGGTGCGGTGCCGTCGGACCAATAGGTGACACCGCGATTCACGCCCGCGCTGGGCTTGCCGGCCCAAGGGTCGAATCTCCATCGCTCGCGTCCGGTCGCGGCATCAAGGGCCAGCACCTTCAAGCCGGGCGACGTTATATACATCACCCCGTCAACGATGATCGGATTGCACTCGATAGTGGAGGCAGGTCGCGGCGTCATGTCATCGCACCGGTAAATCCAGGCCGGCTTGAGCCGGGTGACGTTGGTGCGATTGACCGCATCGAGGGCGGAATACTTCGTGCCCGCCGGATCACCGCCGTAGGTCGACCAGCCGCGCCCGGGACCGGACACCGCCGCCGCCGGCACGATCGCGGCCGACGCGGCGCAACCGCCGAGCAGCATCGCGGCAAACCGCGCGAAGTGTGGCGCGGTCGCACGCGGCCCATGACCGCTCCATATCCACCATCGATCAGTTGCCATGTTATCTCCCGATTAACTGCCCGAATTTCATCGGCTCGTGCAGCGTTTTGACTCCGGTGGGGGAAAACGCGGAGCGCTCCCGGTCTTCGCCCCGGACCCGCTGGCGTCCGAGATTGAAGAACCATGGATACGTCTGGGTCGGAACGCGCCCGACCACGCCTTTGAGGGTTTCCACGACGCCCTGCATCTCATCGGTGTGCGGGATGCGCACCTCCACGCTCCAATGGTCGGCGGCGCGATGGGCGACCACCTCCGCCCCGGAAGACCATTCGGTGTTGAGCCCCGTCTTCCGGTCGGCATCGGTAAACGCACCGGAGGGACAGATGTTGAACTGGTAGTAGGAATGCGAGGGTGTTTCGATCAGCAATTCCACATTGTCGCCGTTCCAGACGCTGGGGTCCTCGTTCTTGGTGGCGGTGTAGTTCAGGTGCCCCATGTCACTGTCGAAACACTGGATGCCGAAGCAAATCGACGTCCCCGTCTGGGCGACCTTGAAGGTGGTCTCGTGGGTCGTCTTGCCGCCCGTCTGCAGCTGCGTCAGGCGATAGGGATGGAGGCCCGCCCAAAACTCGTCGTCGAGCCGCCCGTCCAGCTTCAGCTTGCGTTCGTCGCGGGTTTGGGCGCGCGCCTCCGGTGCTCCTTGCCGGCCGAGGGCAAGCCGGGCACGCAGCAGTTTCATCGGCTGGGTATAGGCCATAATCAAATCGATACGCTTTCCGTACGCGGTGTCTCCGGCGGTTTGTCGCGCGCGTTCGAGCAACGCAAACGCCCGGTCGATGAGGTCGACACTTTTCGTCATCTTCATCCAGTTGCCCTCGGCGAACTCGATGAACGCCCTCATCTCCTCGCGGGCCGGGCCGTAGTAGGCGGCATAGTAGTCCGCGAGCACTGCCTCCAGACTCTGCCCCGCGTCCCACCAGAACCGCGACGTCACGTATAGGTTCAGGTGCATCACGGCCATCGCATCCCACGGATAATCCTTGGGATCGCGATGCCGGTACACCTCGATCATATCGCCCTTCGAGATGCCTTTCAGCGCGCGCAGGTCCTCGGCAATCAGTTGCGGATAAACGACCGGGATGCCGGCGAGGGATTTGTCCGGCCGATTCTCCAGGTAATACTCCCAGGTGTAGAGTTCCTTCGTCGGCAGTTTCTCCAGCCACCGTTGCCGCAACTTCACAAACGACTCCCGGGTCGCCCGATCGTGGAACGAGCTTCGCATCTGGCAAATCGTGACGGCGAGATTGGGCGCCAGTTGGGCCATCTTCTCCGGCGGTTCGCGATAAGCGCTGTAGGCCAGGGCGCTCACCTTGCGGTCGGGATGCGTTTTATAGATTTCCGCCGCCACGCGGTTGATATAGCCGTGGACATAATCCGACATGTTGCCGGAAAAGCCCCGTTCCGGCGTGCCCTTGCCCTTGCACAAGCCGCACTCGCACAGGCCGAAACCATAGCCGTCGCAGACGTCGAGACTCAGCATCGGCTCCTGGTAGTGATCGAGGACCGCGCGGGTGTATTTCACATGTTGGGTGAAGAGTCCTGGGGCGGAAAGACACGGGGCGCCACTGCCCTTGTGCTCCGTCGCGCGCCGGCCGTTCCAGATAGCGTAGAACTCGGGGTGGGCCTGTTTCACCTCCGCGCGGGTATAGACGAACTTTGAACCGTGGCCGGGCAGCGCGGTCCCCAGCAACTCATGGCCAAGATTCAGTCCGAGCCGCAACTGCCACCTCAGCTCGTCCTCACTCATTGAAACGTGGTCGGAGAAAAAGCGCAGGCTGCGGACCGCGAAATCGGGCTGGACCGTCCGGTCGACTTTCGGCAGCGGGATGTCTCGCGCCGGGGGCACGACTTCGCCCAATTCTCCCGGAGCGAACCAACGCACGCCCAGGCTGCGCAGAAACTCATGCACCGCGTTCAAGGTTCCCCGGTCGTCGTAATCCCAGAAGTCGAGCGACCGGCTTTGCCGGGCGAAAAGCTGCAGGTAGGGATTGCCAAACGTTTCGCCAGTGATCGCATCCCATTCTTTCAGGACCCGCGCGGTCTCCCCCGTGCTTTTGGCCCGCGCCCAGGGTTCGCGCGGCGTGAAGTCGCGGTCCGGGCCGAGCAACGCCAGCCAGTCGGCGCCAGATGCCATCCGGAACGCGCCGTGCGCGAGCCCGGCGACGCTGAGGTGACGCGCCTCCGTGTGTGCACTGCGTCCCACATAGATCTTGAAGGGCGCATTTTCGCCCGGTTCCGCGGTGATCGGCAGTCTCGCTCCGCTGATCTTGTGGAGATACGTCTGCAATTCGCCGGCGGCCAGCCGCGCCATGCGCGAAGGCTGCGGGGCCACGACAATCTCGGCCTGCGATCGCCCGTCTTTGATCAGGAAGGGCTGGTCAGCCGCGAACAACGACGGTGCCAGGATGGCGACCGCGCTGATCCACCGGGCCCACCGGAAAACAGGCCGACGCGCGTTCATGCCGCCGGGTTCTCCTGGGCGCGGCGCGTGGCGGCGGCGATTTCCCTCTCAATCACATCCAACGGATTGAGGGGGCGGAGCGGTTCTTCGCAGGGCGTGACGCGATTGGTTTTCGGATCCCAATGCACGGCGCCGAAACGGGCGGGCCCGGCCTGTCCGCGCACCACATGACCGAGCGCGTCGCCCTGGTTGAAGTGCCAGAATTCGAACGGGAAGTGGATGAAGCCCTGCGCCTCCATCAAGGCGGTTATGTCCAGGCGATTCTGCAACGAGGCGGGTTCGACAAACGGTGAGCGCATCGGGGTTCGCTCACTCATTTCCAGATACGGATTGCCGCGCCACACCTCGCTGCCGTCGTCGCGGTGAAACACGGAAATGTCGATGGCGGAGCCCGACATGTGCGTGCCGATCTTGGGGATGTTGGCAATCAGCACGATCGCCCGGCGGAAGACCAGTTCGGCCGGAGGAATGCTTCCGCCGTTTTCCCAGATGCACTTTCTCAGAATGGCGTCGAACAGTTCCGGCTTCCGCACGAGCTGACCCTGCATCTCCAGCGAGCGGTAGCCGTCCTCGATCTTCAGCACCCACCCGCGCTCATTCATCGCCCGGCCGGCGGCCATCAGGTGGTGGACCAGGCTCTCCCGCATGTAGAGCACCCGCTCAAGCGCACCCGCGATCTTGGAGCTGGAAAACAGCATCTCGATGCCGCCGGCCTCGGCCGCCTCGCGCAGGGAGGCAAAGCCCTCGCCGCATTCGCGCACGTCGAACGTGAGGACTTTCTCCACCAGCTCGTACCCGAGCTGCATCTGTTCCGCCCAGTAGGAACGCCGGGCTGCATCGTCAGTTTTGGTGATCATGAGATTCGATTTTTCCCGCCCCCGCCGCCACTCGTTCCCGGGACGATCCACACGGAACTGCACGAGCCGCCGCTGTTCCGCCTCCGTGCCATCGGCCGTACGGCCATCCAGTCCGCCGAAGCAGACTCCACTTTGATGGGCTGGCGGCTGCCACGGAGGGATGGACAACAGCCTCACGCATCGTTGGCGGCCGGCTCGGCCGGGAGCAGTTTCTTGGTGGCGTCCATCGGGAGGACGACGAGACCCGCGAGCACGAAGGCGCCGGCGAGCGTGAAGAAGACCAGCGTCTTGCCGTCGCCGCCGCCTCGGACCAGCAGCCACGGCACCAGCATCGCGCTCGCGCTGGCCCCGAAGTTGCCCCACATGTTTCCCCAGCCCATGGCGGCCCCCGTGCCCCGGCCGCCCACATCCGTCATGAAGGCCCAGGTGGCCGGGTTGGCCATGTCGGTGCAGAACGAAACGACCGCGCAGCACGCGATCAGCAGCCAGGTTGAGCTCACGTAGGGGCAACACAAGTACGCTGCCGCGCACAGGAACATCGAACTGGACATGGGCAGCACCCGCCCCCAGCGCAGTCCGAGCCGCCGCGTCGACCAGTCGCAAAAATAGCCGCCGGCCACCTGTCCGAGCATGCCAAAGGCGAGCACATAGGTGACCATGCGCCCGCCCTCGAGTTCGCCCACGCCCCGTTCCTGCACCAGATAGGTCGGCAGCCAGGTCACGAGAAAAACCCAGCCCACGTTCGAGAGCATCTGGTTGGCCGCGTTGCACCACAGGCTGCGGCTGCGTGTGAAGCTCCAGAGCGCACTCTTGAATTCGCGCCCGCTCAGCCGTTTTTCGATCGTGGGCGATCCAATCAGGGCGACTTCGGCGGCGTTGACTTTGGGGTGCTCCTGCGGATTAGAACGCACTATGCGCCAATAGATCATCGCGATGACCAGTCCCACGGCGCCATCCAGAAACAGGGACGTCCGCCAACTGCCGAGGGTATGAATCATCCAGATGGTAAGGAACGGCGCGAGCGTACCGCCGATCCGTCCGCCGAGCGCCACCATGCCACTCGCCCAGGCCCGCCCGTCCACCGGGGTCCATTTGCGGATGACGGCGGCGGAAGTCGGATAGGCTCCCGCTTCGGCAACGCCACACAACAAGCGCGCGACGAGGAGCCCCACAAAGCCCGTCATCAAACCCGTCATCATGGTGAAGAGCGACCACAGGGTTATATAGATCGTAAGCATGGGCCGCGCCCCGAAACGATCACTCGCCCAACCCGCCGGCACCTGGAAAAGTGCATAGGCAAAAAAGAACGATCCAAGGATTCGCCCAATCTGTTCCTTGCTCAGGTTCAGGTCCTGGTTGAAGGAAACCGACTTCACGATTTCACCCATGCAGATGCGATCGAGATAAAGGATAAAGGCCATCAGCATGCTGACGGCGATGATCCGGTGCCGATAGTGGGTGGGTTGAACCAAAGCGGTCATGGGGGGGGTAGGGAGAGGGAGGGAGCGAATACCGGGGGTTTCGCAAGTCTGACCCATTTTGAAGCTCAAGTGCTCTTGCGCTGCTTCGCCTCCAGCGCCCGCGCCTTCTCTTGCTCCTCGCGTTTTCTCATGTCCTGCGGATGTTTCGAAAACGACTCAAAGACATCACCCATGACGATATCGGCGAGGCGACCCAGTTCCTTCATTATGACCGCCTCGGCCTCGGGCGTCAGCGGGGATCGGTTCGGCTCATAACCGCCGACGGCGTAGGCGTCCGCCGTGGGGATGTACCCGATGTTTCCATTCGCATAGCCGACAATGATCGGAATCGCCCGGTCCGCGATCGACTTCTCCAGCTTGAAACCGTATTCGACCATCGGCTCGCCGGGCATGGTGAGGAAAAGATAGGGACCAATCTTCAGCGCCTGCATCTCCGCCCGAACCGGCTTTTCCTTGCCGGGCAGGTCAACGACCCCTCGGGCCATGCGAATCTGGTAGAAGGATCCGCGTTCCTTCAGCTTTTCCCGCGTCACACTGAGGGCGAGAGCGCGCGCCACCGCCCCGCCCAAATCGCGACCGGCCCACTGGATGTCCGCCTCATCCGCACAACGATAGGGATAACCCGGCAGATTTGGCCGGATGTCCCCGGCGCAGCCTTGCAGAAACATGACCGCCGTTTTCTGCCCGTAGCACATTTCGACGAAGCTCTGCGCCTCGCCCGGAAAATCGGCGCTCATCTTGGGATAACCCTGCGGATAGGGCGGCGAGCCCTTGTCACCCCAGGTGAAGAAACACGGATGGCAGACCGCATGCATCATCACCGCCATCGGCGTGAGCGACTTGCCGTCATCGAAGCGTAGCACCTTCACCCGCGGATCGTTGGGTCCGTCCGGGTTCAGGCGCACCACGGCGCGGCCATCGATTACTTTGCGGCGATTGATGCCGAATCCAATGCGGTCCTCGCCGTAGCCGATCGTCACCGGGCGCATGCTGCCCGCGGCCGCCCTCGCCGCCGCGCCCAGCTTGTCGATCAACTCACCGGCCCATTTCGAGTTCTCCGCGTAGCCCGGTCCGGAGTGATTGTGCGCGGCGGCCACCATGATGTTGGCCGCAGGCACGCGCGTCTCCTTTTCGATCCGCTCGCGGGCCAGCTGTACCATTTCCTCCCAGGCGCCGATCGTATCGAGCGTCACGATCGCCGCCTTGTTTTCGCCATCGTCGAGAATCAGCACGCCGGCCCGCAACGGATCCCGCACACCCGTCACGACCCGCCGGTGGCCAACCACCGTGATGCCGCTCACATCCGCCGGCGTGATGTCGACCTTCGCGACTCCCGCACGGAGGTTGGACTCGACCGGAAACTGGCCGTCCTTGATCTCAACGGCGGCGGCGCCGGTCAACATCCAGGCCGCGGCAGCACCGAGCAGGAGGCGAACGGTTCGCGTCAATCGAAGCGAGGATGCAGGGAAAAATGCGGGGTAGGGTTTCATGATATAAGTCCTTAAGATCAGCGCAACGTGAGGGATTAACGGCGGGAGCACACAGAAAACCCGGCGGTCGCGACAGATTTTTATGGCGGCAGGGTTGGCTGAATTGGATCCAGGCAGGAATCGCCATCAGCGCATCTCGTTCCACATCGCCAGCAGCGCGTCCGTGATCTTCACCGAGGCCTGTTCTTCGAGGCGGTTGGTGCCCAGCCACGTTTCATAGCCGCCGAGTTGGTGGTGTTCGGGCGTGGGCAGGTAACCAAAATAGCCGTTCGCAATACTGTGGGTGAAGCTCGGTTTGAACGGGCTCTTCGCCTTCAATTCGAGACCCGTCTCCACAAAGGTCTCGGCGGGAATGGCCGCGATGCCCACCCCGCCGATCCGCAAAGCCTGGACCGGGATGTCGAGCATCGGCCCGGCATCGCGGAGCCGCAAGGTGCGCTCCGCGTAGGCGACCTCCATGTCGGGACGACCCTTGATGAGCCGGGGCTTCTTGACCAGTTCCTCGGCGCGCCGGACCAACTCCGGCGATGGACGGCGGGCGACCAGCTTCAGATCCCGGAAGCGCGCGTCGAGCGGCACCCAATCCTGGTAGGTGACGCCCTGCAACGCCTCGAACGACACCTGCGCGACATCATGGGCCACCTGGCGGATCCGCGAGTACTTGGGACCCGCGGCCTGATAGGGCTTGGAGAAATCAACATTGTTGATGTTGCCGCTCGTGCCGTTGCTGAGCATCGCCACAAAGGCCGGGTCCTGTCGATCGGCCCCGAGGAGCTGCTGCAGACGATCGCAAAACACTGCGAAATAATCCGCCGAGATATGCCCGGTGCCGACATCGCCGACATAGTGCAGCGAATAGTTGGCCATGACTGCGAGCGGCTTTCCGGCGAGTGATTGCACCGAAACCAGGCAGACCTCGGGGTCGATCGGACCCGCCGGCCGCACGAGATCCGCGCTGTGCCCGGGATTCATCTTCACCCGGTCCTGGCCGCCAAACGGATTCGCCGGAATCGTCCCCTCCTTCTTGAACCACCGGCGGTTGAAGACGTGACGCGGCTCGCTCGCGACCGCCCAGCCAATGCGGGCCGGCGCGAGGTTGTTGATGGCCCGTTTCACTCCGTCCGCGATCCGGCGGGCAACGAAGCGTTGATAGTCTTCCATTTCGTCCGGCTTCGTGGAGTAGCCGTTCACCCCGAGCGCCCTCGCCGCGGAGTGAGTGTGGGTCGCGGACATCAGCAGGCACTCGCGGGGGATGCCGGTTTCCGCCTGCACCAAACGTGCCGCCAAGTCGTACATCTGACGCGCCGCGCCGAGTGAATCGCACACGACGACGGCGATTCGCTTCTCGCCGTTGTCGAGCACCAGACACCGCGCGTGCAATTCGTCGTGAATGTGGGTGGCGGGAAACGGATTGAACCCGCCCACGACAATCGCGCCAATCTCCGGCGTCATGTTGCTGGTGGCAGCACCGGCGAGAAGCCGCCGGGGCTTCGGCTCGGCGGCCGGTGCGACCACACCGATGAGGAGGAGAAAAACGAACGGAATTAATCTTGGGTGCATCTTGGAAGGTCGAGTCGGGCTGCGCGGGCGGATGGGGTTTGAGTGCGACTCCGATTACTTTCCGCGGGCGTAGGCCTTGAATTTTGCGTCCAGCTCCGCCGGCGTAGGCTGGCCCTTCGCAAAATAGAACCGGTAGCGCAGGGTGAGGCTGCCGCCCCGCTTGATCGTATAATCACCCGCTCCAGCCGGTTTGTCGGGCTCGAAATCGTGCAGGCCAAACGGATTGACGGCAAAGAGTCCGTAATCGCGCGCGTGCCACGTGGTGGGCGAGCGAAAGTTTTCGGGATGACTGAAAATCACGACGCCGACGGAGTTGCCCTTGGGATCAGGGC
>JBIJCX010000044.1:0-36017 GCA_044344465.1 Opitutaceae bacterium
ATCTGGGCCGGTACCGCCTGCGCTCCGGCCACCTTGCCGATGCTCGGACGGCGTTTGTAACAAAGCCCGCGCGCCAGGGTGACTCGGCCCAGATTACCAGCGTGTACCCACGCAACCGCCTCCTGCAGGCCGCTGTGAGACCGACTTTGGGTTCCGCTTTGCACGATCCGATTGTACTTGCGGGCCGTCTCGATCATCTTGCGGCCTTCCCATATATTATGCGAAACCGGCTTCTCGACATAGACATCCTTGCCGGCCTGGCACGCCATGATGGTGATCAACGCATGCCAGTGGTTGGGGGTGGCGGTGGAGATCGCGTCGACCTCCGTGCTCTCGATCAGCTTGCGCACGTCGGTGTACCGCTTGACCGGGTGTCCGAGCGCCATGAGTTTCTTGGTCTCCAGGTCGAGTACGGTCTGGTCCACGTCGCAAAGCGCCACGATTCGCGCACCCTTGACCCGGAGCAGATCGGTGATGTGCGATCGTCCGCGGCCTTTGCAGCCTACGACGGCGAAGCGAACGTCGCCATTCGCGCCATTGACCTGCGCCCACGAGCGCGGCGACAGGCCGATCCCCGCGGCGGCCAGGACGGCTCCTCTCAAGAAAACACGGCGATCTATGCTTTGCATGGTTCGAGGTTAGAACCTGCCGTTAACCCCTGCCTGAATGCGCACGCCATGGTCACGGTAATTCGTGACGTATTCCCTGTACAGGCCGGAATACCAGTTTTGCTTGGAGTTGAACAAATTGCTTAGGTCCGCAAAAAAAGTGAGGTTTCGCGAGTAACGAAAACCCATCTTGGTGTCGACCATCGTCCGACGGTCTTGATATGAGCGCGAAAGGGGGTCAGCGTTATAGGCTCTCAAATACGTGCCAGTATAGTTCACATTGATGCGCGCATAAAAACGGCCCCGATCATACGAGAGTCCGGCGTTGGCCGCCCTGGGTGTAAAGTTTACGAGGGCGCTGCCCGCCGGTTCGGTCACGCGGCCATAATTTCCCATTGTCTCCAACCAAGTGTGGTTGGCGAAAACGCCAAAGCCCTTCCAGAAACCGGGCAGAAATGAAAGTTGCTGTGAATAATTCAACTCGGCGCCCTTGACCCGGGCAAAACCTCCATTCGCCTGCGTGGCGAGATCCCATCCGGCATACTGGCCGTCAAATCCGTTGTCGCTGCCCGTCGGGATCTTGACCACGTTGCTGAAGAGAAAGTTCTTGATCTCCTTCAGGAAGACGCCCGCCGAAATCACTCCGACCGGCTCGAAGTATCGCTCGATACTGACATCGAAGTTGGCGGCGTCCTGCGGTTTCAATCCTGGATTGTTCCGCGTGAGTCTCTCCGCCACGTAGTCGATTCTCGTGTCCGGGTAAATCGACCCAAAGCTTGGTCGGCCAAAGCTCTGCGAATAGCTGGCCCGCATCAGCCAGTTCTTCCCCGGTTCGTACTTGAAGTGAAGGCCGGGCAATACATTCCGGTACTCTCGGATCACGGTGGTCTTTTTTCCCCACTGTGCCCGAGTGCGCTCGACGGGATCGGTCAACGTGAGCCCCGCTCGCGGATCCTGCACCGCGGATTCTCCGCTCACATGGGTTTCTTCATACCGCAACCCGCCGAGCGCGGCCAACGGCCCAAGCGAAATATGCCCCATCACATAGCCGGCAAAAACCTGCTCTCGGGCATTCTTGTCGTTTGCCAGCAGGTTCTGCAGCGCAGTGGCGGCATTATACGTGAGGTATTGGGGATTCTTCTCGATGTATTGGTTGATTTTGTCCAAATTCAAGTATCTCGGGCTCATGCCAAAAGTATGCCACGTGGCCAGGGGAGTGCCGGTAGGGAGTGATGTATCGATGAAGTTGCTCAGAAATGCGCCCTGGGGCCCCGAGTAGGTGAAGGTCTTCAGGTCCTGCTGCCGATAACGCTCTTCGCTCATATACTTCAGTCCTGTTTTGATATAGGATGGTACCGGACTGGAGAACGTGAGTTTTAGATTCAGTTTGCCGCCATGGATATTTGTCCCCTGATCCAGCACGTCAGTGGTCAGGCCGCTCAACACCCAGTTTGCCGGATCGCGAACGTCCGGGCCTCCGGTTTGGGTCGCCGCCCGGTGTACGACAGATCCGTTGGTGGTGCCGTCCAATCGCCAGGCGGTGTTGGCGACCGTAACGATGTAGCCCCGGGTTGCGTTGGGATTTCGGTCTTTCTGGCCGTTCCAATTCGGACTTTCCTGATAGTTGCCGGCGTAGTCGATCTCGATCTGACCAAACTGATGGCGGCCGCCTGACTGAAAAGAATACCGTTTAGTAAGCGAGCGGACCGGCGTGTTGGTAAAAGAGTAGGTCGCACTGGCCAATTCCGTCACTTTGTCAGTAAAGCCTGGAAGAATTGAGGCTTGGACCCTGGCTCCCGCAGCGTTGAAGCCACCGGGCCGGTAGTTGGGGTCTCCGAAGGGAAACTGGGTCTGAAAGGGGATGGGCCGACCGGACGCGTCGAGCGTGGCGATTGCGCTGGCCGCTGCGGTCACTTGGGCGCTCCCGCCTTGAAAAGCCTGTCTGCTGTTTTCAATGGTGAAGATGCTGCTTACGTAGAACTGCGAGTTTTCGCCCACCTTGTAGTCCACCCGCGCGTCCAAGCCTGATCGCTTACGCTCCGTGGCAAGATAATCAAATGCGGTGAGGTTTCGCATATACGCTGGCTCGGCCGCCGTCGTTTGGTACCCAGCATTTAGGAGTCCGCCGCCGGGAGCCCAGAAGACGGTATGACTAAGATTCACGGCGACGCCTAGGTTTCGATCTTTGCCGAAAAGATTTGAATAGCCAAAAGCATACGTTGGGTCGATCCGATTTGAAGTATAGGCGGTGGAACGTACGCCTTCGCCGACCTTTCGGGTACTGCCGGTGACTGCGAAGGTGATCCGACGAAGTTCAGTCCGGTCAAAAATACTCGCCGGCCGAAAATTGATGTTTCCGCCAATCGAATCGCCGTCCATATCCGGGGTGGGTGACTTCGTTACCTCTACGGCCTGCATCGCCCCGATCGGAATCCCGGGCAACTCGGTCTGGCGATTGCTGCCCATGCCGCCGGAGGCAACCTTCATGCCGTCGATCATCACGGTGTTCAGGTTGGCGTCTATTCCCCGGACCATGATGTAGCGGGCTTCATTTTCGCTGTTGAACGCGGCGATGCCGGGCAGCAGCCGGAGCACTTCAGCGGCGTTGCCATCGGCGACATTGCCAAACGCATCGGTGGCCGTGACGTTTTTCACATTGGGGGCATTGCGCTGCTGTGTGATGGCGGCAGCCTGCCCCTCGCGAATGCCGGCCACGGTGAACGCGTCCATCCGGTAGATGTCGGACGTCAGTTCGACATTGCGCACGGTCTTTTGACCGGCCGCCAACGTGACCGGGAGCCGCTCGGTGTTCAGACCCGTGTACGCCACCTCCAACGTTGCGGGTCCGGCCGGCAAGGCCGTGAATTCGTAGCGGCCCTCGCGATCGGTGATGGCGGTGTGGTTGGTGCCGGCAATGGTGACGAAGGCACCCTCGAGAGAAGCATGGGTGGCGGCATTGCTCACCTGTCCGATGACGGCGGCACCGGTTTGCGCAGCGGCCGCGCCGGCGGGGTTGGCGCTCGCTGCATTCGTGGCGGGACTGACACCGACAGTCAGGGCGATCCAACCGACCAAGAGGGCAAGGGGATTTTTCCGGTTCATCGTATTGGATCGTTCTTCAGGGGTGGGGACAGGCTGGGAAGGGGGGCGGGGCGGATCAGCGCGACGAGGGGATTCTCTCCCTCCAATGACGAGCGCTCCGGTGGATGGATCCTGCGTGGCCTGGAGCGGCGTGTCGGCGAGCATGATATTCAGCGCCTCATTTGGCGTCATCTCGCCGCGGACCGCCTTCGTGCGCACGCCCTCCACCACGTCGGCTGCATACAGGAGCCGCACATCATCCCCGGTTTGGGCGGAAAACTGCCGGAGCGTTTCGGACGCCGGCCCGCCCGTAATATCAAACTGTATCCGTCCGGACGCAGCCCGCCCGACCTGGGGCAGGGCGGCGAGAGCGAGGGCGCAGAACGTCATGAAGATGAGGCGAAGGAAGTGGTGGCAGCGGCCAAAACCGCCGGGCCGGCCGCAACGATGGACCCGCGAGTCGGCAACGAATACGACGGAGTCGGCCGCCGAACTCTCTAAAAGAATTTTCACCACGGTGAAAAATCAGGGGCGCGGCGAGGTCGCGAGTTTCCGCCGCAGCATCGTCTCGCCGGCCCGGCGTTCGGCGAGCACGTGGAAATTAGACTCCAATAAAAGGACGAAGGATTCGATGTCGTTAGCGGGAAACTTGCCGCCGAAGCGCTGCGCGGCCAGGCCGGCATCCTCGATCACGAGTTGGTGCCGGTTGTAACGGTTGAACTCCGCCACGACCTCCGCCAGCGGCTGCGCGCTGAACTCCAGGCGCCGGCTTTGCCAGGCCAGGGCGCGCGCCGCCTCCTGCGGCGCCACGGCGACGGGAACGAAGGCGGCCGGCGCGGACACGGCAGTTTCGATCGTGATGCGATGACCCTCGACCAGCAGTGGTTCGAGCGTCGGGGCGGGCGCGCCGATCGCTGGACCCAGAGCTGCGGTGCGCGGCGCCGCGGCGAGCGCTGGCGATTCCGACTGCGCCGCCAGCAGGCTTCGGCCTGACGCGGCGTCATCGACGCGCACCTTGCCCTCCGTGACGAGCACCTCGACGGCGGCGGGAAGGCAGCGCACGTTGAACACCGTGCCCACGGCGCGGACATCGACCTGTCCCACCCGCACGACGAAGGGGCGCGCGCGATCCTTGGCCACCGTGAAACTAGCCTCGCCGCGCAACAGGTGGACGCGGCGCTCCGTCGCGGTGAAGGCGACCTCGACCGCGCTCGACGTATTCAGGCTCACGACGGAACCATCGGGCAGATCGATCTTCTCGAAACCGCCGATCGGAGTGGTCGCGCTCCGAACCAGCGGGGCCGCGCTGGGCCGGAGTGAATCAAGAGCGACAAAGCCAAACACCGCCGCCGCCGCCGCGGCCAGCGATCCGGCCGCCCAAGCCCACCGCCGGCCGCGATGCGACGGCAGCGGCACCCGCGCGGCCGGCACGCGATCGAGCAGATCCCACGTCTGCGTGAGTTTCCCGTAGATCAGCGGGTGGCGCTCGTCCGCCTGGAGCCAGCGGGCAAATTCTTCCTCCTGCGCCGGGGTCAATCCGCGGTCGCGCTGCACGAACCACGCGGCGGCGGCGAGTTCGATTGGATCCAGGCCGCCGTCGGGGCCGCCGGAATTTTCAGGATTCTTAGGTGCCATGGCCACGATCCTTGATCATCCCGCGGGCCTCGAGGAACTGCCGGCACCGCACGATCCCGATGGCGAGCTGGGCGTTGACCGTGTGCTCCGAAATGCCGAGCCGGACCGCGATGTCACGATACGAGAGGCCGTGCAGCTTGCGGAGCGTGAGAACCTCGCGGCAGCGCGGCGGGAGCGCGTGGATCGACTCGACCAGCAATTCGATTTCCTGCGCATGACTGGCGGTTTCGGCGGCATCGGGACTATCTTCTACGACGCACAGCCCGTGCCTTTCCGCTATATCATCGAGCAAAACGACCCGCTTCCGCCGGAAAAGATCGAAGGCGGCATTCCGCGCCGTCTGGAAGAGATAAGCCCGGGGTTCGACAATCAAGCCGGTGTTCCGGGCGCGAATCAGCCGCAGGTAGGCCTCCTGGACCAAATCGTCGATGTCCTGCACCGTGGGAAAATGACGGTGGAGGAAGGCGCGCAGTTCGGGCTCGTGGGGTTGAACTTCCTCGGCGAACCAGCGGGTTTGCTCTGGATTTAGGGGTGGCATCGGAGACAAATAATGGTCGCTCAACCCGGGGAGCGTCAATGCCGCCGGCCAAGCACTCCAGTCCAAAGTAAGTCATCCCGAAGGCGCGCCGAATTTCAGTTCATTCACTTTGGGCCTGATACCGCGAAGCTTGCTTCGGAATGCGCGGTGCCGCATCCGGCTTTGCTTCAAGCGGGCAGGGCGGCCCGGACTGCGGCCATCGTTGCCGCCTGCCGCCCGCGAACGAACGTCATCGCCCGTGCGACCTTCTGCGCGGCGATGGCGGGCTCGCGATGAATGTCCATCACCAGTTCGGTGAGTCGCGCTCCGGTCATGCCTTCGAGTTGGTGGATCCACTCCCGCAGGCCGGTGGCGGCGCGGATCAGAAAGGATCGGCGCGACCACCGGGAATTTTCCGGCGGGAGCGGTGGGATCGGACGATTCATGGCGGATTCAGACAGGCTCAGGCCGTCGCCGCCGCCTTCAGCACTTCGACCATGCGGCGCTGCAGCGCGTCCACCCCGGTCATCACGGTCCTCACCTGGGCGTGCGCTTTCTTGGGATCCCGGTGAATCTGCTCCAGTCGCGACCAGAGTTCCCGGCCACTCGTTTCATCGGCTTCGAAAATCCAATCGCTCACGCCGACGTCGTGGAACATCTGCCCTTTGCAGGTATCGGTCGGTTGGCGCACATAAAACCCCGGCCGGCCGTGGGCCAGCGCAATGATGGGCGAGTGGCAATCCACGCAGATCACGGTCTCCGATTTGGCATAGACCGACGCCGCTTCATAGGTCTTCCAAAAGGTGTCCCGCCACACGACCCTGCGCTTCACGTCCGCGGGTAGCCGGTCCACCAGGACCTCCTTCGCCATCGGCACCTGGTAGGTCATTTCCCCGCAGGTCAGGACCTTGTTGCCCGTATTTCGCACGTAGTTGACGATCATGTCGCGCACCTTGGCGTGGTCCGACTCGGTCGTGCGATCGTTGATCGCATCCTTGACTTCGTCCGTGCGGCCCCGCGTTTCGTTTCTCATCCGATAATAGGGTGTATAACGCAGGCGGGGAATCACGCAGATGAATTTTCCTTCCTCCAGTCCGTGGGCCTGGCGGAAGGCGTCGCCCAGGACGTCGTTCTTTTTCTTCATGCCAAATTGCGAATCCGGTCCGAACTCCAGGATCGGCGTCCGTACGCCCTGTGCCTTCAGGTAGTCTCGCGACAGCGTGTCGCGACAAAACATGAACGCGGCGCGGTCGATGACCCCGCGTGTCGAGTCATCGAGGTGGTTCGGTGGCAGTTTTTCGATGCGCGCGCGAAGATTGGCGAGCGTCCCGCCTTCCGGATCGCGGCCGTCACCGAAGCCGGAAATCGGATCGGTGCTGGTGCCGAAGACGCCGTAGGGCTTGCCGGTGACCCGATGCCAGGCCGCCAGATCGGTCCGGGCGCTGAATCCCGAACCCGACCCGTGCAACATGAAATCCGCCTCGTTCCAGGCGGCCGCCAGTTCCGGCGTGCCCGGCTTGCCGCCCTGCACCAGTCCTTCGGCAATTTTCAATTTGGGAAACGACCGGGTCACCAACTCCCGCACGCCGTCGGCCAGGGCCTCCGGCCGCGGCCACAGGGTCATCTCCGCTTCCGGAAAATATTTGCCGATGAGTTCCAGCGCGCCGAGGTAATGCCCAATGTCCCCGATGTTGACGTTCTGCCAGGCATTGCGCAGCAGGATCCGCCTCGGCCGCGGGCTCCGCCGGGGCGCCGCGGCGAACGCGGATGAAACGACCGTGCCGGCAAGCGCGGTCGCGGCACCCTTGATGAAATCACGGCGTTGGAATTTGGTGGTCATAGATTGAAAACGAATCCGATTCAGAAGCGGCCCTGTATCCCCGCTACAATCTTGGGCGCGGTCAGGCGGGTCTGGCCCGAACGATCTTCGAAGGTCAGGTAGTTTTTGTTGAGCGGCTCCGCGGTCAGATTCTCCACGTCGCAGAAAAGGCTCATCCGCCGGGAAAGGTTGAATTTGGTTTTCACGTCGACCTGGGTGCGCGGGCTTTCAAACCGCAGCAAAGCCGGGTTGGTGGAATTGGAAACGAGCCACGTTCCGAGCCAGTTCCACTGCAGGATGACACTGGCCTTTGCCCCCCGGTAACTGATCGCGATGTTGGCGGTGCGGGGCTTGAAGCCCGCCACCTGGGTCGAGACCGCCGCCCCGCCGTAGTCGCCCTTGGTGGTGAGATACGTGTAGTTGGCGTTGAGGCCAAATCCCCGCCAGAATCCCGGCAGAAAGGTGAACTGCTGCTGGTAGCTCAGCTCGAGGCCGCGATACCGGGCGGATCCGCCGTTGGCCGAGGTGATGATATTGTAGCCCGGGTACTCCCCGTCGAAACCGTTGTTCGCGCCGGTGCCGACAAACTGGCTCCGGTCCTGAAAGATGAAGTCGCTGATATTCTTGGCAAACGCCCCGACCGAGAACAGGCCGACCGGCTCGAAATAGTATTCCAGACTGGCGTCAAAGTTTTCCGAATACTGCGGTTTCAGCGCCGGATTGGAAAAGGTGATCGTCTGCGCCGAGAAGTTCACCGTCGAGCTCGGCATGATCGAACCGAAATCGGGGCGGCCGATGCCGTTCGAATGACTCAGGCGCGCAATCAGGCCGTTGCGCGCCTCGTATTTGAAATGGAGCCCGGGAAACACGTTGCGATAGCTGGCGCTGTTGTCCAACCGGCCCGCATACTCCGCCTTCACCCGGCGCTCGGCCTCGGCCGGCGTGACCGTGCCCACCCACGCCGCGCGGCGCGCCACCTCCGCCGGTGTCAGGGCCTGCAGCGGCCCGTTGCCCTTGGTCCGGGTCTCCTCCAGCCGCACGCCCCCGAGGACGGTGAGCCGGCCCAGCCTGATGTCGCCCATCACATAGATTCCACCCACTTCCTCGGTCATCGAACGCAAATTCGCCAGCGACTGCGTGAAGCGGTAGGGGACATCCTCCGCCCAGTCGCCCGGAACATTTTGCGCGTGTTCCGCCGTCGCGTAGGCGTCGGGAAAGGGCGGATTCACGAACTTGTTGACCTCATCCTTGAAGGCATCGACCAGCTCGGAATAGCGCCCGGTCGTGTTGAGGAACTTCGAGATGTTCGCCGTGCCAATGTAATTATAGCGCCGGCTGTTGGTCTCCAATGCCCGTTCCTGCCGGCGATAGTTGAATCCCGTTTTCAGTATCGCCGGCACGGCCAGATCGAACTGCCTTTTGACGTTGAAGCGGGCGCCAAGGATCTCGTCCCGCCCGTTGCGATTGGGCTGCGTCAGGACGAGGTTCGAGTAGTTCGCCAGATTGGTCATGTCCGGCCCGGCCGTCTGCGTGATGTCAGGATTCGTCAGGCTCCGACTCCGATCAACGGTCCAGCCGATGTTCCGCAACACGGCGCTCACCGTCCCCTTGGGCTGGTCTTTGTATTTGGCGCCATAGGGATGGGCATCGTACCAGGTGTCCGATTGGGACCAACTTGCATTGTAGTCGATGATGAAGCGACCGCCGTCGTACTTGTGTCGGACGGATGGCTTGAACTGATACGTGCCGCCGGTCTTGTCGACCGTGGTGACTGTCAGCGTATTGAGGGAATTCGTACTGGTGAGAACCTCGGTCAACGTCTCGGTGAATCCAGGGCGAATGGTCCCGGTCCCGGTTCGGTTGCCATTGGCGTCGAAGGTGGCGATGGCCTGCGAGGTCGAGAGCGTGCTCTGTTGCGTGACCTGCGAATCGTGCATCCAGCTGTAGGATGAATTCAACGTGATGACGGTGTTATCGCTCAGCTTGTAGTCCACTTTGGCGCCCAGCGAGAAGCGGCTGCGGGGCGAACCGATCAGCAGGGTGCTCGTCGAATAGACGTAGGCGGGCCGGTTCAGGGTCGGCTGTTGCGCGAGGTCCGAGCGGATGTCCGCCGTCGCCTGGACATGCCAGGTTCCGGTCAGCAGGAGGCCGATGTTCTTCTTGGCGCCGAACACATTCGAGTAGGTGAAATTCAAGGACGGAGCCAGCCCCTTGACCGGTTCCTTGTACCACGAGTCGGCCGGGGCCCGGCGGCCCCACCGGTGACTGAAACCGACGGCATACGAGAAGAACTTCGCATCCGCGCGATCGAATGCGCTCTTCGTCACCATGTTCACATTCCCGCCCATCGAATCCGCATCCATGTCCGGCGTGGGCGCCTTGGTAACCTCGACTGACTCAATCAGGTTCAGGGAGGTTTGCTCGAAAACAAACCCGCGCCCGGCGTTGGCCGAGTCGGAGGAGGCCACGCGATCGCCGTCCATCATCACGGCATTCTGGCCGGAGGCCATGCCGCGGATGGACACTCCCACCACTTCCGAGCCGACAAACACTCCGGTGATGCCGGGAAGCCGCTGCAGGAAGTCGCCGACATTTCCGTTGGCCACGTTGCCGAAGGCATCGGTTGCCACCACGTTTTTGACGTTCGTGGCCTGCCGTTGCAGCGTGACCGCCCGCGCGCTCCCTTCGCGCTCGCCCTCGACCGTAATGGCATCCAGCAGATAAATGCCGGAGGTGAGGGCGACGTTGTGCACCACGACGCCCCCCGCGGGCACGGTCAGCGATGTGGTCTGCGGGTCCAGACCGGTATACCCGACGTCGACCATCGCGTTGCCAGCCGGAACGACGAGCCGGAATTGGCCCTGGCGATCGGTGAGCGCGGACGCGTTGCTGCCTCGGACGGAGACCCGGGCTCCCTCCAGGAACGCCGTCGTGGCGGCGTTGCTCACCTGACCGGAGATCGTCCCGATGCTTGCGGCGCTGCCGTCCGCACTTCGGGCGGTGGGAACCGGAGCCACGGCAAACGCGATCCAACCGCTCAAAAGGGTGATCAGGCTTCTGGATTTCATAATCTGGGGGCTTTTCAAATCTTGGGACGGCATGGTTGGGGGATCGGGATTGGTTTTTTGAGCATGGAACGGTGCCGGCAAGGGGCG
This sequence comes from Opitutaceae bacterium, assembly GCA_044344465.1. GTDB lineage: Bacteria > Verrucomicrobiota > Verrucomicrobiia > Opitutales > Opitutaceae > ER46. The sequence goes on from JBIJCX010000044.1 coordinate 10,816, forward strand.
GGCAACCAATCCACCCCGCAGTTACCAGGATAGCGCGGAACGGAACAACCTCTTTTTCGGCGCCCTGAGAGGTAAGAATTCAGCGGAGAGCTGAGGGCTGAGAGTTGAGAGCAAAACCAAAAGGTGAATTATATTTTCAGGGGCACCGGCGCGCGGTTCTTAGCCGTAACCATGCAGTAGGAGTCGAATCTTACTCTGAAAGTTGTAAACTACTTGGTGACCGATGTAGGAGCCTGCTTGCAGGCGATTTCACCGGTTGCGGAGGGGAATTATCGCTGCGTCGCCGCCGAGCACCGGCGTCCCGCGGTCATGTGGCAATTGAATGATTCGCATCACCGCGGATTCTATCCGTGGCACCAGCCCCGGGTGAACTGGCTTTCGGTTCGAGTTGGTGGGGCGGGCGATGTTCGATGCCGGGCCATGAAAACGATCACGATGGTTTGGGTTTTTGGCCTGATGAGCGGTTTCGCGGCCGCGGCGAACACCGGGTTGGCGGCGGAGGCCAGATCCGTTTCCCTGCTCAACGGGAAGGATCTCGCCGGCTGGACCTGCGTGCTGGCCGACGCCGGGGTGCGGTGCGAACAGGTCTGGAGCATGCGTGACGGCGTGCTGGTGTGCACGGGCACGCCGATCGGCGTGTTGTATACGGAAAAGAGTTACACCAACTTCCGTTTCGTCGTGGAGTATCGCTGGGCGCCGGGCGCGAAGCCGGGCAACAGCGGCATCATGTCGCGGCTGACGCCGGGCACCGGTGCGCTGCCGCGTACGGTCGAGGTGCAGCTCGCGCATGGCAACGCCGGCGACCTGATTGGCCTCAAGGGCTTTCCGATCGCGGGCGGGCAGCCCCGGTGGTTCGAACGCGAGAGCGCGGTGGCCGGAAAGATTTCGGGCGTCAAAAAGGCGGCGGCGGCGGAGAAGGCCCCGGGGGAATGGAATCGCGTCGAACTCGAAGCGCGCGACGGACGCTACACGGTGCGAATCAACGGCCAGCTGGTCAACGAGGTGACCGGCGTGGAGGTGAAGGCCGGCCCGATCGGACTGCAGTCCGAGGGGGGCGAGGTTCACTTCCGCAGCGCGGTGCTGACGCCGTGGTGACGCCCCGTGCTGGCCCGGCGCCGACGAATTCAGGGCGGGAGGATTTTGACGGCGCGGAAATCCTGCTTTGACTGGTGGGTGTCCGGCCTTACCCATCCAATCGCATGCTCTCCGAACTCCTCCAAGATCGCGCCGCGCTTTATGTCTCCGGCGCCATGACGGAGCCGGAAAGGGACGGTTTCGAAGTGATCCTCGAATTCCACGATGAACTTCGGTCGCATGTGACCGGACTGCAGGACGTGGTGACCGCGATCGTGATGGCGCACGTGCCGCCGGCCGCGGCTCCGCCGGCGGAACTGAGGGCCCGGCTGCTCGGAGCCCTGGACGGGCTGCCCCGCCCGTCGGAGCCGGACGGTTTGGTGGTGGCCAATGGCGGCGGGCTGGTGGAGTGGGTCAATCCGGCCTTCACGGCGCTGTGCGGTTTTTCTCTGGCGGAAATCAAGGGCCGCAAGCCCGGCCACCTCCTTCAAGGTCCGAAAACCGACGTCGCCGCGGTGGCGCGCATTCGCGCGGCGTTGCAAGCAAGGCGCCCCAGCCACGAGACGCTGGTCAACTATCACAAGGACGGCACTCTCTATCGCGTCGACGTCCGCATCACGCCCATTCTCGACGACGATCGGCAGCCGCTCTGGTTTGTCGCCAAGGAGCGGAAGTTGCCGTTGGATGACGAAATCGTCACCGGGGGAACAACGGCTCAGCGCCCGTAGCGTCGCGTTTCGTGTCCTGAGCATATTATGATCCTGCACTGCCTTCGAGTCTCCTGCGGTCAGCTGGTATTTTTCCTGGCTGGGATGGCAATCGCCGGCGCGGCGGAATTGCCGACGATCGAGTTGCCGGCCCCCAACACGACGGGTGGCTTGCCTTTGATGGCAGCGCTGAAACAGCGGCAATCCATCCGGGAGTTCAGTGCGAGGCCGCTGCCTCTCCCGGTGTTGTCCGACCTGCTTTGGGCCGGCTTCGGCATCAACCGGCCGGAGAGCGATCATCGCACGGCGCCGTCCACGATGAACCTGCAGGAAATCGACGTGTATGTCGTGCTGGCAGACGCCGTGTACGTCTATGACGCCAAGCCGCATCGATTGCGGCCGGTCCTGACCGGCGATCTGCGCGCGAAGACCGGCGGGAAGGCGGAGCTGCAGGCGGCGCCGTTGATCCTGATCCTGGTGGCGGACTTCAGCCGGATGGCGAAGGCGAAGCCGCCGGACCGGGATTTCTATGCCGCCATCGACGCGGGTTTCATCAGCCAGAATGCGTATCTCTATTGCGCCTCCGCGGGCCTGGGCACGGTGGTGCACGAATTGGATCGTGCGCCGCTGGCTCGCGCGCTGAAGCTGCAGCCCGAACAGAAAATCATCATCGCCCAGTCCGTCGGCTATCCGAAGTAAGGGGGGCTCAGGCGGAAGAATTCAGTTGAGAGCTGAGGGCTGAGAGTTGAGAGAAAAGCCAAACCGAGAAATTCATTTTCAGGCGTAACGGCGCGGGTTTCAGCTCTGGAGATCGGTCTCTCAGCTCTGAACTCTCAGCTCTCAACTGCATCGACGCAGCTCACGCCTTCAGGACCACGCGGCGTACGTCCATCTTCGCGGCCTCGAAAACTCCGAGGCCGAGGGCGCCCGCGATTTCGATGTGTTCGGGTTGGCAATGCACGAAGGTGCTGAATTCGTCAGGTGCGGCCTGGGCCACCGGTTTCATGCCGACGGCCGCCCGCTTTTTCTCGATGTCATTCCAGCAGACATGGTCGAGCGCGACGGGATCGGTGGCGAAATAAATTGTCCGTTGCTCCCACACAAACTGCGGCCGGGCCGACGGACCGCCGTGATAGACGCCCTTGATCCCGTCGAGAATGTGCAGCACGGACTTGTTTCGAATCACCGGCATCGCCACCACCGCCGGGATAAACGCGCCGCAAACATTGAGGGTTTTGCTCGAGTGACTGCGGGATACGTTGTTGACCAGGCCGTGTGACAGATTCTTCAGGGCGAGCGTGACGCCGGCCGACTGGTGATGTTTGAGCACGGGCAGATTGATCAGCTTGTTGACCTCCTGCGTGATGAACTTGGCCGCATAGGATCTGCGCGCGGTCTCATTCTTGATGTCGTCTCCGGGGAGCGTCACGGCCATGTCCATGTAGTGGGCTGGATCGTACCCGTCGATGCGCTGCTGCGTATTGTCGTAATCGGCGGTCGCCGAGGACCACCGCACGCCGTCGGGCAGCCACCGGTCGAAGCCCATCTCCAGAAACTGCGCCCGGTACCGGTCGTAAACCACGATGTCCTGGCGGCGGACCCCGGCGGATTCCAGCCCTCGGATGATCTCGTGCAGCACTTGGGGAGAACTGATCACGAGCGGTCCGCCGACGGGATTCACCTTGATGCCCACCACGTCGCCGGGTTCGAAAAAAAGCCGCCACGCCGAGGTCAGATCCGGCGCCCCGGTCAGCTCCAACATGCCGTCCCGGAGGATCTGGGCGATGGGCGCCGCCTGAAACTGTCCGTTCGCGATGCAACCGGGATGGGTGACCGCCACGACCCGGCCGGGGGCAAGTCCCGGCATGGCCAGCTTGCTGGACGAAGTTTTCGACGCGGTCTGCGCGTTGAGCGCGAGTTGGCGGACCGTCAGCGCGGCAGCCATGGTGCCGAGCAACCATTCCCGGCGGGTGAAACGCCCTGGTGAGAGCATGGGCGGCACGCTGGGGCGACCAGGCCCAAAGCACAATTCCGAACCGCGGCCAATCCTCGCCGATTCTCCGGCGGCGTCAGACACTTGCGCCTTGCCGACGGGTGGTTTCCCTTCGCCCGATGCAGCCCCACTCCCTGTTCTTCGCCGCGGCCTTGTTTTCCAGTTTGGTCACGGGCGCCGCCGCAAACTGGCCCCAATACCGCGGTCCGCACGCCAGCGGACTCGACGATTCCGTGCCGCTGCCGATCGCCTGGAATATCGCAACCGGCGACAGCATCCGCTGGCAGACCCCGATTCCCGGGCTGGCCCACGCCTCGCCGATCGGGTGGGGCGATCGCATTTACATCGCGACGGCGGTGCAGGCCGGAAAGTCGGAGCTCAAGGTGGGCCTCTACGGAGACATCGGCTCAGTGAAAGAGAGCGAGTCGAACCAATGGCGGTTGCTGGCCCTCGACAAATCGACCGGCCAGATCATCTGGAACACGCTCGGCCACGAAGCCGTGCCAAAGGTCCCCCGCCACACCAAGGCGACCCACTGCAACTCCACGCCGGCCACGGACGGTCAGCACATCGTCGCCATCTTCGGCTCCGAGGGCCTCTTTTGCTTCGATCCCGCCGGCAAACTGCGGTGGCAAAAAGATCTCGGTCCCATGGACTCCGGTTACTTCGCCATGCCGAACGCGCTCTGGGGCTTCGGCAGTTCGCCGGTCATTCACGACGGCAAGGTGATCGTGTTGTGCGATGTGTTGAAGGGCTCCTACCTCGCGGTGTTCGACGTCCGCGACGGCAAGGAACTCTGGCGGACCCCGCGCGCGGACGTTCCGACTTGGAGCACGCCCACCGTCGTCACCGCGGCCGGCCGCACGCAAATCGCCGTGAACGGCTGGCATCATACGGGCGGCTATGATTTCGCGACCGGCCGGGAGCTTTGGAAGCTCGACGGCGGGGGCGACATCCCGGTGCCCACCCCAATCGTGGCCAATGACCTGATTTATTTCACCAGCGCCCATGGCCGCATGCGGCCGATCCGCGCCATCCGGGCCAGCGCGAGCGGTGACATCACGCCGGATGAGTCGGGTGCGAACAATGCGGCGGTTGCCTGGCAGCACGATCGGAACGGTAATTACATGCAGACCCCCATTGTGGTCGGCGGGCATGTCTTTGCCTGCACCGATATCGGGCTGCTGACGTGCTTCGATGCCCTGACCGGCGCGATTCGTTACAGCGAGCGCCTTTCGAAACTCGGCGAAGGCTTTACAGCTTCGCCGGTGTCCGACGGACGGCACCTCTACTTCGCCAGTGAACTGGGCAACGTCTACGTCGTTCCCGCGACCGGGAAATTTTCCGTCGTGGCGACGAACAAGTTCGAGGAAACCTGCCTGGCCACTCCCGCGCTCTTTGGTGGAACCATGTTGTTTCGCCTGCGGGACAAGGTCGTGGCGGTGGGGCCCAGGCGTTGAATGCCGAGTGGGTTGGGTGACGAATCCCCGCCCGCGGCGCGCCTGACGTACCCGGTGGTCTGCGCCGGCTGGCACCGGTGGACCGCTCCCGGTAATTCTCGACTGCCAGCCGCACCTAACGGCGGAATGGCCCATCTTGACATCGGTCGCGGCGCTGAGCAACGACACATAAAGAATTCCGAACCTACGAACATTTGATGCACACGAACCATGATTCCGGGCGCTTTCGCCTCATCGCATTCCTTGCCGGCGCGACTTGGCTGTTGGGTAGCCAGCTTGCGGCCGCCGACTCCACGAGGACCGAAATGGACCCGTACAAAGTGGCGGCGGGACTGGGGCAGGAGGGACTGCGTCTGCAAAATTCAAATACCGCGCTCAATCAGTACCGGCTGCAGCAGCAGGGTGTGGCCCTGATGCAGGATGTCTCCGCCGTCGCGCCGAACCTGTTTTCGAGCAATAGCGATACCCGCGGTTTCGGCGATGTCCTCGCCCTGCGCGGGGTGGCCAACACCATTTTCTTCAGCGCTCCGGCGGTAATGCTCACGATCGACGATGTGCCGGGCGGTTCGGTCTCCTCGTATCCGAGCACGCTGCTGGCCATCGACAGCATGGTCGTGAAGGCCGGTCCGCAGGGCACCGACTACGGGCGAAATGCGCCGGCCGGTGCAATCGACATTCGCACGCGGGTTCCGGGCTCGACGCATCAGGGCGACGTCCAGGTCGAATACGGTTCGTTCCGCTCCTCGGCGCTCCAAGCGGCGTTCGATGGTCCCTTGGATGGCAAGATCGGTTATGCCGTGGCCGTCGGCCTCGCCGATCGCGACGGCTACATCACGAACACGTTTCGGAAACAATCCGCCGACGACCACCGTTCCGTGGCGGGCCGCGGCGCGCTTTATTGGCGGCCGGTCGACAAGGTCCAGCTTCGTTTTGGCATGGCCATGGAGAAGGTCTCCGACGATGCGACGCGCCTGAGCTCGCTCGGCAGCCGGAACCATTACGAGGTGTCATCCGACCTCAATGGGGAGACCAAGCTCGAGCGCCTGCAGTTTTCCTTTCAGTTCAAGCGGACGTTCGACTGGGGCTCCCTTGCGGCCACGACGTCGTGGCAGGATTGGGATCTCAACCCGGCCTCGACCGACCTCGACCTGACCTCGATGCCGCTCGCGTTTTCCCGGGTCGCGCAAAGCGAGGTAGCGTGGACGCAGGAAGTCCGCCTCGAATCCGCGCCGGGCGCCGGCAAGTCCCAATGGCGCGCGGGCGTGTTCTTCTTCGATTCCAGCATCGATGGCGATGCCCTGCGCGAGTTCATCGTGCCGCCGTCGGCATTTGTCCCGCCCGGTTTCGTGCAGACGGAGCGGACGGTGTTTGCGATTGGGCAGCAGAACCTGGCGGGTTACGCGAACCTCGATCATCCCCTGAACGAGAAATCGACCCTCAAGGTGGGCCTTCGCGTCGACCATTCCGAATCCGACTTGGACCGCTCGAAGACGAGTTCGAACAGCTTTCGCATTCCGGTGCCGCCGGATGCCCGGATCAACGCGTCCCAAGATCGCGATCAATTCTCCACCAGCGCGGGCCTCGCGCACGCCATCTCGGACTTGCTGAGCGTGGTGGCGAAGACGTCCCTGGCCCACAAACCCGAGGGTTACAGCGGATTCACGGGCAATCCGCTGCTCGCCCGCTACGACCGCGAGCGGCTCTGGTCGACCGAAGCCGGCATCAGCTTTGGCGCGCCCAAGGGCCGGTTTGGCGGCAGTCTGCTCGGCTTCTGGTCGACAATCGATGGCTATCAACTCGAGCGCACGGTGCCAAATTCCACGGACTTCGTTGTCGTCAACGCCAAGAAGGTCGTCTCCCGCGGCATCGAGGCCAAGTTGACCTGGACCCCCGTCGAACGCGTTTGGTGGGATTTTAGTTACGGCTACACGAATGCGAAATTCGAGAATCACCGGGACGCCTCGGGTGCGAGCGTCAAGGGCAAGCGGGTGCCGTTCATTCCGAGCTACACCCTGCGCACTGGGATCACGGTGGAGCTCGCCAAGGGCCTTGCGGCCAACCTGAGCGCCGTCGCGGTCGGTCGAACATACTTTGACGAGCGAAATACCGCGATGTTCTCCCAGAAGTATTACAGCACCGCGAGCGCCCAGCTCCGCTACCGCCTCGAGCAGTGGACGGCGACGCTCTACGTCCACAACCTCTTCGAGAAAAACTACTACCAGTTCATAAACCCGGAAATCTACGCCGGCAGCCCCGGGGCGCCACGGAGGGTCGGCGTGCAGCTCTCCTACCGGTATTGATTAGAGAAAGTTGTTGCCCCTCCGGGAAGAATCCCAAACTCGTCTCCCCTGCAACCCCGTACCGTCCCATGAGAATTGCCCATTCGTTCGTTCCTGTGCTCGCCGTCTTGGCGGGCGCGCTGGCTGTTGGCGAAGTCAATGCTGCGTCTGGCTGGTTGAACTGGCGGGGCCCGGACCAAAACGGTGTCTCGAAGGCGAGCGTCAAACTGCCCGACCAGCTGGAGGTCGGCGGCCCCAACCACCGCTGGTCGTACAAAGTGCGCGGCGCGGGCACTCCGGTCATCGCCGATGGCCGGGTTTATGCCTTCGGCTTCTATGGCGAGACGACCGACGTCACCGAGACGCTCCTCTGTCTCGACGTGAAGACCGGGGAAAAGATCTGGGAGCATCGCTTCCGGGATTTCCTGAGCGACACCACCTACAATCGCTACGCGATCGGCGCGCCGGTGATCGATGAGGAAACGGGCAACGTCTATCTCGAATCGACGTGGGGCGCCGTGATGGCGTTCAACCGCGACGGCAAGCTCCTCTGGGAACACTCGATGATGGAGGAATTCGGCCGCCTGACTTTTCCGAATGGGCGCACCGGGGCGCTCGTGATCGACGGGCCGCTCGTGATCACCGATGGCATCACGGCCAACTGGGGCGCGGATGGTCCGGCCCGCAACCGGTTCTACGCTTTCGACAAGCGCACGGGCGAACTCGCCTGGTTTTCGACGCCGGGCGTCGAGCCGATCGACAGCTCGTTCGCGACGCCGGTCTTTGGAAATCTCGGCACGCAGCGCGTGTTTTACGCGGGCACGGGTTGCGGCAACATCGTTTGCATCAATGCCCGCACCGGCGAGCCGGTGTGGCGTTTTCGGCTGTCGAACGCCGGCGTCAACGCCGACGTGTTGCTGCTGGGCAACGATCGCCTGATTGGCATCCACGGCAAGGAGAACGTCGACTCGACGAGTCACGGGCGGCTCGTGGCGTTGAAGATTCCGACCGAGTATCCGACCGGTCCGAAACCCGTCGTGCTCGGGCGCGAGGCGGAAATCTGGCGCAACGACGATTTTGTCGCCTTCAGCAGTTCGCCGCTGTTGATCGACAACCGGATCTATTCCACGGTCGCCACGGGCAGCCTGTTGTGCGCCGACGCGAATACGGGCAAGACGATTTGGAGCGAAAAACTCGGGCCGGATCAGTTGCACGCCTCGCCCGCGTACGCCGACGGGAAACTATATGTCCCGATCCTGAACGGGACGGTGCACGTCGTTGCGACCGGCGGAGACAAGGCCAGGGTTTTGTCGGTGAATCAAATGGGCGCACCCTGCCTCGGTGCGCCTTCGTTCTATGGCGACGCGGTGTTTATATTTACCAAGGAGGCGCTGCACTGCTTCGGTCCGAAGGCCAGCGCGGCGAGTGTGCCGGTCGCGGTCGCGGCGGCCGCCATGGTGCCGTCACCCGGGCCGATTACCCAGATTCAGGTGGTGCCGGCGGAGTTTGCGCTCGCCCCGGGCGAAACGCAGACCTTCACCGTTTACGGCCTGGATGCGACGGGACGCCGCGTTCGCGCCGTCAGCAGCGAGGCGACCATGGCGAAGTTCATTCCGCCCACCGCGCTGGTAAAATCGGAAGTCGATGCCGAGATCGCGGGCAACGTGCTCAAGGCGGGTTCGAACGCCAAGATGTCTGCCGGGCAATTGCAGGTGAAGTGGAACAACCTCACCGGCATCACCCGCGGCCGGATCGTCGCCGGGCTCGGGCACAAGGAGAACTTTGAATCGGCCACCCTGGCGCAGAAGAACGACGCCGGCGAGGCCGTGGCCTTTCCGCCGCTCGCCTGGCTCGGCGCGCGCGTGAAGTGGCACGTGCTCGAAAAGGACGGCAGCAAGGTGGCCGCCAACCGGCTCGATACGATTCTGTTTCAACGGACGATGAACTTCATCGGCAAGTCCGACCTGCGCCATTACACGCTCGAGGCCGACGTCATGACGGACGGTACGCGGCGCGTGATGTCCACCGTGGGCCTGATCAACCAGCGCTACCTGATCGCGCTGACGGCCAACAGCCGGATTCTGGAGGTGTCCAGCAATCACGAGCGGTTGAAGGAGTCCGTGCCGTTCGAGGCCCAGCCCAATACCTGGTACCGGCTCAAGACCCGGGTCGATCGCGATCCAAGCGGGGCGGGCGGCTGGGTGCGCGGGAAAGTCTGGGAGCGGGCCAAGCCTGAGCCCACGGCCTGGACCATCCAGGTCCGTCAGGAAACTCTCCACACCCACGGGGCACCTGGCGTATTCGCCTTTTCCCCGCAAAGCTTGAAGCGCGTTTTCATCGATAACCTCTCCCTCTCTGCCAATGAGTAACCTAATTTTGTCCTCCGCGATCGCAGGAAAAGTGGCGCGGTGCGTTAGCCCGCGGTGGTCGGTGCTTTTCGTTTTGCTCGCCGCGCCGCTGGCCCGCGCCGGCGACTGGCCGATGTGGGGCGGCGCCCCGGACCGCAACATGGTCGCCAAGGCCAGCGGCATCCCGAACGACATCAATAGCGGCAAGTTTTTGCCCAAGAGCGAGACCATCGATCCGAAGTCGACGAAGAACGTCCGCTGGATCGGCAAGCTCGGCTCGCAGACCTACGGCAGCCCCATCGTCGCCGGGGGACGGGTCTACGTCGGAACCAACAACGAGGCCCCGCGCGATCCCGCCCAGACGGGCGACCGCGGCGTGCTGATGTGCTTCGACGAAAAGTCCGGCGCGTTTCTCTGGCAGTTGGTGATTCCGAAGGTCGGCGCCGGCAAGGTCAGCGATTGGGAATACGTCGGGCTCTGCTCGTCCGCCGCGATCGAGGGCGACCGCGGCTACGTGGTCACCAATCGCGGAGAAATCATTTGTTTCGATGTCAAGGGGATGGCCGACGGCAATGCCGGACCGTTCACCGACGAAGCCAAGTTCTCGTCCCCCGATGGGAAACCGGTCGCGGTCGGCAACCAGAGTGCCGACATCATCTGGGTCAGCGACGTCCGCACGGAGATGGGGGTCTTCCCGCACAATGTGTCGAGCTGCTCGCCGCTGATCCTGGGCGACAAGATTTTCGTTGCGACGTCGAACGGTGTCGACTGGTCGCACCTCAACATCCCGGCGCCGTTTGCGCCCGCGGTGATCGCGGTCGACAAGAACACGGGCAAGCTCGTGGCCGAGGAAGCCTCCGGCGTTTCGCAGCGCGTGCTGCACGCGAGCTGGAGTTCGCCCGCCTTTGCCACGGTCAAGGGCAAGCCAACGATTGTCTGGGGTGGCGGCGACGGTTTCTGTTACGGCTTCGAACCCGAACCGTACAAGCACGCCGAAGGTTTTCAGGCGCTGAAGGAATTGTTCCGCTACGATGCGAACCCGCCGGAATACCGGACCAAGAACGGCGCGCCGATCAAGTACGCGACGCACGATGGCCCGAGCGAACTGATCGCCACCGTCGTCGTGCAAAACGACCGGGCCTATATGGCCATCGGCCAGGATCCCGAGCACGGTGACGGCGTCGGCATGCTTAGCTGCATCGACGTTTCCGCCCGCGGCGACCTCTCGGGCAAACCCGTCTGGGTCAACAAGGACATCGGCCGCTCGATCTCGACGCCGAGCGTGGTGGGCGATCTGATTTACCAGGCGGAATACAAGGGCGACATCCACTGCATCGACGCCAAGACGGGCAAGCAGGTCTGGGTGCACTCGACGAACAGCCGCATCTGGTCCTCGACGCTGGTCGCCGACGGCAAGGTTTACTGCGGCAACGAGGACGGCGAACTGGTGATCCTGAAGGCCGGCCGCGAGAAGCAGCTGATCGGCAAGGTCGAATTCTACACGCCGATTTACTGCACGCCGGTGGTCGCCAACGACGTGCTCTACGTCACGACCCACACGCATATTTTTGCCATCGGCCGGTAGTCGCCCGATGTCCCGGAAACCCCTCATCGCGGTCTTTTTCGTTCTGCTGTTCATTCTGCATCAGGACTTCTGGCTGAAAGACGATCCGCGGCTCGTGTTCGGGTTCCTGCCGGTGAGCCTGGCGTATCACGTCGCCTGGACGCTCCTCGTGGCGTTCGGCTGGTTCCTCGTCGGGAAATACTGCTGGCCTGAGCGCCTGGACGCGAAGCCTCTGCCCAACTCGGGCGTCCGCGAGACCACCAAGGCACCGCCCCCGTCGCGATGATTCCGGTCATCATCATCGGAGTTTATCTGCTGGTGTTGATCACGGTCGGGCTGATCAGCGCGCGATTTTTTCGGGGCGGTTCGGCCGAGTATTTCGTGGCGAGCCGGTCCCTCGGGCCGATCGTGCTCTTCATGACAGTGTTCGGGACGACGATGACGGCGTTCGCGATGGTCGGCAGCACCGCGGAGACCTATGAGTATGGCGTCGGCACGTTTGGCAAACTGGCGTCGTGGTCCGCGCTGGTTCACCCGGCGTGTTTTTTCCTGATCGGCCTGCCGCTCTGGTCGCTCGGCAAACAGCACGGCTACGTCACGCAGATCGAGTATTTCCGCGACCGCTTCGACAGCTCGGCGATCGGCTACGTGCTGTTTCCGGTGCTGGCGGGGCTCATGATTCCGTATGTGGTCGTCGGGCTGCTCGGAGTGGGGTCAGTCGTGGGCGGGGTCACGGTCGGCGCGTTTCCGGAGGCGTTTGCGTCGACGCGCGGCGCGATCCCGCCGTGGCTCACGATGGGGGTGATTTCGGCGGTGGTGCTGTTCTACATTTTCATCGGCGGGGCGCGCAGTGCGGCGTGGGTGAATGTGTTTCAGACCATCGTGTTCGTCGGGATGGGCCTGATGGCGTTCTGGCTCATCGCGGACACGCTCGGCGGCGCCGACGCCGCCTCCGTCAAAGCCAGTCCGGCCAAGGCGGTGCGCGAGGGCAACATGGGCGAGCTGGAATTCTTCACCTACTGGATGATCCCGCTTTCGGTCGGTGTTTTCCCGCACGTCTTCCAGAATTTCCTTACCGCCCGTTCGGCGAAATCCTACAAACTCCTCCTCGTCGCCCAGCCCATCTCGATCCTGCTCGCGTGGCTGCCGTGCATCCTCATCGGCTTTTGGGCGACGGGCGCGACCCTGCCGGGCACGACTACGCCAGTAATCCCTGCCGGCATCAACGCCAACGCCGTGCTCGGCCTCATGGTGGGCAAGCTCACCTCGCCGGTCGTGAGTGGCCTCGTCGCCGCCGGCGTGCTCGCGGCGATTTCGCTCGATGCGCAGTTCATCTCGATCGGGACGATGTTCACGCGCGACATCGTGGTGCACCTTTTCGGCCCGGAGCGGTTTTCCGACGACGCCACGGTCTGGATTGCGCGCGGCTTCATCGTCCTGATCGTGATGTTCACCTACGCGATGACGTTCACTCCGCCGCGACAGATTTTTGCGCTCGGGACCTGGTGCTTCAGCGGTTATGCCGGACTCATCCCGCTCTTGGTCGCGGCGCTCTATTGGAAACGCGTGACCAAGGCGGCGGCGATCGTGTCGGTGATTGTGACGGCCGGCACGTGGCTCGGACTGTTCGCCGCGTCGAACTTCGGCGCCGACCGCAAGTTTCTGCTCGGCGGCATGCTGCCCGTCGCCACTGTTTTTGCGACCTGCGCAATTTCGGTTGTCCTGGTGTCGCTGCTGACCCGGCCTCCGGCCGACGCAACGCTCGCGAAATTCTTTCCCCTTAAATCCACATGAGCACTCCAAACTCCGTTCAATCCGCCCAGTCCGCCCTCGATGCCTGGGTGCGGGACATGGTGGCCTGGCATTTTTCGCCGGCCACGGGCAGCGACTACTGGCTCACCTGGGCCGCCGCCGCGAAGTGGAATCCGATCGAGGAAATCAAGACCTTCGCGGACATCCTGAAGTTCGAACACTTCGACGATGAAGTCCTGCGCAAGGAGCAGCCCGAGCGGTTCGTCCCCCGGGCCTTTGCCGGCCGCCCCTTCAACATCTTCGAGACCGGCGGCACGACCGGCATGCCCAAGCAGCGCATCGGCTGGGACGACTACAAGGTCGATTACGAGGAATTCAGCGACCACTACGGACCGGATTTCTTCCCGAAGGGTTCGAACTGGCTGATGGTCGGGCCGACCGGACCGCGGCGCCTGCGCCTCGCCATCGAGCACCTGGCCAACTACCGCGGCGGATCGTGTTACTTCGTCGACCTCGATCCGCGCTGGGTCAAGCGGCTGATCGGCATGGGCGAGATCGCAATGGCGCGCAAGTATCAGGAGCACGTCATCGATCAGGCCGCCACCATCATCCGCCATCGGAACATCACGTGCATGTTCACCACGCCACGCTTGCTGGAAAACCTCGCCGAGCGCATGTCGCTCGTGAAGGCCGGCATCAAGGGTGTGTTCGCGGGCGGCACCACGATGACCCCGCAGTACGTGCGCTTCGTCGTCGAGGAAGTGCTGGAGGGCCAGATCAACTTCGCGCCCACCTATGGCAACACGCTCATGGGTCTTGCCATCAGCCGCACGCTCACGCCCGCGGACAACTACAGCCTGACCTATTACGCCCCGCAGCCACGGGCGGTCCTCCGCGTGGTGAACCCGGACCAGCCGGACGAACTCGTGCCCTACGGCGAGTACGGCCGGGTCGAGCTCACCACGATGACGAAGGAGTTTTTCATGCCGCGCTTCCTGGAGCGCGACGAGGCGATCCGCCGGCCCGCGTGCCCTGAGTTTGCCTGGGACGGAGTGGGGGACGTGCGTCCGTTCCAGTCGCTGACCAAGACGATTATCGAGGGCGTGTACTGAGAACCGATGTGCCATGAGTGAAACCATCCACATCCCAATCCTTCGCTTCGGGCGATCCTACCGGAGTCTCGACGCGATCCAATTCAAGGTGGGCGATCGCGCGCTGGCGGTCAGTGTCGCCAACTCGGGGCTCATTCGCCGGGACTTGCAGGACATCTCGCGCGCCGTCGCGAGCCTGCACGCGATTCCCGCCGCGACCCTCGCGGACTACTGCGAAAAGGCGGCCGAGCTTTTTCTCCACGGCGACCTGCCTTGGGGTGACGGCGGCGAAATGCAGAGCCCGCAGGACTATGTGGTCGCCTTGTCGCAGCTTACCGGCCTGCCGCACAGCATGGGCCGGCTGAACATGGGCAAGGTGCATGCCGCAATGGCGAACATTCGCGCCATCCTGGCGGGACTCACCCGGGGCATGCCGCTGGAGCTGTTCGACCGGGGCTGGATTCAGCAGGGCGGGATTGACGTGAATTTCTTCGCGCAGACCAACAGTCTGGGTGTCCTCCTGCCCAGCAATTCCCCGGGGGTGAATTCACTGTGGTTGCCGGCCCCGGTCATGAAGATTCCGGTGATCCTGAAACCGGGCCGGGAGGATCCGCTGACACCGTTCCGCATCCTGCAGGCGATGATTGCCGCCGGATTCCCGCGGGAGGCATTCGGCTTCTATCCGACCACGCACGACGGTGGCGATGCGCTCCTCTTCGGCACGGGCCGGGCGATCGCATTCGGCAGCGATGCCACGGTCCAGAAATACAGCCCCTACCGGCACATCCAGGTGCACGGTTCGGGACGGAGCAAGGTGCTGATCGGGGACGATTTTGCCGACGACTGGGCGAAGCACCTCGATGTCATCGTCCAATCCATCGCGGCCAATGGCGGTCGCAGCTGCATCAACGCCTCGTCCGTTCTGACCAGCCGGCACCGCGACGAACTCGCGGATGCGCTCGCCCGGAAACTCGCGGCGATCGAACCGTTGGCGCGCGACCACGAGTGCGCGTTGCTCTGCGGTTTCGCGAATCCCGCCATGGCCCGTGGCATCAACGAGCGGATCGACGAACTGCTCCAGACGCCCGGGGCCGAGGATGTGACCGCGCGTTACCGCCCGGGACCGCGTCTGGTCGAGATGCATGGCCAGACTTTTCTCCGGCCCACGCTCATCGCGTGCGACGATCTCAATCACCCGCTCGCGAACACGGAATACATGTTCCCGTTCGCCAGCATCCTGCAGGTGCCGCAGGATCGGATGATCGACACGATCGGCGAGAGCCTGGTCGTGTCCGCGTTCACCCATGATCGCGATTGGACCGTCGCGTTGATGACCAGCACCAACATCGAGCGGCTGAATATCGGCCCATACCCGACCAATCGCGTGCAATGGGAGCAGCCGCATGAGGGCAACATGTTCGAGTTCCTCTACCGGCGGCGCGCGCTGCAGGGCGACTTGGTGGCCGCCGGCGGCGCTTGAACCCCTGCTGCGCACCGCATGATTGACCCGCAGAAGCCGTTCGCCTCCCGACCTGCCCCCAAGCTCGTCTTTGGCCCGGGCACGCTCCGGGAGTTGCCGGCGTGCGTGCGGGAGCTGGGTGCAACGGCGGTGTTTCTCGTGAGCGACGCTGGCATCGCGCGCGCCGGCCACCTCGGCACCGCCCGGCAGTTGCTCGAAGGCGCCGGCATTCCCGTGTCAGTCTTCGAGGGCGCCAAGGAAAACCCGACCGAGGCCGATGCCGCGGCGTGTCGCGACCTCGCCCGGAAAAACAAATTCGACTGCATCGTCGCCCTCGGCGGGGGCAGCAGCATGGACACCGCGAAGGCGTGCAATTTTCTCCTCACCAACGGCGGGGCGATGCGCGATTACCACGGCTACGGCAAGGCGGCTAAGCCGATGCTCCCCTTCATTGCCATCCCAACCACGGCGGGGACCGGCAGCGAATGCCAGTCCTATGCCTTGGTCAGTCGGGACGACAGTCATGAAAAGATGGCGTGCGGCGATCCGAAGGCGGGCGCGCGCACCGCCATCCTCGATCCCGAGCTGACCGCCACGCAGCCCCGGTCGGTGGCAATTCAGACGGGCCTCGATGCGCTCGCCCACGCGCTCGAGTCAGCCGTGTCCACCCGGCGCAATCCGATCTCTGCGCTCTACTCCGAGGGGGCGTTCCGGCAGCTTTCGAGCGCCATCGGGCCGGTGATCGTCGGGCGGGCGGGCACCGACGATCGCGGCCGCATGCAGCTGGGCGCCGCGTTGAGCGGGCTCGCGATTGAGAACAGCATGCTCGGCGCCGCGCATGCGACCGCCAATCCGCTCACCGCCCGGCACAACGTGATTCATGGGCACGCGGTGGCGCTGATGCTGCCGCACGTCATGCGCTTCAACGCGGAGGATCCCGCCGTGGCCACAATCTATGGCGGGTATTCCGACCAGCTGAAGGCGTCGCGCATCTCGTCCCTGCCGCTCATCGACTGGGTGGCGGAGCAGGTGGCCCACAGTGCGATTCCCCCGATCAGGCTGGACGCGTCGGAGCTGGCGTTGCTCGCCCAAGATGCGTCGCGGCAGTGGACCGGAAAATTCAATCCCCGGCCTTTGATTTTGGACGATTACCTCGCACTCTACGGCCGTGCGCTCGCCTCCCATGCCTCCGCTTGAGCCGGGCATTTTCGCAAATCCGCGATTATGTGCTGCCGGTGTAGCCCTGCGCGTGAGCGCAGGGACCGCCTGCGAAACGGACCGCACAGAATCCCGCTGCTCACGCGGCGGGCTACGCTGGCAACCGCGGATTCTGGGCTTGAAACGTTCCGTGCTGCTTTCCGTTTTCAAATTGGAGGTGGTCTTTCTGTCTCTCGGCCTCGTCGGGTGCGGCGAACGCGCGGTCGCGCCGGAGGCCAAGGCGGGGAAAACAAAAGTCGCCGCGGCGCCCGAAATCGCCTGGCCGATGACGCGGGGCGGCCCGGCGCTCACCGGCAGCGTCGCCGCGCCAGTGCCACTCGAACCGAAAACCGCCTGGACCTTTGCGGCGGCGGGAGCGATCACCGCCGAGGCCGCCATCGCCGGCGGTCGCGTTTATGTCGGGACGGCCAAGGGGAGGTTGCATTGCCTCGCCGCGGATACGGGACGGGAGCTCTGGCACTTCGACACGCAGGACGCCATCACCGCCGCCCCCGCCGTAAGCGGGAAGCTGGTCTGCGTTTCCTCCAACGACGGCCGGCTCTACGCCCTGAACGCGGACACCGGCGCCGAGGTCTGGCGCTTTGCGATCGAGGACAAGATCAGTGCGGGCGCGATCGTGATCAAGAGTCCCGCCGGTTCCGGCGACTGGGTGTTGCTCAACGGCTATGACGGCAGCACGCGGGCCCTGGACGCGACCGATGGGCGCGTGATCTGGACCTACAAGACGGACGATTTCATCAACGGGTCGCCGGCCGTCGTCGATGGCCGCTACGTCGTGTTTGGCGGCTGCGATGCCCAGGTGCATGTTGTGAATCTCAAGGACGGCACGCTGCAGCATAAGATTCCGACCAGCGCACAGATTCCCGCCTCCATTGGCACGTTCGGCACGATGGCCTTCTGCGGCAACTACGCGAACCAGACCGTCGCTTTCGATGTGCTCGGCGGCAAGGTCGCCTGGACCTACGAGGATCGCGCGCTGCCGTTCTTCAGTTCTCCGGCCGTCAACGATCGCCTGGTCCTGATCGGATCGCGCGACAAGCATCTGCACGCGATCAACCGCGAGACCGGCGCGAGCGTCTGGAAATTCCGCACCGGCGGCCGCGTCGAAGGAGCCCCGATCGTTTTCCAGCAAGGCGTCGTTTTCGGTTCATCCGACGGCCGGCTCTATGCCGCCAGCCTCGATACCGGCGCCGAGCTCTGGCAGCTCGATCTCGGTGAATCGCTGGTCGCGTCTCCCGTGTTCGGCCAGAACCTGATTGTCGTCAGCGGCGAAAAGGGCACGGTCTTTGCGCTTCGGGGCCGGACGGCACCGAAATCCTGAGCTAATATCCCCCGGCGAGCGTCTAGCTGGCGGCATCATCCCTATGAGCAACGACACCTCCCCCGCAGCCCCGATCGCCAAGAGCTCCACGCTCGCGGGGAATTACTTCATCTCCAACTATCCGCCGTTTTCCTTCTGGTCGGACGACCAGAAAGTCGAGGTCGAGGTGGCGCTGAATTCGGAACCCGTGCCGGGGGCAAAACTCGGGCTTTACCACCATATCCCGTTCTGCCGGAAACGGTGTCATTTTTGCTATTTTCGCGTCTACACCGACAAGAACGCGAAGGACATCCAGACTTACCTGGACGCCACGATTGCCGAGCTGAAATCCCTTGCCCAGCGGCCGCTGGTGCAGGGGCGCAAGCCGCATTTCGTGTATTTTGGCGGCGGCACGCCGTCCTATCTCTCGGCCCGGCAACTCGGCGAGTTGACCGATCAGATGAAGGCCATCCTGCCGTGGGACGCCGCGGAGGAGGTCGCCTTCGAGTGTGAACCCGGCACGCTCAATCCGGGGAAACTCACCGCCATCAAGGAGCTCGGGGTGACCCGCCTGAGCCTGGGGATCGAGAATTTCGACGACCACATCCTCGATATCAACGGTCGCGCGCATCGCTCCGCCGAGGTCTTCACGGCTTACGAGCGGGCCCGGGCGGAGAAGTTCGATCAGATCAACGTCGATTTGATCGCCGGCATGCTCGAGGAGACCGAGGCCAACTGGCAGCGCAACATCGAGCAGACCATCGCACTGCGGCCGGACAGCGTGACGATCTACCAGATGGAGATCCCGTATAATACGACGATCTACAAGGAGATGAAGGCCGGGGGAAAGCTGGCCGCGCCGGTGGCCGACTGGCAGACGAAACGGCGTTGGGTCAAGGAGGCCTTTGCTGCGCTCGAGGGCGCCGGCTACTCGATCGCCAGCGGCTACACCGCGGTGCTCAATCCGAAGAAGACAAAATTTGTCTACCGCGACGAGCTGTGGAGTGGCGCCGATCTGCTCGGCTTGGGCGTGGCCTCGTTCTCCCATGCCGCCGGCGTCCACTATCAGAACCTGACGGAAATCGACGCCTACCTTGCCGCGATCAATGCGGGCGAGCTGCCCCTCAAGCGCGCGTTTCGCACCTCGCCGGAGGAGCGCATGATTCGCGAATTCATCCTGCAGATGAAGCTCGGGCGCGTCGAACTGGGCTACTTTGTCGAGAAATTCGGGGTCGATATCTCCCGGCGCTTTGCCCGCCAGCTCGAACACCTGGCCGCGGAGGGACTGCTCGGCATTTCCGCCACGGAGGTCCGCCTGTCGCGGGACGGATTGCTCTGCGTGGACACGCTGCTGCACGAGTTTTTTCTCCAGCAGCACCGGACATCGCAGATCGTCTAGCTCCGGCTGCCGTCACTCGTGCGCACCACGGAATCTGTCATTGCGAAGGGGCTGCCGGAGGCCTTTTGGCAGTTCATGCGGATTGCGTGGCGCATGCCCGCGTTCGCCATGCAGCCGCTGGCCGGGCACGCCCTGCCCGAACCGGACCGTCGTCTGCTCGTCCATCCGAACGACATGACGTCCACGCTCGCGGCCTTTCACGGCAGCCAGTTGCGGTTGGAGGTGCTGCAGCAGCGGTGGCTTGACGACCTCTACCTGCGCGAGGTTTTTCTCCGCACCCAAGAGACGGACCGAATCGTAGAATATGGCGTGATTGCCATCGCCCTCGAACAGTTTTCGACGCTGCAGCAAACGGTCATCACGACCGGCGAGATGCCGCTGGGCGGACTGCTGCGGCGGCACCAGATCCCGTTCGAGAGCGCGCCGATCTGCTACTTCTCGATTGAAACCCATCTCCTGGAGGAAACCCACCGGGTCGCGCTCAACCGTCCCGTGTGCTACGGCCGGTTCAATCATCTCGCCAAACCCACCGGGGAGCCGCTCGCCTGGATCATGGAGATCCTGCCGGGAGCTTTGAGCTAAGCCGTGTCCCGCCTTTGCCCCATGACCACCGCCAAGCACTACGACGCCATTGTGATCGGAGGAGGACCGTCGGGTTCCACCGCCGGAGCGCTGCTCGCCGCGAAGGGCCGCGACGTCCTCATCCTGGAGAAGGAAAAGTTTCCCCGGTACCATATTGGCGAGTCGCTGATGCCGTACTGCTATTTCACGTTCGAGCGCCTCGGGGTGCTCGAGCAGCTCAAGGCGAGGGCGTTCGTCGAAAAGTACAGCGTCCAATTCGTCGGGCGCGACGGCAAGGTCTCGACGCCGTTTTATTTCTTCCAGCATCTCGATCATCCGGCGGCCAAGACCTGGCAGGTGCCGCGGGCGGAGTTCGACCAGATGCTGCTCGACAACGCGCGCGCCAAGGGCGCGGCGGTGCGCGAGGAAACGGAAGTGCTGAAGCTGCTGACCGGGGCCGGCGGCGCGGTGGAGGGCGTGCAGGCGCGAACGAAAAGCGGCGAAACCCTCGACCTCCGGGCCCGCGTGGTGATCGACGCCACCGGGCGCGACGCGCTGTTCCTGCGCAAGTCGGGCGGGCGGAAGCGCGATCCGGGCCTCAACAAGGTCGCGATTTGGACCTACTACAAGGGGGCGAAGCGTGATGCCGGCCTCGATGAGGGCTCGACCACCGTCGCCTATCTCGAGGGCAAGGGCTGGTTCTGGCACATTCCGCTCCAAAACGACATCGTGAGCTCCGGCATCGTCGCCGAGCGCGATTATCTCTTCCGCGAGACCAACGATCCGCGCGCGATCTTCGAGCGGGAAGTCAAAAACAACCCATGGATCGAGGATCACCTTTCGCCGGGCAAGCAGTTCGGTGAGTACTGGGTCACCGGCGAATATTCCTACCGGGGTGAGCAGTGCGCCACCGACGGCCTGGTGCTGGTCGGCGATGCGTTTGCGTTTCTCGATCCCGTGTTTTCATCCGGCGTTTTCCTCGCGCTGAAGAGCGGCGAACTCGCCGCGGATGCGGTCGACGCCGCGCTTGCCACGCCGGGACCGGTGCCGGCTGGCGCGTTCGCCAACTACGGCGAACGGATCTGCGAGGGCGTCGAGATCATGCGCAAGATCGTCTATGCCTTTTATGACCCGAAGTTCAGCTTTGCCGACCTGATCCGGGCGCACCGGGACCAACGCGGCCCGCTCACGGATTGCCTCATTGGCAACATCGAGGGTCGAGACTACGCGCCGCTTTTCGCGGCAATGAAAAATTTCGCGGCGTTGCCCGAACCACTGGCCCATGGCCGGGTGCTGCGCGCAGTCGCGGCGCGTTGATTTTCCCGCGGCGTCCCCCTAGAAGCTCCCGGCGTGAAGATCGTATTTCTGACCGCTGGTACCGGAAGCTACTACTGCGGCGCGTGCATGCGCGATAACGCGCTGGCCCGCGAACTGCACCGGGCCGGCGACGAGGTGACGATCGCGCCCATGTACCTGCCGCTGATGCTCGATGAAAGTGCGCTGCCCGGAGCGGACAAGACCCCGATTTTCTTCGGTGGCATCAACGTTTTCCTGCAACAGAAGGTGCCGCTCTTTCGCAAGACGCCCGCTTTCTTCGACCGACTGCTGAATTCGGCCGGGCTCCTCCGTTGGGCCGCGCGGCACAGTCATATGACGTCGGCGCGCACCCACGGCGAGATGGCGCTGGAGATGCTGCAGGTCGAATCGAGCCCGCTCGGCAAGGAACTGGAGAAACTTCTGGGCTGGCTCGAGCACACGGAAAAACCCGACGTCGTGTGCCTCTCGAACGCCTTGCTCGCCGGGTTCGCCCGCCGGCTCAAGCAACGACTCGGCGCCCCGATCGTCACGTTCTTCCAAGGCGAAGACGGTTTTCTCGACTGCCTGCCCGAACCTTTCCGCTCGAAATGCTGGACCGCGCTGGCGGAGCAATTGCCGGCCTCGGATCTGCTGCTCGCGCCCAGCCGGTACTACGCCAGCTACATGTCCCGGCGCCTCGGTCTCGCGGCGAATCGCGTCGAGGTGATCCACAACGGCATCCAGCTCGACGGCTATACGGTCGCGACGCAGCCGCCGGAACCGCCGAGCATCGGTTATCTCGCGCGGATGTGCCGGGAGAAGGGCGTCGAGGTGCTGGTTGACGCGTTCGTCATCCTCGCGCGGGAGCTGGGTGATCCCGCGACGCGGTTGCGCATCGCCGGCGCCGCCACGGCCGGCGACGAGGCTCTGATCACGAAGCTTAAGCAGCGCCTCGCGGACGCAGGACTTGCGGGTCGCGTCGATTGGGCCCCCAACCTCACCCGCGAACAGAAGATCGATTTTCTGCGCAGCTTGACGCTGTTTTCCGTGCCCGCGATCTATGCGGAGGCCTTCGGGCTCTACGTGATCGAGGCGATGGCGTGCGGCGTGCCGGTGGTCCAGCCGGATGCGGCGGCGTTTACGGAACTCATCTCGGAGACCGGAGGCGGCGTCTGCGTTCCCCTCGGCGACGCGGCCGCGCTGGCCCGGGCCTGGCAGCAATTGCTCCGCGATCCGGTCCGAAGGCAGGCGCTCGGCCGGGCCGGCCGGTTGGGCGTGGAAAAACGTTTCACGTCCCGGGTCATGAGCGATGAATTCCGTGCGGCCGCCCGCCGGCTATGCCAATGAGACCGAAGTGTCCCAGTCCGAAGTGCCGGCACCGGAGTTGGCCGAGTTGGCCGCTCCGCTTGCTTGCCCCGCGCTCCCAGCCTCAACCGCTTCCCGCTTGAACACCGAAAAAGTCGTTCCCGACCACTTCCACTTCAGTTACCGCCGCCTGGTCGAGTTCGCCGACACCGACCTCGCGGGCATCATGCACTTCGCTAACTTCCTGCGCTTCGCGGAGTGTGCCGAACACGCGTTCTTTCGCTCGCTGGGCTTCCGCGTACACACGGCCGAGGGCGAATTGCACCAGGGTTGGCCGCGCCTCGAGGTATCCTGCAAGTTTCTCAAGCCGGCGCGATTCGAGCAGGTCCTCGAAGTCGGCCTGCGAATCGAGGAGATCCGCACCAGCACGCTGCGATACGGATTTTGGATTCTCGCGGCGGACGTCCCGGGGCATCCGCTGCTGGCGACCGGCGTTTGTTCGATCATCCACGTGGCGCTCGACACGAAGGCCCATCAGATTCGCAAGGCCCCGATTCCCGCCGATCTGCGCCATGCCCTGGAAAGCGTCGTTGCTTCGCCGCGAACCTCTTCCCATACCCACCTCCCCTGAAGACCGAATTCCGCAGCTAATCGCTCAACGAAAGAAAAAACCATGCAGTGGCTTTATTATGTCCTCCTGACCGTTTGCACCTGGGGCCTCTACGGAGTGTTCCTGCACAGCGGTCAGATCGCGATGAAAGACCCTGAGTTCGGCCGTTATAAGGCCTTTCTCTTTGTCGGCATCGCCTACTTCATCTTCGCGGTGCTCGCGCCGCTCGTGCTGCTTAAGCTGCAGGGCTCCAATTTCAGTTTTCCGAGCAAGGGCGTCTGGGTTTCGCTGTTCGCGGGCACGCTGGGTGCGATCGGGGCGTTCGGCATTCTGCTCGCGTTCGGGGCCAAGGGTACGCCGACCGTGGTCATGTCGATCGTGTTCGCCGGTGCGCCCATCGTGAACGCCGTCGTGGCCGCCTGGATGCATCCGCCGAAAGGTGGCATCGCGGACGTGCGGTGGCAGTTTTACGCGGGCATCGTCATGGCCGCGGTGGGCGGCTGCCTCGTGAGCTACTACAAACCGGGCCCGGCGCCCAAGCCCGCGGCGGCCGCGACCGGGATCGTATCCGCCCCGTCAGGTCGGAGCTGATGGTGATGGTCCCGATCGCACACGAGCAACTGGTCGCGCTCAATCGCCTGATCGCCGAGATCGCCCCTCGGAACCAGTTTTATCGGCGCAAGCTGGCGGTCGCGGACGGGTGGGAGGGTTTCACGTCGCTGGCACATTACCGCGAGCGGATGCCGTTTACGACCAAGGACGAGCTCGCGCGCGATCAGCTGGAAAACCCGCCATTCGGATCGACCCTGTCCTATCCGTCCGCCACCTACACGCGGTTCCATCAGACCAGCGGCACGGGCGGGCGGCCGTTGATCTGGCTCGATAACAGCGAGAGCTGGCAATGGGTGTTGGATAACTGGAAAACGGTCTGGCAAAAGGCGGGAGCCGTGCCGGGTGACGCGGCTTTCTTCGCGTTTTCGTTCGGTCCGTTTCTGGGCTTCTGGTCGGCGTTCGATTCCGCGGTGCAGGCCGGCCTCCGGGCGATTCCGGCCGGCGGATTGAGCAGCAGCGAGCGTTTGCGCTTCCTCCTCGCGCGGCGCCCGCGTTTCCTCTGTTGCACGCCGACCTACGCGCTGCGCCTGGCCGAGGTGGCGGGCATGGAATCCATCGACCTGCGCGCGTCGGGGGTCGAACGCATCATGGTGGCGGGCGAACCGGGGGGGAGCATCCCGGAGATTCGGGCGCGGATCGAACAGAGCTGGCCGGGCGCCCGGGTCGTCGACCACCACGGCATGACCGAGGTGGGTCCGGTTTCCTATGGGGTGCCGGAGCAGTCCACGCTGTTGCGTCTGATGCACCACGCGTATTTCTGCGAAGTCTTGTCGCCCGGGACCAACGAGCCCGTGGCGGATGGCGCCACCGGTGAACTCGTGCTGACCACCCTGGGGCGTGCGGCCTGTCCGTTGCTTCGTTACCGGACGGGCGATCTCGTCCGACCGGTGGCGATCGCCGGGGAGGATCCGGCCGAGTTTGCCCTCGAGGGTGGCATCCTCGGCCGCGTCGACGACATGGTGATCGTACGAGGAGTGAACCTGTATCCGGGCGCGTTGGACGCGGCGGTGCGGGCGGTGGCCGGCGTGCGGGAGTATCAGGTTGAAATCGACCGGCGGGGCACGCTGCCCGAGGTCACGGTCCGGTTCGAGGCCGCGGACGGCGACGGCGATCCCGGCGGCGAACTGGTCCGGCACCTCCGGGCCGTGTTTCAGATGCGCATCAACGTCGAACG
>JBIJCX010000642.1:0-2877 GCA_044344465.1 Opitutaceae bacterium
AGAGGCGGAGGACTGCGGTCGCCAGCACGTGCGAACACGAGTGGCGGAGTTCTTCGAGCGGAGTCATGGGCATGGTCGGAAAAGATTTTGGGTCACAGAGATCACAGAGGGGGCACGGAGGTCACGGAGCAATCCTTCTGAAACTCTGTGCGCTCGTCGCAGCCGCAGTGAACTCTGCGCCAAAGGTTTGTTGGTTGGACTATTTCTTCAAAGGTTCGATTGAGTAGCCATCCTTGCGGTCAGCCATCGACCACCCGGCGGCGGCGAGTTCCTTGCGGAGGGCATCGGCGGCGGCGAAATCCTTGGCCTGTTTTGCCGCCCAGCGTTTTTCGGCCAGCGCTTGGATGGCGGGCGGAACGGGGGTCACGGCCTTTGCCAACTGGTCGAGATTGAAGCCGAGCGCGCGGGCGACGATCTGGTCGAAGGCGGCAAGGTCCGCGGCCGCCACCGCCGGCGCCAGCGATTCAGGCGGGGATTTCTTCAGTCCGGCGAAAAGGGCCCCGAGGGCCATCGGCACGTTCAAATCGTCGCGCAGCGCGGCCATGGCCTCGTCGAACAAGGGCGAACGTTCCGCCTGCCCGGTTCCGGCGCGTCGCCCCAGCGCGTCGCGGTAATGCTTGAGTTGGTTCAACGCACTTTCCGCCGCGTGCAGCGAATCGAGGGTGAAGTTGAGCTGTTTGCGTGGATGACCCGAGAGCAGGGCGTAACGCACCGCCATCGCCGGGTAGCCCTTTTCGACGAGGTCGCCCAGCGTGTAGTAGTTGCCCTTGCTCTTGCTCATCGTCGTGCCGTCGACGAGCAAGTGCTCGGAGTGATACCAATGGTGCGCAAAGGTCGCGCCGTTGCAGCACTGGCTTTGGGCGATTTCGTTCTCGTGGTGCGGGAAGAGCAGGTCGACGCCGCCCGTGTGCAGGTCGATCGTGTCGCCGAGATGCTTCTTGCTCATCGCGCTGCACTCGATGTGCCAGCCGGGCCGGCCGTCCGCGGCGCCAGCGGGACCGGGCCACTTCACGTCGCCGTCCTCCTCGGGCTTGTAGGCCTTCCAAAGGGCGAAGTCGCCCAGCTCGTCCTTGTGGTCGGCGTCGAAGACGCTGTTGGTCACCTTGAGCTCGCGCTCCTTGATGCGCGAAAGGGCGCCGTAGCCGGGAAAGGACGCGATCTTGAAATACACCGAGCCGTCGGCGGCGCGGTAGGCGTTGCCCTTCTGCATGAGCACCTCGATCATGTCGACCTGCTCGCGGATGTGGCCGGTCGCCGTGGGTTCGACGTGGGGGCGCAGGCAGTTGAGCGCGTCGCAATCCGCGTGGAACTTCTCGGTCCACTTTTTCGTGATCTCGGCGAGCGGTCGTTTTTCCTTTTGGGTCTGGCCGATGGTGCGGTCGTCAACGTCGGTGAGGTTGCGGACATGCCTCACCTTGTCGGCGCCGAACTCGAGCTCGAGCAGCCGGCGGAGCACATCGTTCACGACGAAGGTGCGGAAGTTGCCGATGTGCGCGGGCGCGTAGACGGTCGGACCGCAGTTGTAGAAGCGGAAGACGCCATCAGGCTGCGAGGGCGTGAGCTCGCGCAGTTCGCGGGAGAGGGAATCTTGGAGTCGGATGGACATGAACAGGAAAAGTGAGGGAGCTAACAGGTTTTCCGCCGCAGCGGAACGGTCTTTTTCAAGCCCGATGTTCGGGCTTGACGCACGGGGGTGGAGAAACCCACAGACTTCGCTTCCAGAAATCAACAGGTCTCGCCGCCACCGGGCGCGCCCTCGAAGGCGCGCGCGTCGCCCTGAAAGGAACGGATAAGGTCGCGGTTTCCGATCGCGAGGGCAGCTATAGTTTCGACGGCCTCGCGCCGGGCGCAGTCGCGATTGAGGTTTCCTACTCCGGACTGGATGGGGTGTCGCTGTCCACGACGGTCCAGGCCGGGCAGACGAGCCGGCTCGACGTCAAGATGACCGCGCAGATCTATGTCATGAACCAGTATGTGGTGTCCGGCGAACGGGAGGGCAACGCGCAGGCGGTGACGTTGCAGCGGTTGTCGGCGGGCGTGAAGAACATCGTGTCGACGGACTCGTTCGGCAACCTCGCGGGCAACCCGGCGGATCTGCTGGTGCGGATGCCGGGCATCGAGGGCGCGACGGTCGACGGCACCGTGCGCTACGTGCGCATTCGCGGGCTGAGCCAGAATCTCACGACGATTACCATGGATGGGAACCGCCTGGCCGACGCCGCCTCGGCCGGATCCACGCGGGAATATCAGTTTCAGACCGTCAGTGCGGACACGGTCGAACGCATGGAAGTGGTGAAATCGCCGACGCCGGACATGGATGGAGATTCGATTGGCGGTGCCGTGAACATGGTCTCCAAGTCGGGATTCGACACCAAGGAGCGCATGTTGCGCGGATCCTTCGGCCTGACGTACCGGCCCCTCGACGACCGGATGACCGGCCTGCCGTACAATTACGCCGTGTCCTATTCCGAGGTTTTTGGCGGCAAGCTCGCCGTCGCGCTCAACTTTGGCCATCGCCAGCTTTTCACGCCGCAGGATACGGTGAACCAGGCGCATCAGGTTCTGCCGATTGGGGCAACCGGACCCGCTTATACGCGATTCGTCGCGATACGCTCGACCTCAAGACGCTCTATCAGTTTTCACGGCGTTTCGGCGTCTACCTGGACGTGAACAATGTGCTGGGCGAATTTGAGGTGGGCACCGACATTGGCAGTCGGCCGAGCAGCCGGCGGGTTTTAACGCCCGGGTTCTTCCTTGGCATCAACACGCGGCTTTAGGCGCAACAGGGCGGCGCAGACTCGGTTCAATCGGGCGCATCTCAGTTTCTTGCCACGCGCGGAATCCCCGTGGGTGGGGGGGGGCGGCCCCGGGGCCCCC
>JBIJCX010000364.1:0-8292 GCA_044344465.1 Opitutaceae bacterium
CTTTGTGCCCCCCCCGTTGTTGGGTTTGCGGGGCGGCCCCGCCCCCCCCCCCCCCCCCACCACTGACACCAGTTGCCAGAAACTGAGATGCGGTGCGCCAGAGCAAGTCTGGCGGCTCAGAGGGTGAAAGTCCCTCTCGATAGAAACATGGTCGCCGTCGAACCTGACAACGAGCCAGAGTTTAGATTGTCGTTAAACGCAAGGGAACCTACCACCTGTGCTGCCGCGAGAAATGCCGTCTTGTCGGTGTAGACGGTGACTTGAGCTATCGCGCGCGGCGCTCCCAGAATGAACGACAACGCCATGAGCAGCCCGACGATCGATGCCGCTGACGGGCGAACTGCGAAAACATTCCGAGTAAAATAGATACCGAATCGTTTCGGGGTTGGACGACTATACGAACCCTGCCGTTTGTTTCGATTTTGGAGCACAAGTGCTTTCAAGACGTCGCCGCCTGCAAATTGCCCCGACGCAGGCAAGGGGAAACTGTCTGGCTGGCGCGGCAAATCGAAACAGCGGACTCGATCATGGGCCGCAGCGTAGCACATCTGCCGCGATCAGACATACCCGCACATTCCGGCACATTCCGTCATTTTCAGGCTCGGGCAGCCTGGCGGTGCGCGCTTCGGTCCGCTTACGGGATGACGATGAGCTTTGCCGCGAAGGCGTAGCCCATGCCGTAGTTGCTCAGGATGGGGACCCGATGGCGGGTGTGGCCCGCGATCTTCTTACGCGTGCGGCGAACGAGGGATTCAAGCGCACGGACAGTCCCGGCACTCCCGCCTTGCCGCAGCGTGGCCTGCAATACGTCCCGGCTGACGGTATGCGGGCCTTCGGACAAGCAACACAGCAAATCATATTCACCCGCGGTGAGTTCAATCACGGCTCCATCCGGCACCAGCAGTTTGCGCGATTTCTTCAGGAGCTGCCAAACGCCCATGTCTGACGAGTCCGCCCGGACTGGAGGCGTGGTGGGTTCCGAGTCTGACACCATCATGCGATTGGCCAGGCTGGCGACGGCTGCAGTGAGTTCACCGTAGTCGAACGGTTTCCCCAGAAACAGATCTGCCCCAATATTGAAACATTTCACCCGAGAATCGCGCGATTTCTCGCCGCTGACGACGATGATGGCGCTGGTCGTATTGCGGCGCACGTACTCCACCAAAATTTCGCCATTCTGATCGGGCAGGCCAAGGTCGATCAAGGCGACGGCGTAAACCTGTCGGGCGATCTTCTCGTAAAACTCCAGTCCGTTCCCGACCGCCGTGACGACGAAGCCTGCGAGCCGCAGGTAGTCGGCCATGGTTTCGCGAAGTTCATCGTAGTCTTCGACCAAGATGATACTTGCAGGCGAATTCATGATGAGGATCGAGTTTCATCGCGGGGCATGTAAGTGCAATCTCAAAGGGCCCCGGTGGCCAAGCCGAACAGAACGATGCCTTGGTGGGTTCGACGGCGGACGAAATCGATTACAGTTTGGCGTTTTGGAACAAGAGTCCGCACACGTATTGGTAGAAACGAGCCCGGAATCGGCGCATGAATGAGCAAGAAGTGCGTAGCTATTGTGATTGTGGGCTGAAGATTTTTGAGTCGACTGATGTAATATCAATTGTGTGGGCGGCGGAATTGGCTCTGGCGGGACCGGCCGCATGATTGTTCTTTTACTTTGAAGTTTCCCCAGCCACCAAACGGATTTCCCGGACTTTCGGTGGCGCTAGGTGTGGCGGTTTGAGGAGTGACTCTTTGCGAATGAAGCCATCCGTCGCACCCACCGTCGGGGGGCAATCAAAGTTCTCTGCCCCGGTTCAACTTTCCATTCCGTTCAAGCTTTATGGGCGCGACCAAGAGTTAAAAGTGCTGTCGGGCGCCTACTCGGAGATCAGCGCTGGGCAAGGACTTGTGCTGCTGGTCCCGGGGCTCGCAGGCGTTGGAAAAACCTCCTTGGTGGAAACCTTGCGCGCGCCGATAAAGCACCAGAACGGCTTTTTCCTCGCCGGCAAATTCAACCAGTTTCAGCGTGACCTTCCCCTGACGGCCATCCGGGGCGCGTTGAGCCAACTTGGCCGCGAGTTGCTGGCGGCCAAACCGGTGGAGCGCGCCGTCTGGAGGGCCAATTTTCTCGAAGCGACGGGCCAGCTGAGCGGGCTGGTGACAAACTTGGTGCCGGAATTGGAGTTGCTCTTGGGCGTGCAACCCGCCGTGCCCGACATCAGCCCGCTTGAGGCGATCCACCGGTTTGGGTCGGTGCTGCGGAGCTTCCTTGGGGTCGTCTGCCAAGCCGACCACCCGGTCGTCCTGTTTTTGGACGACTGGCAGTGGGCCGACCCGGCCTCCCTCGCAGTGCTCGCACACCTGCAGGTCAATCTCACCCTGCGGTATCTGCTCGTGATCGTCGCCTACCGCGCCAACGAGGTGGACTCTGCCCACCCACTCAGCGGCACGATCGCAGATCTGCACCGCCACGCCGTGCCGGTCCGCGTGTTGCCGGTGAACGATCTTACCGCGCCCGAGTTGCAGTCGCTGCTGGCCGACACGCTGTTACCGGCGGTGGCTGACCTCGCGGGCCTGACCGCGTTTATTCACGGTGTGACCCGGGGGAATCCGTTTTTCGTGTGGGTCTTCCTCAAAGACCTGCATGCCAGCCGTGCCCTGAATTTCGATTCGCCGAACGAGCTCTGGCGCTGGAACGGCACGCCGCCGGCGAATGGGGCTGGTGACAATGTCGTGCAGCTGTTTGCCCGGAGGCTCCGCGACCTGCCTCCGCCGTGCCAGAGACTTCTCGGTCTCGCCAGCTGCCTCGGCTACCGCTTCGAGATGGCGACGCTGGCGGCACTGGTCGAGAAGTCACCGGCAGAGTGCCTGGTCCTGTTGCGCAGCGCGCTGGAGGAGAAATTGATTCTGCCCCTGGTCAGCGAATCCACCGGGCCCCCGGCGGAAGGAGCCGATGCACCCGGCCTTTTCATCTTCCAGCACGACTGCGTGCAACAGGCCGCCCATGCCTTGATCGCACCAGACCAGCTGGCGGCCACGCGGCTCAAGATCGGCCGGCGATTGTTGTTGCACCTTACGCCCGAACAGCTCGCGGAGCGGGTGCAGGAAGTGGCCGACCACCTGAACGCGGGCTGCGCCCTGCTGCGGGAGGAGGCGGAACAGGTGCAATTGGTGGCACTGAACGTCGCGGCGGCTGACCGGGCCCTCTTCGCCACCGCCCACCGCGCCGCCCTGCATTTTCACCGCGCGGCCCGCGTTCCTTTTGCTCAGGCGGAATTCGCCCGGATGTGCTGGAGCCGGCATCACGATCTAACCCGCGAATTTTTCACCGCGTGGGCACAGAGCGAATTCCTCGAAGGCGATCCTGCCCAGGCCGAGCGGTGCGCTCGCGAAGCGGTGGCCCAGTCCCGGAATCCGCTGGAACAAGCGTCCGCGCTGCTCATCCTCATAGTGCAGTACACGATGCTGGCCCGGTATTCGGAGGCGATCGCCGCCGGCCGCCAGGCGCTGGCGGGATTGGGGACGATCCTGCCTGATTCTGATTACGAAGCCGCGCGCGACGTCGAAATCGAGCTCGTGCGCCAGCACCGGAACGGCCGATCGGTGGACGCCCTGTGCCAGGCGCCCCTAATGACCGACCCGCCCACGCTGATGAAGGTGAGGGTCCTGATCGCGATGGGGCCGCCCTGTTATCGGTGGCAGCAGCGGCTGTGGAGCGTGATTGTCCCGAAGGTCGTGGATCTGACACTGCAATACGGTCCCGTGCCGCAAGTGGGCTACAGCCACACGGCGTTCGCGGGGTTGCTGATCTGGGTGGCCAACGATTACGTCACCGCCCGGGAATTCGGCGAGCTCGCCACCCGGCTGATGACGGAAATGTTCCATCAGCCCACTGACCGGAGCATTTTTCACCTGATGGCCGGCAGTTCGTTGCGCCACTGGTTCGCGCCCATGGCCGCCGCTAGCCAGGATTATACCCAGGCTTGTGACATCGGGTTGCGCTCCGGAAACCTGCAATACGCCGCCTACGCCTTCGGCCACAACATGTATTGCCGTTTCTTCCAGGGCACGCCGCTGCCGGACCTGATCGATGAAACGCGTCGGTCCCTGGAATTCAGCCACACCCGCCTCAATCATTGGGCCATCGATTTGCTCAAGGGCGGGTTGCAGGTCTTCGGCACTCTAACCGGGGAAAGTTCGGCAGTGAGCAGGCCCGCTGAAGGGTTCGAGGAGGATTATCTGCGGTCGGTCGCGGAGCATCACAATATCCAAGTCGCCTGCATTTATAATATTCTCAAGACTACCGCCCTGCTGGTGCACGGTGATCACGACCACGCGCTGCGGCAATCGGACGCCGCCGAGTCGCTTCTTTACACCGTGGGAACTCAGGGGCTTCTGCTGTGGCCCGAGCATGTCTTCGTGCGGCTCATGGTTCTCTGCGCTCTCTATGGGAAGGTGGATGTCACACGACAGACCCAATGGCGGTCGGAACTCGGGCGGATTCTTGGTCGGCTGCGTATCTGGGCGGACCACAGTCCGGAGAATTTCGAACCCAAATACCGGCTGGCGATGGCGGAACTGGCCCGGATCGACGGCCGCCCGGCCGACGCCATGCACCTCTACGACCAAGCGGTGAGGAGTGCCCAAGACGGCAATTTCGCCCAGTGGGAAGGGATGGCAAATGAGCGGGCATCCGGCTTCTGGCAAGAACGCGGGAACGAGCGTTTTGCGCATGATTACTGGCTTCGCGCCTATGTCTGTTACGACTGCTGGGGTGCTGCGGCCAAGGTGCGCGCGATGGAATCAGCCTACCGGGCGGATCTGGCGGACCATCTGGCCGGCGGTGAGGGGCCCGGCCAACCCGGCCAACCCGGTGCCCGGGACAGCGGAGATGCCATGCTGGAGAGACAAATCGCGCAACTCCGCCGCCATGCTTCTGCCCTGCGGAAGGCCAAGTCGCCGCCCGAGGCGGAAATTCAGACCAAGGAACTGGTCCAGGCCACAGAGCGATTAAGAGTGGAGGTCGTCGAGCGCCGGCGGGCGGAGGACTCTCTGCAGGAGGAGCGCGAGCGCCTGACCGGCATCATCAAAGGGGCCAATGTCGGTACATGGGAATGGAATGTGCAGACGGGAGAAACCGTCTTCAACAGTCGCTGGGCTGAAATCATTGGCTACACGCTGGTGGAGATTTCCCCCACCTCGATAGAAACCTGGCTGAAATTCAGCCATCCAGACGATCTAAAGGTCAGCGATGAGCTTCTGCAGAGGCATTTCCGGGGCGACTTCGACTACTATGAGTGCGAGATACGGATGAAGCACCGGGATGGCCATTGGGTCTGGGTACTCGATCGCGGCATGGTGGACACATGGACGAACAACAGGCGTCCCGTCCTCATGCGCGGAACCCACACCGACATCACGGAGCGCAAGCAGGCGACGGAAGCACTGAAAATTGCGGTGAAAGAGAAGACGGCGATGCTCCTGGAAATCCACCACCGGGTGAAGAACAACCTGCAGATTGTGGCCAGCCTGCTCAACCTGCAGGCGCGGACTATTCAGGACCCCGAGGCCACGAGGGCGCTGAAAGATGTCGAGAGCCGCATTTCCTCGATGGCGCTGCTGCATGAGGCACTGTACCGCTCGGGCAATTATTCCCGGGTCGACTTTGCCGGCTATGCGAAGGAATTATGCGCGTATCTCACGGGCACCTACATTCTGACGTCGGGTCGGGTGCAGCTGGAGCGCCAGATTGGCTGCTTCAGCCTGTCCATGGGTCAGTCGGTCCCCTGCGGGATGATCATCAACGAGCTGGTATCCAACGCCCTGAAGCACGCGTTTCCCGGCGACCGGGCGGGGCTGGTGCTCGTGGAGTTGCGCGAGACGGCGGAGGGCTTGGTGCTGCTCCGCGTAAGCGACAACGGCACGGGTCTGCCGGAGGACTTCGATCTGGTCCGGGCGTCCACGCTGGGCCTGCGCTTGATCGTCAATCTGGCCCGGCAGCTAGGCGGCAAGTGTTCGTTTGAAAAATTGGCGACCGGTGGGGCCGCCTTCCAAGTGGTCTTTCCCCTGGAAATGACCCAACCGCAAAGCACAAAATGAAAGCAATCCGCGTTTTGATGGTAGAAGACGAAGCGATTGTGGCGATGGACATCGAGGAGCGGATAACCCGCATGGGGTATGAACTGGTGGGGCACGCCACGACCGGCCAAACGGCCATCAACCTGACGATGCAACTCCGCCCCGATGTGGTGCTGATGGACATCCGCCTGCAGGGCTCCATGGACGGCATCACAGCCGGCGCCGAGATCTACCGCTGCTGCTCCAGCCCGGTGATTTTTCTCACGGCCCATTCTGACGATGAAACCCTGGCGCGCGCCAAGCTCGTCTCCCCATACAGCTACCTCATCAAACCCTTCAAGGACTCCGATCTCAAGTCGGCGATCGAGATCGCCCACCACAAGTACGGTGCCGATCGGGAGATCAACCGGCTGAACCGATTTTTGGATGTGCTCGGCCAGGTGAACAACACGGTGCTGCACTGCCGGTCTCGCGAGGAATTGTTTGCCGCGGCCTGCCGTCTGGTGGTGGAGCGGGGGAAGGTTGATATCGCTTGGATCGGCTGGCATGATCCCGCCACCACGCGCATCACACCCGTGGCCAGCTTTGGCGACGGCGCGAATTTTCTGGCCGCCGCTGACTTCTGGGCCGATGGCAGACCGGAAGGGCAGGCGAACCCGGGCAAGGCCGTTCGCGAAGGCCGGCCGTCCTGCTGCAACGAGTGCCGGAACGCGTTCTGTCCCTATCCCATCGACCAAAAGCCCGCCCGCTTCGGATTTCAGTCCTGCGGCTCGTTTCCTTTGCGTTTTCGAGGGGAGTTGTGGGGCGCGATCAGCCTGTGTAACGCGGAGCCGCATTTTTTCCAAGAGGGCGAGATTCCGTTGATGGAGGAAGTGGCATTGGCCATTTCGTTCGCGCTCGACAAAATCGACGCTGATGCCCGCGCCGTGGTCCTGATGGAAAGTGTCGCCGCTGAGCGCAAGCGGACCGACAACGAACTGCGCCAGATCAACATCCAGCTGGAACAGCGGGTAATCGAACGCACCGAAAATCTCTCGCGAGAGATTGCCGAGCGCAAGTTGGCCGAGTCGGCATTGCAGATCAAGAATCTCGTTTTCGATGCTTCACTGGCCGCCACCAGCATCGCCGACCTTGATGGCATATTGACCGAAGCCAACGAAGCTTTCGTTAAACTCTGGGGTTATCCGGGCAAAGCTGAGGTGATCGGCAAGTCTATCATGCAATTCCTCGCGAATTCGGACGAGGCTGCGGCCATTATCACGGCCCTCAAAAAGACAGGGCAATGGGAAGGTGAATATCGAGCGAAAAGGGCGGACGGCTCGCTCTTCGAGGCGTTCGGCATGGCAACCGTCGTGCGTAGTGGGGTCGGCGAATTGATCGGCTACCAGTCCGCGGTGCTGGACATCTCCCGAGAAAAACAGACAGGGCTGTTGCTGCAGGAACTCAATTGCCAGTTGGAAGAAGCTTTGACCCGCGCCAAGGAGATGGCGGTCCAGGCGGAGGCGGCAACCGTCGCCAAAGGACGATTTCTGGCCAAAATGAGTCACGAGATCCGCACCCCGCTCACCGCCATCATCGGCTACTCTCAGTTGCTGCAGGCCGATTCCCTCCTCACGGCCGGGCAACGACAGCGCGTGGAGGCTATCAACCGCAGCGGGGAGCACCTGCTCTCCCTGCTCAACGATGTCCTGGAAATATCCAAGATCGAGGCCGGATCGCATTCCCTAACTCAAGTCACCTTCGACCTACCGGCCGTGCTGCGCGACATAGAGATTATGTTTCGATCTAGGGCAGACGCCAAGCAACTGACCCTCAATACCGTCGGACTTGAGCAAATCCCTCGGTACATCGTCGCCGATGAAAAGAAACTGCGGCAGATCCTGATCAATCTGATCGGCAATGCCGTGAAGTTCACCGAAGCTGGCTTTGTCCGATTGCGCACCTGGGCCGATCCGGAAGGAGCCATGGGCCTGCGGTTGGTGATCGAGATCGCGGACAGTGGCATAGGCATTTCGCCGGAGGAAATGGCCCGGTTGTTTGAATTCTTCGAACAAACTTCGTCTGGCCGTCACGAGGGTCACGGATCGGGCTTGGGTCTGGCGATCAGCCGTCAGTTCGCCCGGTTGATGGGCGGCGACGTCAGCGTTGCCAGTACCTCCGCCTTGGGTAGCACTTTCCGGCTCGAAATCGTCGTCACCGCGGGGGTCGCTGCAGCGGTGGCAG
>JBIJCX010000621.1:0-3141 GCA_044344465.1 Opitutaceae bacterium
AATTCGCATTGCTCTCCGCCCCTCCGCGTGAAAATCCGCCCGTTTCCGTGTATTCCGTATGTTCCGTGGGCCAAGGGATTGGAGGGTTTGAAAATCTCCTGGATACGGATGCACGCAAGAAAACAGCATAGGCGGAGATAGCATTGCGGAACCCGCTTCGTCTCGGAGGGTGCCGCTTCGTCGGCACCGGAAATTCGGAGCGCCGCGTGTTCATGCGCTTCCCTTCGCCTCCGTGTGACTCGGCGTGAATGTCACGGAGAAAACCGCTCCCGGCCCCGGCCCGATCGCCAGCGTGCCATTGAGCTGCGTGACCAAATCCGAGACCAGTTGCAGGCCGAGCGACTGCAACTGGTTCAGATTGAAGTCCGCCGGCAACCCCACGCCGTTGTCAGTTACCCGCAGGCAAACGGCCGCCCCGCCCTCAACCCGATGCAGTTCAATCCTAACCTCCCCGGTGCGACTGCCGGGGAAGCCATGCTTAAGGGCGTTTGAGATCAACTCATTGACGATGAGGCCGCAGGGCAGCGCTTGATCCATTTCGACCGGGATGGTGGCCAGCTCCACGTGGAATTGAATGGCGCCCGGCCGGATGACCAGGGCCCGGAAGATCTGGCTGCTGAGTTGCCGCAGATAGGATCCCAGGTCCACCGCCGCAAACGTGCCGGAGCGATACAGCGATTCATGCAACAGCGCCATGGAGCGGACGCGGCCTTGCATTTCGGTGAGCACGGACCGGGTGTCGAGCTGCCCGCCGCGCCCGCTCTCGAGCCGGAGCAGGCTGGTGATGATCTGGAGGTTGTTCTTCACCCGGTGATGTACCTCTTTCAAGAGAGCATCCTTCTCCCGCAGCGACGCCTTCAGCGCCTCTTCCGCCTGCACGCGCTCCGTGATGTCGACGATCGTCGACATCATATGGAGCGGCTGGCCCGCCGCATCCCGGCGCAAGATCGAGCTGAGATCCGCCCACACCACCGAACCGTTCTTGTGGAGGTACCGCTTGGTAAAGCGGACTGCCGTCTGTTTTCGGGTCACCAGCAGCTCAATCTGCCGACGGGTTGCCTCCATGTCCTCCGGATGCGTGACCGCTTGCCAGGTCACGTGCTGGAGTTCGGCGATCGTAAGTCCCAACATGTCGCACAGCGCCTGGTTGCACAGGGCCGGACCAGAAATCTGGGTCATGGACATGCCGACATTCCCACGCTCGAAGAAGGCCCTGAACTTTTCATTGCTCTCGTGCAGCGCCTCTTCGGCCTCCTTGCGCTCGGTAATGTCGTGAATGATCGAATGGAGCAGAGGTCGGCCATCGATCGTCACGGGACCGGTGAACACCTCGACGTCCCGGACCGAGCCGTCGGCCCGGCGGTGGCGGAATTGGAAGTAATTCCGCTGGCCCTCCCGCGCGACCCGCAGCTCGGTCGCAATCTCCTCGGGGGAGAGCGTATTGATCTCGGTGATCTTCCGGCGCAGGAGTTCCTCGCGAGACCAGCCGTAGAAGGCGACCGCTGCGGCATTCGCGTCCACGATGGTCCCGTCCGTGGGATCGAGCACCAGCATGGCCGCGTGGTTCTGCTCAAACATAGTGCGGAACCTTCCTTCGCTTTCCCGCAGCGCCTGCTCCGTCTGGCGGCGGGCCGCCACTTCCCTTTGCAGGCGGCGATTCCACCACCAGAGCACGGCCAGAAACGCGAGCAGGGCCAGGACCGCGGCAGAAACGCCCAACGCAAAGGTGCGCGAGATGCCGTATTCAAAGCGAATGGACAACCAGCGGTTGCGGAGCTGCTGCTTTTCCTCGACCGTCAGCGCGCGCAACGCCTTGTTGATGAGGGAGACCAGTTCGGGCCAGTCCTTGCGCACCATCATCGCCTCGCCCTGGGTCGGGTACGACGTTGGGGCGGCGACCTTGATGTTCGTCAGGCCCTGTTGCGCAATCAGGTAGGTGGCCTGCGAGAGGCTGCCGACAAACGCATCGCCCTTGCCGGTGGCGAGGGCCTCGAGCGCCTCGGTCGTGGTGGTGACTGGGACGAACTGGATACCGGGCACGTCGGCGCGCAGCTTTTCACCGATCAGGTAACCGTTTTCGAGAATGACGCGTTTCCCCCGAAGGTCCTCCTGGCTGCCGAAGTAATCCGGGGTGTCGGTGCGGGTAAGGATGACCCACGGTGAAAACAAGTAGGGCCGCGAAAACATGGCCTGAACCTCCCGGGCCGGGTTGCGGCGGGCGCTCAGCACCACATCCGGCCCCGCGCGGGAACCGATGGTCGCCAGGATTTCGGTGAACGCGATGCCGGGGTACGGCACGAACTCGTATTTGATGCCAAAGGCCTGGCAGATCACGCGGGCGTAATCGATGGCCAAGCCCTCGGGGTTCTCGGCGTTGAAGCAGTAAGGCGGAATCTCGGTGCTGCGAAAACGGACCGTGGGGCCGGCGGCGAGCCAGGTCTTTTCCGCCTGGGAGAGCACCGTCCGCTGGGCAATGCGGGCCGACAGCTGCGCCAGTGGCGGTTCCAACTCCGCGGCGGCAGCGTCACCGGGTGCCACCAACAGCGCCAGCAAAAGGATCCAGCCCCAGATCCCTAAGCCGCCAATCGCACAACACACGGGAAGAAGAGACCGCACGCTCGAAGCCACCATGCCCAAGCCGGATGGCCACAAAAAGGCGCAAAAAGCGCCAGAGAGTGTGCCAGCCTCTGCGTGGCGGCTATAGCCGCCGCCAAGATCGGTCCGGCAACGAGGAGAAGAGTATCCCCTGCTTGGGGCAGGTGTGGCCGCGAGCGAGAGGTGCCAGCGCCTATA
Source organism: Opitutaceae bacterium (assembly GCA_044344465.1). Classification (GTDB taxonomy): domain Bacteria; phylum Verrucomicrobiota; class Verrucomicrobiia; order Opitutales; family Opitutaceae; genus ER46. Next base: position 2,794 of record JBIJCX010000621.1, read on the forward strand.
GGCGCTCGGGAGATCATCAAACGCACGCTCAGGCATTTTTGTGCCTCTTTGTGGCAAAAAAGATCCGTATAAGGAGCAGGACGAAGCGCCGCCCTCCGAAGTCCAGCGCGGCCCAGCCGCAACCGAAGGAACAGAGGGATCTTTGCCCACGGAACACACGGAACACACAGAAACCCAAACTTCTTCCGTGTATTCCGTGTGTTCCGTGGGCCAAGGGATTGGAGGGTTTGGAAAGGGCGCATCCGACTTTCTGGACGGCCTTGTTCGTAGTTCCGCCTTTAGGCGGCTAGAGCCGAGACCGGCTGAAGCCGGAACTACGAACAGGGCGAGCACCCATGAGAATGACCA
>JBIJCX010000285.1:0-11160 GCA_044344465.1 Opitutaceae bacterium
AAAGCTGCCGCCGGATCGGCTGGTGGAGTTGATGAATGAATACCTCACCGTCTGCACCGACATTGTGCAGGAGGAGGGCGGCACGCTCGACAAGTACATCGGAGATGCCGTGGTGGCGATGTTTGGGGCACCGCTCGCACTGCCCGATCACGCCTTCCGGGCCTGCGTGGCCTCGCAGCGGGTGCAGCAACAACTCGGCGTCCTGCGGGAGAAATGGCAGAACGAAGGCGACAAATGGCCGCAAATAGTCTGGCGCATGCAATCGCGCATCGGACTTAACACCGGGCGTTGCACCATCGGCAACATGGGCAGCCGCACCCGCTTCAACTATACGATGATGGGCGACAATGTGAATCTCGCGGCGCGCATGGAATCGGGGGCGAAAAGCTGGGGGGTTTATTCCATGTGCGCGGAGGCGACCAGACTCGCGTGCGAAAAACACGGTGGAGATCGGTTGGTCTTCCGGCCGCTGGGCAAGATCGTCGTCAAGGGTCGGACCCAGGCCGTTCCGATTTATGAGATCACGGGGCTCAAGGAATCTGTCACGGCAGCCACCCTGGAATGTGTCGCCGTTTTCACCCAGGGGATGGACTGTTACTATGCGCGCGACTGGGACGGGGCGCTGGCGAAGTTTCGGCAGAGCGCCGAACTGGAACCGAATGTTCCGGGCAAAACGCCTGGCGTGAGCTCAAACCCGTCGCTCGTGTATCAGGAAATCACGGCCCACTGGCAGATCGAGCCACCCCCGGACAACTGGGGCGGTGAATACGTAATGAAGGAAAAGTGAGGCCTCCTGGTCGGAAGATCAAATTCATCATTTTACCTCTAAACCCAAGACGTGAGTTCCAGCTGCCGCCGCACAGTCCGGGAATCCAAGAAAAAAGCCCACGAAATTTTTGTTGCAATCGATTGCCAGTAGCGATGATCCTCTAGGAATTCCCGCTCACTCCGGAGGTATATATCGACCGGAGCTTAATTTCGCAGTACCACGATTTAATCTAACATGACCTCCTTAAAACGACTGCTTGTTGTTTCGATTTCAGCGCTCGGCGCATCCCTTTTTGCGGCGAGTGCCCTCGCTCAAGACTCCAAGATCGTCAAATTGGTTGGTACGGGCGAAGCCACCGTGACCCGTCAGGGCGCTGCCCCGGTTCCCGCCACGGAGGGCATGGCCGTTTCCCTCAATGACGAGATCACCACCGGCGCCGGTGTTGAATTGTACGTTCAAGCCTACGTGGGCGCGGTCGCGACGATTAAGGAGAAAAGCAAAGTGGTCGTCTCGAAGCTCGCGGCAGATTTGGCGGAACTCGATTTGCGCTCCGGCAGCATTGTTTCGCAACTCGATCCCGCCAAACGAAACACCCACAAGTATGGCGTGCGCACACCCAAGGGTGTCGCTGCCGCCCGCGGCACTGTTTATTCGGTCAACGTTCAGGGTGTAAATTACACGATCGTTACCGGAACCGGCACCGTGGCGATCACGCCGTTCGGAGGCGCGACCATTACCCTCGCTCCTGGCGGAGTATCAATCTCGAACGTCAACAATGGCACCGCGACCAATGCCACCGCGTTGGCCATCAGCAACCCGGAAACGACCGCGGCGGTGAATGCGGCTGCGACCATCGCCGTCGCGGCCGTTGCGGTCGTGGCCGCAAATACGGGTGGAAACTTCGGTGCTGCTGCGGCCGCGACGGCCGGTGGCGAACTCGGTGCGACAATGACGACCGTCGTCCAACAGGTTCCCGCCGCCGTCGCCACAGCTGCGGCCTCGGCCTCAGCCGCCGCTCCGTCGCAAGCGTCTGCGGTTGTGACCGCCGCCGTCCAAGCGGCCGCCACGGCAACCGGGGGCAGCACGCAGTCCGTTACCCAAATGGCGCAAACCGTCACGGCCGCCGCCGCGCAAGGTGCCGCGCAGGGCGCCGCTCAGCAGGCAACCACCGCAGCGGCCGCCGCACCTGGTGCCACGCCGGCCACGGTCGCTGCCGCGGCATCCCAGGCGGCGCAAGCGGTGACCCAGCAAATTTCTCAAGCTTCAGCCCAAGCGACGGTTACCGCGGTCACGACGACGGCGGTAGCGGCGGCCGTTGCCGCAGGTGGCTCGGCTGCGCAGATAACCCAGGCTACCGCTACGGCGGTTCAGCAGGCCACTTCGACGGTTGCGTCTGCGGCCTCGTCTGGTGCGACTCAGGGTGTTGCCCAGGCGGTTGTGACGGCGACCGTTGGTACAGGTGCGACGGCAGCTCAGGTTGTTGCGGCAACAAACGCCGCCGTCCAAACAGCTGCCAGCACGGTTGCGCAGGCGGTCGCGACGGGATCAGCGCAAGGCGCCTCCCAAGCCGCCACAGTTGCCGCCCAAGCTGGCGGTGCAACAGCGGCGCAAGTGGCGGTGATCGCTGCCGCGAGTTCGCAGGCTGCCGCCTCGGCCGCCGCCTCCGGCGCTGCGGCAGGTGCAACCCAGGCGGCCACGCAGGCCGCGCAAGCTTCAGGTGCCACGGCCGCCCAAGTGGCGGCGATCGCCACGACGACCGCCCAATCCAGCGCCCAAGCGGCCGCGCAAGGTGCGACCCAAGGTGCGACGGCGGCAGTTACTTCCAGCGGTGGTACCGTTGCCCAAGTCGCTCAGGCGGCCATCGCCACGGCAAATTCGGCGGCCGCAGGCGCAGCTTCGGGTGCTGCCCAGGCAGCAACGACAGCGGTGGCGGCCACCGGCGCTTCAGCGGCCCAAGTTGCCGCCGTTGCCACGACTGCTGCGACCGCAGCGGCCACGGGTGCTACTCAAGGTGCGACGCAGGCGGCAACGCAAGTTGCCACCGCTGCGGGTGCCACAGCGGCGCAGGTCGCGACGTTGACCGCTAATGCCGCGCAATCGGCATCCCAGTCGGCGGCCTCGGGTGCCGCCTCGGGCGCCACGCAAGCAGCGACCGTGGCCGCGCAAGCTTCGGGCGCCACGGCGGCTCAAGTGGCGGCCATCGCCACCTCAACCGCCCAGGCGACCGCTTCTGGCGCCGCGCAAGGAGCGACCCAAGGAGCGACCCAAGCCGTTGCAGCCACCGGTGCGACGGCAGCCCAAGTTGCCGCTGTCGCCGTCGCATCTGCGACCTTGGCCGCCTCTGGTGCCGCTTCCGGTGCCTCCCAAGGAGCGACCCAAGCCGTTGCTGCCACTGGCGCCTCGACTGCGCAAATTGCAGCTGTCGCCGCCTCATCCGCGAGCGCGGCCGCTTCGGGTGCCGCCCAAGGCGCAACCCAAGGAGCGACCGCAGCCGCTGTGGCTTCGGGTGTCTCGGCCGCGCAGGTCACGGCGCTGACCGCGACTGCCGCACAAGCAGCCTCTCAATCGGCGGCCGCCGGTGCCGCCTCTGGCGCCACGCAAGCGGCAACCCAGGCCGCCCAAGCTTCGGGCGCCACGGCGGCTCAGGTGGCGGCAGTCGCCACCTCAACCGCCCAAGCAACTGCTTCGGGCGCCGCGCAAGGTGCCTCCCAAGGAGCAACTCAAGCCGTTGCCGCGACAGGCGCTACAGCAGCCCAAGTTGCCGCCGTCGCCGCTGGAACTCAGACTGCGGCCGCCTCGGGCGCCGCGCAAGGCGCCTCGCAGGGAGCTACCCAGGCCGTTGCCGCCACGGGTGCTTCGGCCGCCCAAGTTGCGGCCGTTGCCACTGCGTCTGCGACTTCGGCCGCGTCTGGCGCCGCTCAGGGCGCAACGCAGGCAGCCACCCAGAACGCCCAGGCTTCGGGCGCCTCAGCAGCTCAGGTAGCGGTCGCGGCGGCTTCGGCCGCCCAAGGAGTAGCCCAAGCAGCCGCGCAAGGTGCGGCCCAGGGGGCGACCCAAGGCGTTGCCGCCAGTGGCGGTACGGCCGCGCAAGTTTCTGCCGCTGCATCTAGTTCCGCGTCTGCTGCGGCCTCGGGTGCCGCGCAGGGAGCGACCCAAGCGGCGACAGCCGCGGGCGCCTCGGCCGGAGCAGTTGCCGCATCGGTGGCGACAGGTGCCGCCACAGGAGCGGCCACGGGTGCCACGCAGGCTGCGGTTGCCTCTGGCACTACGGGCGGCAACGTTCAGGGTATCGCGACCAGCGTAGCAAATGCAGCTGCCTCGGGAGCTGCCTCGGGAGCGACCGCGGGTGCAGTCGCAGGCGGCGCGGCCGCGAACACCGTGAGTCAGGGCATCGCCAATTCTGCCGCTCAAGGTGCGGCTCAGGGAACCGTGCAGGGTGCCGCGAACGCGGGTAGCACGGCGGCTAATTCCAATATCAACGCCGGTGCCATTTCAAGTAATGCTGCGACCGGTGCGGGCCAAGGAGCGGCTATTGCCCCAGGTCAGGTTACCGCCCCGGTTGTGACGGCCCCCACGGCACCGGTAGTACCCGTGACAACCGTGCCCATTGTCCCGACTGTGCCGGTCACGCCTACGGCACCGGTGGCGCCCACGACACCCACGACCCCTCCGCCGACGACGCCCACGACGCCCACTGTTCCCGTGGTGCCCATCACGCCGGTGACGCCGATCGATCCTTCGATCAACGTCAGCCCCGCGGGGCGTCCCTGATCAGGTTTTCACTTAACAACAAGAGCGCCGGCCTTGAGGCCGGCGCTCTTGTTTTTCGGTACTGGAAAGTGTCGACCCAATCGACCGACGTCGATTGTGCGGTCACTCAAGGAAGGACGACTGCCGCGGTGTTTTGGAGATACGCTTCGCGGCCTCTTCCTCCGGAGTGGCGTTAAGGTGACGCGGCGGCTTCGATGCCTTGCTGGCCACGGCCGCTTCTCGATCGATGACAATGCGATCGCAAATTTGGTGCAGGTGCAGGCGCAACCACTGCGCCGTGCTCGAATCCGTCCGATAATCCGCCGGCCCATAGCCATGGATTCGTCCGGACTGAAGCAGTCGATCATTTTGCTCGAACTCCGCCGGTTTGGCCGGGTTGTACACGGCATAGGCCCGGCCGCCGCCTTTCTTGACGACGGAGAAACTCGGCACGTCGCTCGGTCCGTCGGCGATGTAGATCATGTTTTGGATCGGAATGCGGCGATCCTCGGCCGCCATCTTCGAGTTTACGTCGATCGCCGGGTTCTTGTTCGTGCCCTTGTTGATTTCGAAGATCGCACGGGTCTTGGTGGTGTTGTCGATGACCATGCCGATTTGTGCGATTTCGGCGGTCGCTTCGATGGACAGTTCCTTCTGGCGCAGGAAGCCAGGCTGCAGCGGGTTCTCCACGAACTCGCAGGCCCAGATGCCTTCGACATGTCGGGCAATCGCGCTGCCGCGGATCATCGGCGCAATCCCGGTGCTCACGATGTAATGCTCCACGGAAATATCGTGCTTCAGATACTCGGGTTTTTCGCGGGCATAAGCCGTGGCGTGGTCAAAGAACTCCGGGAGACCGGGGTAGAAATTTATGTCGGCTCCGCACTCGAACAGGATCCGGTTGTTCAAGCCACCGAGCGGTCCGGCGAGCACGTACGTCAACAAATGGTTCAAGTAGGCAATTTCCGGGGAGAGGTGGTAGCCACGCTTCCGGTAGTGTTCGGCCAGCATGTTCGTCTCCTGCCAGAACGCGGCTTCGTCGAGCCCGTAGCGCCGAAAAAGCGGCGCCTGCATGTATTCCGGGATTAACGTCTTGTCGAAATCCCAGATGCACGCGATGGTGTTTTGAGTGAAGAGTGTCGTGGCCATTGCTAATCAATTACGCTAGGCGAATCCGCCTCGCGTAGGGATTGCCGTCATACGAAGCGCAACGGGCGGCCCGCGCAATTCGCAAATATCCGCACACTGATTCACCTTCCGGCATTCATGGACGAACTTCCCGATCTGTCTCCCTTTCAGCGCCGCCTCGACGAACTTGGGGCGCAGATGGCGGAGCCATCGTTCTACGCGAATCCCCGGCGGGCGGCCGATGTGACACGCGAGCACCAGAAAATCGTGCAGTTGGTCGCCGACTACCAGGCGCACGAGCGCGTTCTGCGTGAAATTCAGGAGGCCCTTTCCATGGGTCGAGATCCGGCATCGGATGCGGAATTGCGCGAACTGGCGGCCGGCGAACTGCCGGAGCTTGAACGGCGGAGGCAGGTACTCGGGCAAGCCGTCCTCTTGGCAATGATTCCGCCGGATCCCACCGATTCGCGCAACACCGTGATGGAAATTCGCGCCGGCACCGGTGGCGACGAAGCGAGCTTGTTTGCGGCGGAGCTTTTCCGGTTGTATTCGAAATACGCCGACTCGCGGGACTGGAGAATCCAGCCGATTAGCAGCAGCACGTCCGAGCGCGGCGGCTTCAAGGAGGTGATTTTCCTCATCACTGGATCCGATGTCTACAAGCAGCTCAAATTCGAGAGTGGCGTGCATCGCGTGCAACGGGTGCCAGTCACCGAGGCAAATGGGCGCATCCACACGTCGACGGTGACGGTCGCAGTCCTGCCGGAAGCCGAGGAGGTCGACGTGCAGATCGATCCGCAGGATCTCGAGATCACGGTGACTCGCGCAAGCGGTCCGGGCGGGCAGGGGGTGAACACGACCGATTCTGCCGTGCAGATCTGCCACCGGCCCACCGGCCTCATCGTCACGTGCGCGGACGAGCGCTCGCAACTCAAGAACAAGGCGAAGGCGCTGACCGTGCTGCGATCGCGGCTGCTGAAACGGCGCGAAGACGACGAGCGGGCAAAGTACGCGGCGACGCGCCGCAGCCAGATCGGTTCCGGTGATCGCAGCGAACGCATCCGGACCTATAATTTCCCGCAAAATCGGCTGACGGACCACCGGATCGGGCTGACGCTCTACAGTCTGCCCCATGTGATGGAGGGCAATATCGGTCCCATTGTCACGGCACTGCAGAAGGCGGATTACGAAGAAAAGCTCGCGGCCCTCACGGGTCACGATTTTGCCCCGGCCCGGGGCGCGTCTGCGGATGAGGACTGAGATGCTCACGGTCCTGGAAATCATCAAGAAGACGACGGACTTTTTCGTCGGGAAAGGGATAGAGTCGCCCCGGTTTAATGCGGAGTTGCTGATTGGTCACGCCCTCGGGCTCAAGCGCATGCAACTGTACCTGCAGTTCGAGCGCCCGTTGGCGGAAACGGAGCTCGAGAGGATTCGGCCGCTGGTGCGGAGGAGGGGTCACCATGAGCCGGTTCAGTATATCATCGGAGAAATGGAGTTCCACGGGCTTCGACTGAAAGTGGACCGACGGGCGCTCATCCCACGTCCGGAGACCGAGCAGTTGATTGAACTTGTCGTCGGCGCCTGTTCGCCACCACCGGCCAGTGTGCTCGACCTCGGCACCGGCAGTGGGGCAATTGCACTGGCGCTGGCGCGGGCGTTTCCCTCCGCGATGCTCACGGCGTCGGATTGCAGCAATGATGCCCTGGCCCTGGCGCGCGAAAACGCCGAGACGACGGAGTTGGCCGGTCGGATAACCTTCCTGCAGTCGGACTGGTTCTCGACTGTCCCCGCCGGCAAATTCGAACTCATCGTCGCGAATCCGCCCTATCTCTCGGCCGAGGAAACGGCCCAGGCGCCATTGGAGGTTCGGGGCTTTGAACCGGAACTGGCGTTATCTGCGGCGGACGGTGGGATCGCGGCCTTGGGCAAGATAATCGAATGTGCTCCGCCCTATCTTGCGGCTGGCGGCCTGCTCGCCCTCGAAACTGGAATCACGCAGCACGCGCGGTTGATCGAATTAGCGGAGGCGGCTGGATTTCCACAGGTCGAATCCCGACGTGACCTCGCGGGTCGCGATCGCTTTATCCTCGCCCGAGTCTGAAGGGAACCGCGCTGTCCCTGGCTCAACCGCCGGAGGTGGCGGCTGTCAGCGGCGGACGGTTGCTGGCCCAATGCTCGCGATTGCCGCCCAAGTTGATCGCATCGCTGACCACCCGGAGGGATTCGCGTAAATGAACGTCAGCTTTGACGTAGGTTTCGTCCTCGCCCGGATCGGGGCCGTAGTCCTCGTCGTCATCTCCGGCATCCTTCTTTGGCGCCTTGATTCTGGGCACGGGCGGAGGTCCGAGATGGAACGGCTTGAACGGGAAGTCGCCCTTCGCGATGCGCTCCTTTTCTGCTTTCATCTGTTTGCGAAACGCATCGTCATCCGTCTTTTGCTTCCTCCGTTGTTCAAGATTGACGGAGATCAGCTTCTGTTCCTGGCGGGTCTTGAACCAGTCGACGTTGCGTTTGAGGTACGAGAACTCCTCGAGCTTTCCCTGCCGCTCCAAGCTCGCCTGCCGCAAGGGTGAGACGACCTTCGGATCTAGTGGTTCGCCGTCAAAGAAACTCGTCTTGATCTGGTCCCACACCAGCGCGTGGGGCAAGTCAGCCTCGCCGATGTTCGGAATATGGTCGGTGATGGACGGCAGCACGATGTCCGGCACCACGCCCTTGAGCTGCGTCGACGCGCCGCTTGGCAGGTAATATTTCTGAATGGTGAACTTGGCGGCTCCGGTCTTCTGCGGTGACAGGGCGAGGGCACGCGAAAGCTGTTTCATTTCGACGACTTGCTGCACCGAGCCCTTGCCGTGGGTCGAACTGTCGCCAATTACAATTGCCCGGCCGTAATTCTGCAGTGCGCCGGTCACGATTTCCGAGGCCGACGCGCTAAAGCGATCGACCAGCACGGCCAGGGGACCGGCGTAGGCGATATTGGGGTTTGTGTCGCTGTCGACTTGGATCTCGCCGGTGTAATTCTTCACCTGGACCACCGGGCCTTGGCGGATAAAGAGTCCGGCGAGCTCGATGGCTTCGCTCAGATAACCGCCGCCATTGCGCCGGAGATCGAGCACGAGCCCCTGCACGCCCTCTTTTTTCAGCTGCTCGATCAGCCGGGCAACGTCCTTCGAAGCGGTGGTTTTTTCGCCGTCGGTGTCGCCGTCGTCAGCAGGACCATAGAATGCGGGCAAAGTGATCACCCCGATGGGCTGGGTCTTGCCCTCGGTGCTGGGCAATTGGAAAACCGCGGCGCGCGCGCGGGCGGAATTGAGCTTCACGACATCCCGGGTGATGATTACCTCCCGTCGGGGCGGCGCGGCGGGGGGGTGGGGCGGGTGGACAAACAAAATAACATGGGTGCCTTTCTGACCACGGATCATGTCAACGATCTTGCGCAGTTTCAGGCCGAGAATCTCGACCGGTTCCTTGCCCGTTTGAGCGACTGAGATGATCTTGTCGTTCGGCTTCAGTTCGCGGCCGACGTCGGCGGGCCCACCGGGCACGATTTCTTTGACGATGCAGGTGTCCTCCTCGAGGCCGAGCAACGCGCCAATGCCGACGAGCTGAAGTTTCATCTGGATGCCGAAATCCTCAAACGTTGCGGCGGAGAAATAGGTGGAATGAGGATCGTAGAGCCGCGCGATCGCGGAGAGGTAGAGTTCGGCAAGATCATTGCCCTCAATCTCACTCACATTCTTGAGCATCCGCTCGTACCGTTTGTGTACAATCGACTTGGCTTCCTCCGGGGTCTTCTTGTTGAGGATTTCGCCGACCAGCTCGAATTTCAGCCGTTTTCGCCAGAGTTCCTCGGCCGCGGCCGGGTTGGAAGGCCACTCAGACTTGGAACGATCGGCGCGATAGGTCTCGCTGGCGGTTAGGTCCAGATCCTTCTTCAGCTCTTCAAAAATCCACGCGATTCGATTTTCGACGCGGGTTTGGTAGACATAAAAAATCTCATAGGCCGAGTTGATGTTCCCGAGAAACGCCGTGTTATAATAGACGTTCTTGCCGTAGTCTTCTCCGAATTTGATCTTGTCGGAGTTGAGGAAGAACAGGCGTTGCTGATCCAGGTCGTCCATGTAGTCGGGAATGACCTGGGCATAATCCGAGCTGCGGACGGCATCATGATTGTAATGAGCCTGTTCCAGCAATTTGATCAACGTGCTCGCCTCACTCGCCAGGGTCGTGGTGGTCGAAAACGACTTGCGGTCATTAGCGGCAAAGCCGGTGGCAACCGCAAAGAGGAGAGCGGCGGTTACGCTGGTGAGTCGAAGTATGCCTGGGAAGCGAATCATGGTGGGTTTAGATGCCATTCGAATGCAAATGTTTCACGATCATACCTGTGGGTGCTGCAATTCGGCACGGTGGGAGGGAACGGAAACAGGCCACGACTCGACATTCAGCGTAAAGCGAAAAATCACCGTCGACTGAGCAAATCTTTCGCATCGTCGAGCACCCGTTTCTCCTGCGGGGTCAGGGAACCGAATCCATCACTGTTGATTTTGTCGAGGATGCGGTCGACCTCGGCCCGCAGGTCCTCGCGCGAGCTGCCGCTACTAACGGGCGGGGCCGGTTTGGGCGCGGACGCTTTCTTAACACGTTTCATCCAGCGCGGAAGCTCGATTTCAGCGGCGCGGTCCGCATCGCTAGACCAGCCGGTGTCGTGGAAAAACCGGTAGTAAAGAAATCCAGTGACCATGCCGCCGAGGTGGGCGGAATTGGCGGCGACCAGGTTGAAGGGGAGCGTAGAATCGTGAATCTCGTAAAAAAGCAGGCCAAAGCCGTCCAAGCCCGCGAGCCCGTAGGCAAGATGCTTCGGCTTGAGCGTCACGGGAAAAAGGAAGAACAACAAGAAATTCAGCTCCTGGTTGGGAAAAAAGCAGGCAAAGAGAATGAACAGCGCGAGCACGGGGGCGGTGGCCCCGATATGCATGTCACCTCCGCCAAACCGCCAATGTACCGCCGTCCAGGCCAACCCGCCGATCACGGTCGCGACGGCCAGAAGTCCGATGAACCGGCGTTGCCCGAGCATCGGCAACAACTCCCGCCCGAGAAAATAGAGCGCAAACAGGTTGACGATGAGGTGAAAAATGAAGTGCCGCTGGTGCAGCAAGGGATGCGTGAGCAGCGTCCAGACTCGCCCCGCCTGCAAACCGGGGATCGTCAGCCCAAGCAATTGGTCCATTTGCGGGCCGCCGCTGAACCACGGTGATGCCAAAACGACCTGAAGCACAAAACTGGCGATGAAGCCGGAGATCAACCAGGTGAGCACGGAGGTCCGCTCCCGCGGGTAATCGTTGCGCATATAAGGCCGGTTGAAAAGCATCTCCTGAATCTTAATAATGCGATGGGCAAACACAAGCCGCCTCCCGGAAATTTGCCAGGCAGCCGTCGCGTTTATCGACTGGAAACTCACGTTCGCCTCGAGGCCGGTGCGGCAACTAGATCTTGGCCCCCTCATCAAAACC
>JBIJCX010000622.1:0-3134 GCA_044344465.1 Opitutaceae bacterium
GTGAGCCCATCGAGTTGGAGTCCGCCGGGGCGCAGCGGGGAAACGTGGCCCAACGCGAGGGCGGCGAGCAGCATCACCGTGGCACCGAGCCCACGGCACAGCCCTCGGAGTGTTTTCTGGGCGATCGGCGCGTCCGGCGAATTGCCGAAGAGCACGATGAGCAGCGCGCCGGTGCCGAGTCCGAGCCACGGCCCGGAAAGGAGGGAAAGCGTTCCCACCGCCGCAAGATCCAGCGCCATGGCGGCAAGCCGCCGCCATGGTTCCGCGAGCGGCTGCCCCAGGACCACAGGAGCCACCGCCAGGGTGTCCGCTGTTACCAGCCGGCGTTTCGCCGGGGCGGATGGGGTGGACTCAGCGGCCATGGGTCGAAGGAGACAGCCACATTTGTCGGTGCAAGATTGGATTTTGTCCCGGCCGTTGGACTTCATCCTTGGATTGCACCTGTTGCTGCCGCTGCTATCGCCGGAGCATGAAATTTCTCTTCCCGTTCACCGCCGCCGTGCTCTTCGCGTCCGGCCTCGCCGCGGCGGAAAAGCCCCGCATCACCTCGCAGGATCAGCTCCCGCGTTTCAACTATCCCCTGACCCACAAGGTGGCGGATGTCATCACCCGTGACGCCGCCTACGAGCAGCTGGCGGCTGCGGTGAAGACGGACCTCGAAAAACTGCTCCACGACTACGACATTGCCGACAAGGCCACCTTGCAGGAAATCCTGGGCACCTTGCTCGCCCTCGACGTGCATGCCGGACGGCATGCGGCCGCCCTCGAGCGGATCGCCACGATGCGGGCGATCGAAGACAAACCGGCGGCCAAGCTGACCACCGCGCTGATGGCGGAAAGTTACGTGGCGACACGGCAGAGCGGCGAGTTTGCCAACGAGGGTTTGTTTCGCGCCGCCTTTGCCAGGACTTATGCGGCCAAGCTCGCCGCGCTCCCCTGGGCGGTCGTGGGCGATGTGATCAAGCAGACCAAAGGCAGCGCGGAAATCGTCACGGAGGCGTTGATCGTCGGCAATCTCACGAGCCAGATCCAGCCCGGCGTCGACAAGACCGGCACGGTGAGTGGCGATGTCGCGCACACCTTGATCGCGCAGCGGACGAACATCGCGCATTATCTGCCGCTGAAGGCCGAGCGCGTGGCGGCGTTGACCAATTACGTTAAGGCCAACCAAAAGACGAAGGCCGACATCTGGGCCGCCCGGTCCGCCGATCTCGCGCCCGACCGCACCATCACGCCGGTCATCGTCGGCATCTGGGACAGCGGCGTCGACATGGCCATTTTTCCGGCCCGGCGCTGGACCAACGCCAAGGAGCAGGCCAACGGTCGCGATGACGATGGCAACGGCTACATTGATGATGTGCACGGCATCGCCTACGACCTGAAGTCGCGGGCGGTGCCGGAACTCCTGCTGCCGCTGACGGCGGAGCAGCAGAAATCCTATCCCGCGATGCGCAATCTCACGAAGGGATTGCTCGACGTGCAGGCAAATGTGGACTCGTCCGAAGGGGCGGAGCTCAAGCAACAGATGGCCAGGCTGAAGCCTGAGGAGGTGAAGCCGTTTATCGAGAGCCTGAATTTCTTCGGGAGCTTCACGCATGGCACCCACGTCGCGGGCATCGCCGCCGCCGGCAATCCGGCGGTGCGGCTGCTGGCGGCGCGGATCACCTTCGATCACCGCATGATCCCCGATGTGCCGACCCACGAGCAGTCGCAACGCGATGCCGAGGCGGCCCGGAAGGTCGTGGAGTACTTCCGCCAGCATGGCGTGAGGGTCGTCAACATGAGCTGGGGTGGGTCGCCGCGCGAGATCGAGGGCGCGTTTGAAGCCAATGGCGCGGGCGGGACGCCGGAGGAGCGCAAGAAGACGGCGCGCGAATATTTCGAGCTGCTGCGCGTGGCGCTGACCGAGGCGATGCGCGCCGCCCCCGAGATCCTGTTCGTGGCCGCCGCCGGCAACAGCGACAACGATGCCGCGTTTGCCGAGCTGGTTCCCTCCGGGATCGACCTGCCCAATATCCTCACGGTGGGCGCGGTGGATCAGGCGGGCGAAGAGACCTCGTTCACCAGTTTCGGCCAGAACGTCGACGTGCATGCGAATGGCTTCGAAGTGGAAAGCACGCTGCCCGGCGGCGACCGGATGAAGTATTCCGGCACGTCGATGGCCGCGCCGAACGTGACCAATCTCGCCGCGAAACTGCTGGCGCTGGAGCCGAAGCTCACGGTCGCCGAGGTGACCGACTTGATTCAACGCGGTGCGGAGCGCAGTCCCGATGGCCGGATCAATCTGATCAACCCGAAGCGCTCGCTCGAGCTGCTGCTGGCGAAGAAGCGCGGTTAACCGGTTGCCCCGGGCGAAAATGACGCCGTTGGCATTTGAGGACATCGCTCGCCGGCTGGCGGCGTGGGAATTCCCGGCAGGCATCGACGGGGTCGTGGGGATTGCGAGCGGGGGCGTGGTGCCGGCGGCCCTAGTGGCGCAGCGGCTCGGGGTCGGGCTGAAAGTGATCGCGCTCAACTATCGCGACGACGCGAACGAGCCGCGGCACGCGGAGCCGAAGCTGTTGTCGGCGGTGCCGGACCTCGGCGCGTGGCGGCGGGTGTTGCTGGTCGATGACGTTTACGTGAGTGGCAAGAGTTGGCACGCGGCGCGGGCGCTGCTGCCGGTCGAGGTCGAGGTGCTCCCGTTTGTGTTGAAGGGGAAAGTCGATTTCGCCCTGATTCGCGACGTTGACGGCTGTGTGCAGTGGCCTTGGAAGGTTTATTGAGGTGCGCTTCCTCCCAGCCGAACCGTTCGCGCCAGCGGAATAACACCAAACGTCTTTCGCTTTTGGGCGACAGGCGGAGAACGGACCTCCCGGTCCGTTCCTTGGGTCGTGCCGGACAGTTAGTTAATATGACCCGAGGTCGTTCCACGCTGCGCTGCGGGCTTGACGGTGAGGGGCAGACGACGAAGCTGTCAGCCTGCGCCTCGCGGGCGTAGTTTAGTGGTAAAACTCCTGCCTTCCAAGCAGGTCTCGTCGGTTCGATTCCGTCCGCCCGCTCCAAATCCAAGACGCTAAAGGTCCCGATCCCGCCGGTTGACCCCCGGCTCGCTGGAGGCCAGGATCAGCGCGGCGGCCTCGGAAAAAGATCGC
>JBIJCX010000623.1:0-3122 GCA_044344465.1 Opitutaceae bacterium
TGGCCATTGGGCTGCTGCTGTGGCCGGCTCCGGCCGCGGGAAACCGCGGGCTGGCGGTGACCGCCGGTTTGCTCGGCACGGCGTGGCTCGCGTGGACGCTGACCGCGAATCCCTGGGGAAATTTCCGCGTGCGCCCGGAGCCGAAGGTCGGCGCAAGACTGGCGACCGCCGGTCCGTACCGGTGGGTCCGGCATCCGATGTACACGGGCGTGCTGATCCTGATGACAGGCGCGGTCATCTGGGGTCCGTTGGCCTGGAAGGCCCCGGTTTGGCTGGCCCTGGCCGGCATTCTGATCGCCAAGGCCCGGCTCGAGGAGCGCGGCTTGCTGCGTCAGTTTCCTGAATACGCCGATTTTCGCCGGAGCCGGAAGTTCCTCGTGCCCGGAATCTGGTGACGGCAAAACCGCCGGGCGGTCTTGCCGCGTAGATTTTGCCCGGTAGCTCCTGCCGGGTAGCCGCGCTTGAGCGCAGCGAAAGCGTGGTCCTTCGATCGGGTCGTCGGCCACCTGGTCGCCTTGCTCCGAGGCGGCGACCACGCCCGCCGCCGCGCGATCATTTAACGGATTGGCCGGGGCACGCCGACCGGTGTAGCCTCGCGGCCACCACCATGAAGCACACCCTCGCCCGGCTCGCCTGCATCCTGCCGTTTCTGCCCGCGTTGCTGTTCGGCGCCGGGGGGCCGAAGCCGGCGGGCGACCTCTTCGCCCGCGACAACTTGGTTGCCTGGTGCATCGTGCCCTTCGATGCGAAGAAGCGCGGGCCGGAGGAGCGGGCGGCGATGCTCGAGCGACTGGGTTTCACGCATTTCGCCTACGACTACCGCGCCGAGCACGTCCCGACGTTCGATGCCGAACTCACGGCGCTGCAGCGGCACGGCGTGACCCTGGCGGCGTGGTGGTTTCCGATGACGCTCAATGCCGAGGCGAAGATGACGCTCGAGCTTTTCCAGCGGCACGGCGTCCGGCCGCAGCTCTGGGTCAACGGCAGCGGGGCGCCCGTGAAGTCGACCGCGGAGCACGAGGCCCGCCTCGAGCAGGAGGTGGCGCGGCTGCAGCCCATCGCGGCGGCGGCGGCGAAGGCCGGCTGCCCGGTGGCGTTGTACAACCACGGCGGCTGGTTCGGCGAGCCCGAGAACCAGCTCGCGATCCTGGCCCGATTGCGCCGCGGCGGCGCGCAAAATGTCGGTCTCGTGTACAATCTGCATCACGGCCACGCCCACCTCGACCGGTTCCCGGAATTGCTGGCGCTGATGCGGCCGCACCTGCTCGCGTTGAACCTGAATGGCATGATCCGCGACGGCGACAAGAGCGGGAGGAAAATCCTCCCGCTCGGCCAGGGTGAAATGGATCTCCAGCTGTTGCGCCTGATCCGCGACAGCGGCTGGCGTGGCCTGGTGGGCATCCTCAACCACACGGACGAGGACGCCGAGGCGCGCCTGCGCGACAACCTCGACGGCCTCGACTGGTTGGTCGCGCAACTCGACGGCCGGCCCGCGGGCCCGCGACCGCAGCCGCGATCTTGGCGGAGGTGAAAGGTTGGGATTGTCGGGCGGACGAATTCCCCGAATCTGGCGGGGCGTATGCCTTCCAAACCCATTCCCGGCTCCACGGGCGAAGTGCTCACCTGCCTGCCGTCACCCTATCTGCCGCACGCGGCGACCGGATTGCTTTACCTGCCGCGCTTTCTCGCCAAGTGCCGTTACGTGAAGGAGCACGGGGCCCTGCCGGCGAGCTACGCGAAAAACTACCTGCGCGGCTGCGATCGCTTTCTCAGCCAGCACCTCGGGATCAATCCGTCCGACGTGGAAAAAATCGTGCGCGCAGCGGCGGACGACGCGGAAATCGAGGCGAAGTTGCAGCAGCTTCTTCCCGCCGACGTGCGGGCCGCGGCCTGGAACCGGCGCTTCGTGCAAATGGGCATGTCGACCGCGGGGCGCGAGTTTATCAAGGAGGCGCTGACCGCGATGGGCTGCGTGGATCGCGCCGATGACATCAAGAGCGTGCCCGACCTGATCGAATTCGACGAAGGGCGCATCGAATGACGCCGCAATTCTCGCCGTGACGTTCCCGGCGCTTGTGCTAGCTTGTCCGACCCCAACACCATGATCAAAGGCCAGAAAGTCGTCTGCATCAATGATACCTTCTCTCCGACGATCCGCGCGCTCTACCAGCAGCTGCCGGTGAAGGACAACATCTACACGGTGCGCCAGGTCTTCCTTGGCCGGGAAAAAATCGTGCGGGGCGGCGACACGGCCACGGTTGGGCTGTTGCTGGAGGAACTGAAGAACCCGCCTGACCCGTTTCACCAGGGCGAACAGGAACTCGGATTTTCGTCCGAGCGATTCGCGCCCTTGAACGAGCTCCCCGATGAAGAGGCCGAGGTGGAGGAAGTGGTCGGGGTCGGGGCGTGGGCGCCAGTGTGAGCCGGGTCGCCCGCCGTGGGCGACCCCCTATTGAATCGTGAGCTCGACCTCCCGGAAATCGACCGGATCGATTTCACGCTGCCCGGCTGACTTCACGAGCACGAACCGGATCCGCGTCAGGCCCAGGCGCAGCGCCAGGAAGGCCACGGTCGATCCCTTTTCCGGATCCGCGTCGGCGGTGATCTCGGTCCGCTGTTTCAGGAAACGCGAGTCGTGGGCGGAAATCTGCCACACGTAGCCGGCGGGATTCGCCGGGGGCAGCACCAGGGTCACCTCGTTGGCGAGAGCCACGCGCGCCGATGTCCGGCGGTTGGTCGCATCGACCGTCACCGTGGCGCTGCCCACGGCCTTAATCTCCGGCGGCGTGGGCGTGCCGCAGCCGGCCAGGGCCAGCCAGAGCGCAGAAACGAGGACGAAAAAGACAGTGGGACGAATCAGCACGGCGGGAGCCTAGTGAGAATCACGCAAAAAAAGCAACGAACCCGACCACCGGCGAGTCCGGCATTTCCTCAAACTGCCCCATGCTTGGCCAGACCGTGCGTTGACTCCCGCGGCGCCGTCCGGAACACTGGCCTCCGCCTGAACTTAACCCAAACCCTGCCATGATCCCTGCACTCCGCCCGTTCCTTCTCACCTTGTTAGCCCTTGGCTTGTCCGCCGCCACCTCGCTGCCGGCCCGCGCCGCCGACGGCCCGGTGTA
>JBIJCX010000624.1:0-3121 GCA_044344465.1 Opitutaceae bacterium
TTCCGCCCGATTTCCCAGCGGGATGACACACGCAGGCAAAGGCCGGCGGCTCCTGCGCGCCGGCCGGGGTGGAGGCGAACGCAGCGAGCACGACCTTGCCGCGTGTGACACGATGGGAAACCAGGGCGGCTTCTTCACCCCCGGTTGCATCCGGTGAGAGCTGATAGCACTAATGCCCGCGACTGTCCGCGGGCTTTGGCTCACTCAAAGCATGCCGGCATCCCGAAAACTATAGTATCCACGGCCGAGCGGATCGGATTCCGTTCTGCCCAAAATCACATGATCGAGGAGTTCGATATCCACGGCCTTCGCTGCCTCGCGGAGCTGGCGGGTCACGTGCACATCGGGCGCGCTGGGCGCAGGATCGCCGCTGGGATGATTATGCACGCACACAATGGCGGTCGCGGACTCACGAATGGCGGCGCGGAAAACCTCGCGCGGGTGGGCCAGTGCCGCTGTCGCCGTCCCCGAAGTGATTTCAACCTGCTTAAGGAGCCGGTTCTTGCGATTGAGGCAGAGCACCCAGAACTTTTCGATCTGAAGCCCCGCCACGGTCGGCGCCAAGTGGGTCGCGATTAATCCGGCGCGGTTGAGCATCGGGGCCGTCGTCTGCGGGATCGTCATCATCCGCCGGGCAATCTCCGCGATGGCCGCGAGCTGCAACCCTTTGATTCGGCCAATGCCCTTCATTCTCCGGTAGTCCGATGGCGCCCATGAAATCAGCCCGGCGATGGAGCCGACCTCGGCGATCAGTCGTGACGCCATGTTCACCGCCTGTTCCGGGCGGGTCCCGTTGCCCTGAAGAATCATGGCCAGGAGTTCCGTGTCGCTGACTGCGCTGGCCCCGAAATTTTCGAACCGCTGTTGCGGTTGTTCGCTACACGCCATGGTGAAGCCTGGCTCCGTCCTGCTGTCGCCCAAGTCGAACATGAATTGATTCATTGTGCCGACGCTCGGGTGGCGCCTCCGGTCGGACGTTGTGTCCGGTTGCCGGGGCTTGCCCGCGCGTTTGCTCGGAAGGGCACGGCCAGCCACGCCGTCGGCCGCTGAGCGCGGAGCCGTTTGTGCTCCGCGCGAAGGGGAAGGCCGGCGGCGGAAAGGTGGAGGCGACGCAGGAGCACTACCTTGGCGGCCGTGCGATAATCGAGAAACCGCGTAGAAGTAAGACCTTCATCACCCCCGCGACTGGGCAGTCCCCCGGTCCTCGCGCGTCGATCGGTTCGATCTTTGCCGAGTTCGCTCACCTGACCAAAATGGCTCTCCAACCCCTGCGCCCGCGGCGCAACCCCGCCGTTCGAGCTGCCATCGAACGCTTTTCTGCCCGGCACGCTTAGTTGATCCAATGCCGGCACGCCCTCATGAGTGGAGGGAATGTAGCTGTCGCCGGCCCTCCGGGATGCCGCCTTCCCGGCGCCCGAGGACAAAAAAGGGCGGCCGGTTGAACCGGCCGCCGTTCGAGGCGAGCTTCATTCAGCCTGCGCTTCGGTTCTCAGCTCCGCGAGCCGGCCGAAGATGAACGTGTGGGCCTGGTCGGCGAGCTTCGCGACCAACGGCAGGTCATCGCGACCGAAGCTGTCGGTGTCGTGATAGTTCCTGGCGTCGTCCACGTAGGTCCGGGCGAAGGTCACGTTGTAGAACTTCTTTTGGTCGGACTCGTTTTCCCACACGGCGGCCTTGATCCGGCCGAGGCGTAAGGTCTGCACCGGCAGCTTGGGTCCGGTGGCAGCGTTCCTGGATTGCGATGCGGTCTGAGCGTTTTTGGAGGACATGATAGTTCCTTTTTTGTTTTGTGAGGAGCGGGATTGCTCTCTCGCCAAAGGGCGGGGGGGCCGGCCGGAGCGAGGGGACCGTTTGGGGGATTCCTTTCAAGGAGCACCAAACGGGCCGCGGCCGCCTGCGGCGCGCCGGTGGGAGGTGCCGCCAGAGAGAGCAAGACCGCTCCGCAAAAAAGGAACGCTCCGCGCAGCGGAATCGCCGCCACAAACGCGGGCGCAGCGCAGGCTCGAACGCGGCCCGTGCCATGGGGATTGATTTCGCCCGGCCGGATCGGCTCGGATGGGAAAACGAGGCGACAGACGTTCGTCGCGACTTCGTCCTGACGGGGACAATGCCAGGTGCGACACCGGTGCTCGCGATGACGGACGCAACGTTCGCCGACGCCACCTTCCGTGACGGCGCGTGGCTGATGCGACCTCGGAAGGCACTCGAGCGAATCAGACCGGCCCAATGAATGGGCGCGAGATAGCCCGGTTCGTTGGGATCTGCTCGCGGCCGGTGCGCAAGTTTACCGTGAGAAACTTGCTGCCGGTGATCCGGCCCGATTGGCGCCGGATCCAGCGGTCAGCGTCAACGTGATCGCCAGCCAGGCGCGGACTCGGACGAGCCTTCCTTTGCAGACGTGTCCGTCAGCGCGCCCACTCGATCTCGAAAACGCCCACCGGCGTTGGGATGAAGGACATCCGCGACCCGCGCACCGATCCCGCCGACGACGACTGGGACCGTTTCCCCTATTACGGCAAACCGTCGAAAGCCCGCGAGTGATACGCCGCGGCGCGTCTCCGGGGACCGGCTCAGTCCAGCACCTTGATGCGCGCTCCTCGGATCAACGCGTGGTCGCCGCCGCGGCTCAGTTCCTGAAAGCCGATCCGCCCCCGCCGCGGGCGGTCCTTCACCGGCGGCGCCACCGTGCCGTCGTGGCGCTTCACGGCGCCCGCCTGTTCGTCGAGGGCCACGTCCTGGATCGTCACGCCGTTGAGTACGACCTTGAGCCGCGGCCCCTGCAGCGTAATCTCGTAGCGGTTCCACTCGGTCGGCTTGTAAACCTGCCGTGCCGGCGCGATCGCGCGGTAGATCCCGCCGGTGAGCTCGGCCTCGGTCGCCTTCGGGTTGTAGCGCAGATCGGCCATCTGCAGCTCCAGACCTTCGAACGCCGGATCGCCCGCCATCGGCACCCGCAGCGCGCACCCGCTGTTGCCGCGTTCGCCGAGCTTGAACTCGAACTCCAGCACGAAGTCCCCGTAGTCGCGCTCGCTCACCAGCCACGTGCCGCGCGGCTCACTGCCATGCAGCACGCCGTCCCGCACGCGCCACGCGGCGCCGGCGGGCGGCGGCTTGCGCAGGT
>JBIJCX010000286.1:0-11072 GCA_044344465.1 Opitutaceae bacterium
AACCTGGAGCTCATTCGCAACCTCGGCCTCCACCGTTTGCTGACGGTGGATGCAGGAGATTTTGAGCTGAGCTTCGGCCAGCGTGGGACGCCGCTCGATTGCCAGAAGCGCACCGATATCGACACCGCGCGACTGGTGTTGGAGGCGCACGAAAACCTCGTGAATGCCGCCGAATCCAACCGTTCGAAGTTTCAGGATGTGCTCGCATTTCTGCGCAACCGGGTGGAGCAGAAATAGGAACCGGTCCCCCGCAACCGCAGGTCCTTCATGCTGCTCTATCTGCTTCTTGGCCTTGTCGCCGGTGTACTGGTGACGATCGTGCCGCTGCTGCGCGCCCGGCGCGAGGTGAACGACGTGGTCGAGGAGAATCAAAAGCTCGCGCAGGATCGGCAGCGATTGTTCGACTTCATGCACCTGATGACCGAGGCGCTGGGCGAGGGCCTGTCGCCCCAGGAACTGCAACAGCGCATCGTGCACGCGTCGATTGTCTGCACCGGGGCGCTGAGCGCCTGCATCTTTGAGCAATCGGA
Organism: Opitutaceae bacterium; assembly: GCA_044344465.1. GTDB lineage: Bacteria > Verrucomicrobiota > Verrucomicrobiia > Opitutales > Opitutaceae > ER46. Next base: position 531 of record JBIJCX010000286.1, read on the forward strand.
GCGCAACACGATGCGTGGCATTGCGGTCGAGGGTCTGTTTCCCCCGCACCGTCCGATGAGTGAGGCGATGAAGAACCAGGCCGGCACCCGGGCGAAGTTTATCGAGCAGGTGCTGAAGTCGGAGGAATTTCCGGTCGGCGAGGGTATCGTCGGCCGCGTGGCGCAAACCCGGCGGGGTGAACTGCTCGCTGATGCCGCCGCGAACGCGCAAATCGTCAAGCACGACGACCCCGCGCTGGCTGTTCGCTCGGTCATCGTGGTGCCACTGATCTTTCGCGATCGATTTTTCGGAGTGCTCGCGGTGACGAATCCCGCGGACGAGCAGCTTTTTACGGAGGCGGACTTCCGGCTCATGCAGTCGCTCGCGGAACAGGCGGCGCTCGCCCTGCACAACGCCGAGTTCCTGCACCTGCAGATTGAGAAGAGGCAGTTGGACCTCGATCTGTCGATTGCGAGCGGCATCCAGCAGATGCTGCTGCCGCGGGAGACCACCCGGATCGCCGGACTTGAGATCGCGGCGCGCTACACGCCGGCGCAGCGCGTGGGCGGAGACCTGTACGATGTTTTCGCGCTCTCGGCCACGCGGTTGGGCATCGTAATGGCCGACGTTTCGGGCAAGGGCATCGCCGGATCGCTCCTGATGGCGATCTGCCGCACCAACCTCCGGCAGATTGCGCCGCGGCACGACTCGCCCGCCGGGGCCCTGGCCGAGTTGAACCGGACCCTCGCTCTGGACGTCCAGTCCGGACTTTATGTGACGATGCTTTATGCGGTGATCGACGTTGCCCGGAACGAGATCAACCTTGCTCGTGCCGGCCACGAACTGCCGCTTTTTGTGCGGCACCAGTCGCGGCCGGACGCGATCGGGGTCGATTTCGTCGGTTCGGAGGGCATGGCGCTGGGCCTCGCGCCTGACGACGTTTTTTCCGCCGTGCTCGCGGATCATGCCGAGCCGTTTGTGCCCGGGGACTCGATCGTGCTCTACACGGACGGGATCACGGAGGCGCCGAACGAGGAGGGCAAGGAGTTCTCCGGCGCGCGCCTGGCCGACGCGGCCCGCAACCTGCGTCATCGCTCGGCGCGCGAGATCAATGAAGGCATTCTCGAACACGTGCTGCAGTTCACCGGTCAGGCGCCGCAGCGCGACGACTTCACGCTGCTCACGGTGAAGCGCCAGGTGGTGACCTGACGAGATGGGCCCGGGTTTCCCGACTTCCGGAAAACAGATTTGCGTTCGGCGCGTCGCGTTTTACGCGTAGTCGGATGTCCGCCGCCCTTGCCGCCGAATCCTTGGATCGCTTCTCCCTGCCCGACGCTGGCGGGCATTTTGGCCGCTATGGCGGGGTTTTTGTGCCGGAGACCTTGATGACTGCACTCCAGGAACTTGGCGCCGCCTATGAAACGGCCCGCCACGACCCGAAATTTCGGGCTGAATTGCAGCATCACCTGAAGGAGTTCGCGGGCCGGCCGACCGAGCTGTATTTCGCGGAACGGCTGACCCAGCACTGCGGGGGGGCCAAGATTTACCTCAAACGCGAGGACCTGCTGCACACCGGGGCCCACAAGATCAACAACGCGCTGGGCCAGGCCCTGCTGGCGCGGCGGATGGGGAAGAAGCGCATCATTGCCGAGACCGGCGCGGGCCAGCACGGGGTGGCCACGGCGGCGGTGAGCGCGAAATTTGGCCTGGAATGTGTCGTTTACATGGGGGCCGTCGACATGGAGCGGCAGGCGCTGAACGTCTTCCGGATGCGGTTGATGGGCGCCGAGGTGCGCAGCGTGGAGGCCGGCCAGAAGACCCTGAAGGAGGCGATTAACGAGGCGATGCGTGACTGGGTGACGAACGTGCGGGGTACGCACTACATCCTCGGTTCCGCCCTGGGCTCGCACCCCTATCCGATGATGGTGCGGGATTTTCACCGGGTGATCGGCCAGGAGGTGCGCGAGCAGATCCTCGCGCGCGAAGGCCGGTTGCCGGACGAGATGATTGCGTGCGTGGGTGGCGGTTCGAATGCGATGGGGTTCTTCTTCGACTTTCTCGAGGACGCCCCGGTGCGGCTCGTCGGAGTCGAGGCGGGAGGCCGGGGGATCCGGCGGGGCGATCACGCGGCGCGTTTCGAGGGAGGCAAGCTGGGCGTGTTGCAGGGCTGCAAGACGTTCATCCTGCAGGATCCCGACGGGCAGATTGAACTGACCCACTCGGTGAGCGCGGGTCTCGACTATGCGGCGATTGGCCCGGAACACGCCTTTTATCGCGAGCGGAAGCGGATCGACTATGCCTATGCGTGTGACGACGAGGTGCTCGAGGTGTTTCAGCTTTGTTCGCGGCTCGAGGGCATCATTCCCGCGCTCGAAAGCACTCACGCACTGGTGCACGGCCTGAAGCGGGCCAGGCAGATGCGGCCCGACGAAATCCTGGTGATCAATCTCAGCGGGCGGGGGGACAAGGATGTCAACCAGGTCGCGAAACTGCTGGGCGTGAAGGTGGTTTGAAAAATTCCAAACGACGTTTGAGATTTCTGGCAGTGGCCCCGGTTTTATTTGGCGTTTGGACCGTTGGCGTTTGAGATTCCCCCATGCGAAGCATGACCGGATATGGACGCGCGACGGCGCCTTTGGAAAATTTCACGCTGACCGTTCAGGTGAGCTCGGTGAATCGCAAGACGCTCGATATCACGATCGCCCTGCCCGAGGAGTGGGAGAGTCTGGAGCCGGCGGTGGCCGAGCTGGTGCGGAAGTTCGCCGCCCGCGGCAAGGTGCATGTCGACATCGAACTGACCGGAGAATCGTCCGTGACCGAATCAACGTGGGACGAGAGCGCCGCCGCGGAGGTGCTTAACCGGCTCAAGGCGTTCGCGGTTGGGCAGGGGGTGGAGTTCCGGCCGGGCGCTGAACTGCTCTGGCAAATCGCGAACTCCCAGCGGCGGGCGGGCAGTTTTCCCACCACCGATGCGGCGCAGGCCAAGGTGACCAGCACGCTGACCACGGCGTTGCGCAGCTTTGCGGCGATGCGGGCGAAGGAAGGCGAGTCTCTACTTGTGGATTTTATCAAACGTGCCGAGCAATTGCACCGGCTGGTCGAGGCCATCGCAGCCCGGGCACCCCAGGTGCCGGTCAACTACCGGGGGCAGCTGACCAAGCGGCTCCGGGAGGCCGGGCTCGAACTCGATTTGAGTGACGAACGGGTCCTGCGCGAGATCGCGCTGTTTGCCGATCGGTGCGATGTGTCGGAGGAGCTCACCCGCCTGCGCAGCCATTTCGAACAGTTCATCGCGTTGTTGAAATCGGACGCTGAAATTGGGCGGAAGGCTGACTTCATCTTGCAGGAGATTGGCCGTGAGGTGAACACCATCGGCAGCAAAGCCAACGACCTCACGATCGCCCGGGCGGTCATCGACCTGAAAAACGAGCTCGAACGCGTGCGCGAGCAGATGGCGAATGTCGAGTGATTGCGCGTGGCGCCATCACTTCGGCTCCCGCAGCGACTGAATCAGATACAGGATCACGCCGACGCAGATGCCGGAGTCGGCGACATTGAACGTGGGATAGATGTAGTTCCCGAAATGCAGGTCGATGAAGTCGATGACATGGCCGTGCAGCAACCGGTCGACCAGATTGCCCACGATGCCTCCGCAGAGCAGGCCGAAGCACACCTGCGCGACGCGATCCCGCAGGCCGAGGGCGTGGCGCCAGAAGTAGATGGCCAAAAGCGTCGTGGCGGCGAGGAGGGCCAGCAGCACGCTGCGGCCGGAAAACATGCTCCACGCGGCCCCGGTGTTGCCTACGTGGATGAAGTAGGCAAACCCGCGCACGAGCACGATGTCGTTCAGTCCGCCATGCGCGTGCATGGGATTGAAGGGCACGTGGGCGGCGATCCAGAGTTTGGTGGCTTGATCGAAGGCGAAGATCCCGAACGCCAGACCGAGCAGTAACCGATAGGCCCGGACCCGGGTCGTCAGCGGCCGGTGAATTGCTTCAGGGGACCCCGCCTGGCCGGCCGGCGCAGTGACGCCCGGGGCGGGATCGGGCGGAGGCGAAGCGGGGTTGGGGGGCATGCCGCGGAAATCTCACTCGCCTCTTGCCAGCGGGCGTTACTCCTCGCCGCCAGAATCCTCGTCCGCGATCTTCCCGCCCTCTTCGCCGAGCTCGCCAAAGAGGCCGGCTTGCGTGCGGGAGCGGTGGCGGTTGCGTTCGAGATCCTTTTGCGCCTCGGCGGTATAGCGGGTGAACGGCACGACGAGCAAACGCTCCTTGGCAATCGGTTTTTGCGTGATTTCGCAGATCCCGTACGTGCCGTCGTTGATGCGCTTGATCGCCGCGTCGATTTCGGACAGAGCCTCCTGCTCGCTCGCGACCATGCTCAGCGCAAAGTCGCGGTCAAACGTATCGGTGCCGGCATCGGCCATGTGCTGGCCGTAGGAGGAAAGATCGCCGGCGTCATCCTTCGCGGAACGCTTCAGGGTCTCCTCGGAGTGCCGCTCGATGCCCTCGGTCAGGTGCATGCGAAGATCGAGGAGCAGCTTGTAATAGCGCCGGTATTTCTCCGGGACGTCCTTGTCGGCTGCGAGTTGCGGTTTCTTGCCCCGCTTGGGATTAAAGCCCAGGATGTCGGCCAACGAGGCGGCCTTGATGTGCTGTGGCTTCACCGCCTTTTCCAGTGCCGCCACGGCGGCGACTTTTGAGAGCACAGTCTTATCCGTTTTGGCCGGAAAGGGCGAGGCGGTCTTGCTCGTGACGGTTTTTGCGATGGCGCGAACCTCGTCGAGACTGAAGGCAATGGGCTTGGAGGCCGCTTTGCGTTTGAGAATGCTGTCGCGCAGGGCGTTTTTCTTCGAAGGTTTTTCCATGAGGGGAGAATTGTTTTTGAGTTGGCCGATGGCCCGGGCCTTAGCCGTGGTGGTCGCGCTGGGCACCGGAGGCGCCTTCTTCGTGACTGGCTTGCGGGTGGGAGGTTGAACAGGTGTTTTCTTTTTCTTGGCCATGGGGAGTATCGGGTAAACGAACTAAGAGTTTAAAGCTTCTGCACAACGCGGACAGACTTCGCCGTGCGCACTGACACTCAATACCGGCACCCAGCGCCAGCACCTTGGGCAGCGGACCATTCCTCGCTCGCTGCACGGCTGCACCTGGACCTGCAGCGCGGACGACGGTTTCGCCGGAGCATCCGCCGGCGGGTTCGTGGCCGCCCCCAGCGTGACATGTGAAACGATGAAAAGTTCGGGCAGAAAATCACGATGCTTTTCAAGCACTTGGAAGGTGGCCTCTCCCGCGGGCGACTGGATTGTGATGGCGGCATCGAGCGACTTGCCGAGTTTGCCGGCAGCGCGCAACGGCTCGATCGCTTCATTGACCTGGACGCGCACGCGCAGCAGGGCTGCGACATTGGAGTCGATTTCCGCGTTACTCCACGCGGCGGGTGCGACCGGCCAGTCCTGCAGGTGGATCGAGTCCTCGGCATACTCGGTGCGGGCCTTGAAATAGGTCCAGGCCTCATCGCAGGTGAAACTCAGGATGGGCGCGAGCAGCCGGACCAGGGCGTTGAAGATGTGGTGGAGGGCGGACTGCGACGAACGCCGGAGCGGTGAATTCGTGCCCAGCGTGTAAAGCCGGTCCTTCAGCACGTCGTGATACGTCGCCGACAATGTCACGGAGCAGAATTGGTTGCAGAGTTGGTAGACCCGGTGGAATTCGAAGGCCTCGTAGGCTGCGGTGCAGTCGCGGATCAATGTCGCTGTCTGGTGCAGCGCCCAGCGGTCCAGCGTGTCCATCTGCTCGACGGGCACGGTGTCACGCGCCGCGTCAAAATCGAACAGGTTCGAAAGCTGGTAGCGGAGGGTGTTGCGGATGAGCCGGTAAGTCTCGCCGACATGGGAGAGGATCTCCTTCGAGATTGGGATATCGTCGCGAAAATCCTGCGAGGCGATCCAGAGGCGGATGACATCGGCTCCATACTCGCCGGCGTAGGCGTCGCTGGTCTGCGGCTTCTCGTAGGTGCTGCTCTTCGAGATCTTGTTGCGCTCGTGGTCGACGATGAAGCCGTGGGTCAGTACGGCCTTGTACGGCGCGCGATCGAATGCGATCACGCTCGTCCACAGCGAGGATTGAAACCAGCCGCGATGCTGATCGCTGCCTTCGAGATAGAGGTCCGCCGGCCATTGGGTGTCGCCCTGGCCGCGGCGCAGGACGGCCGCGTGGGTCGAGCCCGAATCAATCCAGACGTCGAGCGTGTCGCGGCCGCAGGTAAGGGTGGCCGGCGCCGGCCAGGAGGCGGGCAGGGTGATTCCTGCGAGGATTTGGGCGGGCGTCGCGTCGTACCAGAGATTCGTGCCGTGCTGGGCGAACTTGTCGGCGATGCCGCGGGCGACGTCCGCATCCATGTAGGGTTGCTTCTTCTCGTCAAAGAAGGCCGGGATCGGCACTCCCCACGCGCGTTGGCGGCTGATGCACCAGTCCGGGCGCGATTCGACTGCGCCACGAATGCGGGCCTCGCCCCAGGCCGGAATCCAGCCCTTGTTCGCCGAAATTTGGGCGATTTCACGGAGGGCAATCGCCCGATGACCGTGTTTGTCCAGGGCAACGAACCACTGGTCGACTGCGCGGAAAATGATCGGGGTCTTCGAACGCCAGCAGTGCGGGTAACTGTGCGTCACCTTCTCCTTCGCGAAGAGCGCGTTGGCCGCCGCCAGTTTTTTCAGGACTCCGACGTTGGCGGGCGACGTGCGTTTCTTGTCGAGGTCTTCGACCGTCTCGAGGGCGGTGAGCCCGACGAGTTCGGCCGGCACCTGGCCATCATCGAGGTAGCGCCCGTCGTCACCGACCGGGCAGTAAATCGGCAGACGGTATTTCAGTCCCGTCTGATAATCCTCGGCGCCATGGCCGGGCGCCGTGTGCACGCAGCCGGTGCCACTGTCGGTGGTAACATAATCGGCGAGAACCACCGGCGACCCGCGGTCGATGAAGGGATGGCGGGTGACGAGATGCTCGAGCGCAGTGCCCTTGAGGGTCTTGGCGATCGCGGGCTGCGCCTCGATTTTCGCGGCCTTGAGGACCGCGCCGAGCAGCGCCGCCGCGACCACGATCCGCTCCGTGCCAAGATCGGCAACGACATAGTCGACCTCGGGATGCACGGCGATCGCGAGGTTGGCCGGAATCGTCCATGGCGTGGTCGTCCAGATGACGAAGAAGAGCGGCTTGTCCTCGGGGAGACCGAACTTTGCGGCCTCGGCGGCGGGCACCGCAAATCTCACCCAGATGGACGGCGAGACGTGGTCCTTGTATTCGATTTCGGCCTCGGCCAGGGCGGTCTCGAACGGAATGCTCCAGTAAACGGGTTTCTTGCTGCGGTAAACGAGGTCCTTCGCGATGAAGGCGGCGAACGTGCGGACGATGTCCGCCTCGAACGCCGGCGCCTTCGTCTTGTACTCGTTTTTCCAGTCGGCAAGGACGCCGAGGCGCTTGAACTGAGCCTTCTGGATCGCGATCCAGCTTTCGGAAAACGCATCGCAGCGCGCGCGCAGCTGGGCGGTCGTTAGCGCAAGCTTTTGCTCCTGAATCTCGCGTGAGACCTTCTGCTCGATCGGCAGCCCATGGCAGTCCCAGCCCGGGACATAGGGCGTGCGAAAGCCGCGCATCGACTTGAAGCGGTTGACGGTGTCCTTGAGCACCTTGTTCAGCGCGGTGCCGATATGGGCGTCGCTGTTGGTAAACGGCGGGCCGTCGTGGACCACGTAGGCTGGCGCTCCGGCGCGCCGCCGCTGGATGGCGTCGTAGAGTCCGATCTTATCCCAGTGCGCGACACGGCCCGGTTCGCGTTGCGCGAGTCCGGCGCGCATCGGGAAATCCGTTCTTGGAAGCTGGAGAGTGTCTTTCAGTTCTTGGGCCATGCCGACGAAAAGTGCGCGAGGCTAGGTCGGCTCAGAGGAGAGTCAAGGGGAAGCACCCGACGAATCTTGCCGGGCGGCGGGCATCTGCGGGTTGGCGGTTGCCGCGGATGAGCGGGTTGGCGTGGCGCGGTGCTTCAGCCCGCGTCTCCGGAACTAAAACAGTGCGGGCGGAAGCACCGCGCGACCGTAAGGGGGAGATGCGCCCTCTTGCCGGCTCCGGGCGCGGCCGGGCGAGCCAAGTCTTGCGCCAGCGCCGCGGCGCCCGCCGACCCTCGGACCGATGCTTCGATCGTCAACGCCCGTCTTACGTCACTTCGCCGCGATTGGCGCGGGCGTGATCACGTCGTTCAATGCGTCGCGCAGCGACACGAGGCGCTCGTTGCCTTCCACCGGTTCGTGGTTGTCGCCCTCGATGTAGAACGTGTCGATGGCGACTCCGCGCTCGGTGCCAATCCGGGCAAAGGTGATGTCGAAACCGTGATCGCTGATCGTTTTCGCCAGCCGGAAGAGCAGGCCGATCTGGTCGCGGGCCTGAATCTCCACAATCGTGCGCTGCATCGAGAGTTCGTGGTAGACGTCGACCGTGGGCGGAAACGAACTCTGCAGGGTCTCGCCGCTCGAACTCGAGAGATAGCGCGTCGCGGCGATCTTCTTCGCCTGGGCGAGAATGTCGGGGAGCAGATCCTTACTGGCGACAAGCGCCTCGTCGATCGTCCGGGCAAACTTTTCCTGTGCGCTCGCACTTTGGACCGGCCCCCGGCCGGGTTCGACCACGTAAAACGTGTCGATGGCGATGTGATCGGCGCGGGAGATGACCTTGGCGCCGAGAATGCTGAGCCCCGCGACACTCAACGCGCCGGCCAGCTTGTAGAACAGTCCCGCGCGATCCCAGGTCACGACGTTCACCACCGTCAGCGAGCGGTTCAGGTCATCCTTCCAGTCGATGATCGGGCGCAGGGATCCGACGGAGTCCGTCATCGCGATCGACTTCAGGAGCCGGTTGACCATCTGGATGTGGAGCGAAATCTCGCCGGCATCCGTGTGCAGGAAATAGCGATCGGGCAGCAGGCCGAAGTGCGCGTTGATCTCGTCGACGCTGATTCCGGGGATGGTTTTTTCGATTAGGTCCTGTTGGGTCATGTTCTTCTTTTCCTGCAAAGAGGCATCGATGGCGGCACCGTGCTTGAGGCGCTCGAACGTCGCGCGGTAAAGGGTCGTGTGCAGCGTATCCTTATAGCTGTTCCAAAGGTCGGCCGCCGTGCCGCGCGCGTCACAAAACGTGTGCACGTAAAGGTGGCGGAGGTGGTCCGCGTTGCCCACGAGTTCCGCAAATGCAGTGGCTGTCTTGGGGTCATCTACATCCCGCTTCTGCCAGAATCGTGCCATCGCGAGATGATTTTTGATCACAAATGTGACTAATTCGCGGCCCTCCGGAGAAACCCCGAACCGCTCCAGGATGGGAGCGGCGAGCCGGACCCCGCTCTCCGCATGGCCGCGGATGCCTTCGGCCTTGCCGATGTCGTGGAGCAGCAGGGTGAGATAAAGCAGTGACGCGTCGCTAGTTTCGTGCAGCGCGGCGCGGTATTTCATCGTGATGGGTTCGGCCTCGGTGTAGATGCGATCGAGCTCTCGAATCGCACTGAGCGTGTGCACATCCGCGGTGTAGCGATGGTAGTACTCGTGTTGGACGAGGCAGGTGAGCGCCTCGAATTCGGGGATGAACCTACCCAGCACGGCCAGTTCGTGCATTTTGGCGAGGATCGGGTGGACGGCCCCGGCCTCCGACAGGATGGCGCGGAAGCAGACCCCGGCGTCGGCGGATTGGGCGACCTGCGGCGTGAGCAGGGTGAGGGAGGTGCGAATCAGCTCGGCCAGGTGGAAGTTCAACGCCACGTCCAAGGTCTGGCAGTGCCGGAACACCCGGATGAGCCTGACCGGATCCTCCTGGAAAACCTTCGGGGTTTCAGCGGCCAGTTCCCGGCCGCGCAGGATGAAGCCGTCGAGGCGCTTCGCGCGTTGGAAACGCGACGCCAGCAGTGATTCCCGAAACGACTTGGTGCCCCCCGTGCCGTTGCGTCCGATACTGAGGGCAAGCCGTTCCTCGACGAGCTTCGAGACGCGGAAGATGTGCTGCGCCGCGCGGTAATAGTCCTGCATGAAATGCTCCACCCGGGGCAGCATGTCAGGCTCGGTGTAGCCCAGGTTCTCAGCGATGCGCGGCTGCAAATCGAGGCTCATCATGTCGGTCGCACGCGCGCTTATGAAATGCAGCTCATTGCGGACGCGGAGCAGGAAGTCGTAGGAGCGGCGAAACGCCTCGAGGTCGTCGGCGCGCAGGTAGTTCTGGACGGCGAGCTCGTCGATCGTCGTAAGATCGAGCTTCACCCGCGCCATCCAGACGGCGTTCTGGTAATCCCGGAGTCCGCCGACCCCGTTCTTGATGTCCGGCTCCTGGTTGAAAACAGTGTTGCCGAACTTGCTGCGGCGGTTGGCCTGATCGTCGAGCCGGGCACCGATGTAGCCCTTGGGATCTTCACTCGTATAATAGCTGCGATAGGCCTGCGAAAACGTGTCGTAGAGCTTCTCCGATCCGGCAATCCGGCGGGCCTCAAGCAGCGCGGTCTTGGACTGGATTTCGCGCCGGGCTTCGTTGAAGGCC
>JBIJCX010000287.1:0-11065 GCA_044344465.1 Opitutaceae bacterium
CGCGTCGCGATTGCCCGCGGCCTGGTCAACCAGCCCCAAGTGCTCCTGGCGGACGAGCCGACCGGCAACCTCGATAGCAGGACCTCGATCGAGGTCATGGGTGTATTCCAGCGGCTCAACGATGAGGGCATCACGATCGTGATGGTCACCCACGAGCTCGACATCGCCCGTTACTGCAAGCGCAACCTCATCCTGCGCGATGGCGTGGTCGTGCGCGATGAAGCCACTCACGATCGCAGCATCGCCGCGGTGGAGCTCGCCCGACTCCGCGAGGCCGAGGCCGCCGCCAAACTCACCCACACGTCCGCCGCCTAGGCCCACTCCCCATGCGTTTCACCAGCGTTGTCCGCGTCGCCCTCCGTGCCCTCCGGCGCAACACCATGCGGTCCATGCTCACCGCCCTCGGCATCATCATCGGCGTCGGCGCCGTCATCACGATGGTGAGCATCGGCAACGGCGCCAAGGCCCAGGTCGAAGCCCAGGTCGCCTCCCTGGGGCAGAACATCATCTCCGTTTTCCCTGGCAGCTTCAGCTCCGGCGGCATGCGCGGCGGCTACGGCTCGGCGCCCACGCTGACCCCCGAGGATGCCGAAGCCATCTTGGCCGAGGTCGAGGACGTCGATGCCGTCAGCCCCGAAGTGCGGGATCGCAATCAGGTCCTCGCCAACGGCCTCAACTGGAACACCAACGTGAACGGCGAGGGCCCGGACTACGCCATGATCCGCAACTGGCGCCTCGTGTCCGGCGCGATGTTCACCGAGCAGGATGTGAAGTCGCTCTCGAAGGTGTGCGTCATCGGCAAGACCGTCGTCGATCAGCTTTTCCCCAACGAAGATCCCATTGGCCAGAGCCTGCGCATCCGCAACCTCCCGTTCCGCATCATCGGGGTGCTCGACGTCAAGGGCTTCAGCCTCTTCGGCTCCGACCAGGATGACGTCGTGATCATCCCGTACACCTCGCACATGCGGCGCGTCTCCCGCCGCACCTCCATCTCCATGATTCAGATCCAGGCGAGCAGTCCCGACAAGCTGGACAAGGTGAAACAGAACATCGAGGACCTCCTGACCCAGCGCCGCAAGGGGCGCGAGCCCGACTTCACCGTCCGCACCCAGGAAGAGCTCGCCGCCGCCGCCACCCAGACGTCGAAGACCATGACCCTCCTGCTGGGTGCCATCGCCAGCGTCTCGCTGATTGTCGGTGGCATCGGCATCATGAACATCATGCTCGTCTCGGTGACGGAGCGGACCCGCGAGATCGGCATCCGCCTGGCGATTGGCGCGCACGGCCGGGATGTCCTGACCCAGTTTCTGATTGAGGCCATCCTCCTCAGCTCGTTTGGGGGCATCATCGGGGTGATGCTCGGCGTCGGCGCCTCGGAGCTCGTGTCGTATTACAACGGCTGGCCCGTCCTCGTTTCGACCACATCGGTCGTCGTCGCGGTCGCCTTCAGCGCCGCCGTCGGCGTCTTCTTCGGTTTTTATCCGGCAAGGAAAGCCGCCCAACTCGATCCGATCGACGCTTTGCGCTACGAGTAAGCGTGGCGGCCCTGGTCGGCCTCTGGTTCGTAGTTCCGCCTTCAGGCGGAAAATGCACCCGCCGAGACCGGCTGAAGCCGGAACCACCCACAACGTCGAACGGTCCCGGGAATGATGCTTTTCCGAAAACCGAGATGCCGCCAACTCGCCACCGTGATCGAATTCACGCGGCGGCGAACCACCGGGCCAGCCACGATCGCCGCATGCGCAAGCTAATCTTACTTTTCTGCACTGCCGCCCTCGCTCTTCAGGCGGCCGGTACGGCGCCGAAATCGCACCGCGATTTTCGCACCGCGGCCGAGGCGGCGTACCAGCGCAAAGACTACGCCGCCGCCCGCGAGGCCTTCGCCAGCGCGCTCCAGCTCCGGCCCGACTCGCCGCGTTACCTGCATGATCTCGCCGCCGTGTCCGCCCTGGCCGGAGATCCGGGCGCGGCGCTCGACCTGCTGCGGCGGCTTGCCGCCCTTGGTGTCGCCACCCCGGTCGAACGCGATCCGGATTTCGCCTCGCTGCAGGGTCGACCGGAATTTCGGCAGGTCCTGCAGGCGATCGCCGAGAATCGCCTGCCCCGCGGCGAGGCCGAGGTGCTGGCCGAGCTTCCGGGTCGGACCGGCATCATCGAGGGCATCGCCTTTCGCGTCCGCACCAGCGATCTCTTTCTCGGCGACGCCCATCACCGCTGCATCTGGCGCCGCGACCGCGACGGCCGGGTCTCGCGTTTCACCGCCGTCGAGGACGAAGACATCCTGGGCGTTTTCGGCCTCGTGCTCGACGAAGCGCGCAACACCCTCTGGGCTGCGATGGCCGCCCTGCCGGAAATGTCCGGTTACACCGCCGAGCTCAAGGGCCTGTCCGCCCTCGGCGAGTTCAACCTGGCCACCGGCGAACTCCGCCGCGCCATCCCAGTGCCCGACGACGGTCACGACCACCTGCTGGGGGACCTGGTCCTCGCACCCGATGGCACGATCTACGCCACCGACAGCGCCACGCCCATCGTCTGGCAGTTCGCCCCTGGCGCCGAGGAGCTGGAAAAAGTGGCCGAACTGCCGCCGTTTTCCTCCCTGCAGGGACTCGTCCTCGTCCGGCGCAAGCTGCTCGTCGCGGACTATGCCAACGGGCTCGTCGCCATCGATCTTGCCACGGGCTCGTTCGCGCCCCTTTCGCCGCCGCCCAACACCACGCTCCTCGGCCTTGACGGCCTCGTCCCGGTGCCGGGCGGCATCGTCGCAATCCAAAACGGGGTCGACCCGCAGCGTGCCATCCGGATCGCAGTGTCGCCGGACTTGACCACGGTGACCGCCGTTACGGTGCTGGCGGCGGCGCTGCCCCAGTTCGGTGACCTCACCCTCGTCACGCTCGTGAACGAGCGTCCGGTCGTCATCGCGGGAGCGGGCTGGGAGGGATTCGATCCCGCCAAGACCGAGCATCCGCGGGCGCATGCGGTGCGGATTTTTCAGATCGCGCTCCCGTAGGAACCGACAGACTTCCGGTCCATTTCATGACGTTGATCGGAAATTCTTCCCGAAAAAGGTGTCACGTATTACGTGACACTTTCCGGCCGGCTTTTCGCATTCTTGGGATGCCACTCGACCGTGCATCGCCGGACGTCACCCCGGCTTTCCTCCGCAACTTGCCCCCGTCTGCCCTGCGTTTCATTTTGCTGCTCGCGCTCGTTGTGCCCGCCCCAGCGGCCAATGCCGACCCCCGTCCGAGCATGGGCGGAGGGACAACCCTCGAAGCCGCCCTCTCGCTCTACCGAGCGAAGCGATATCCGGAGGCCCGCGCGGCCTTCGAGGCGATTGCCGCAGCTGAGCCTGAAAATGCCGCCGCGTGCTATTATCTCGGTCGGACCCTCCAGCGCCGCGGTGACTCCCGGGCGCTGGCCGACGCGGTGCCCTGGCTGGAAAAGGCCGTCACCCTCGATCCGCACAACGCGGAGTATCTCGCCGACTACGGCGGCGCCTCGATGCAACTTGGCGATCGGGCCGGCTCGTTCTCGGCCGCCACGCGGGGCCGTGATGCGATGGAGAAGTCCCTCGCGATCAATCCCGCCAATCTCGATGCCCGCGAAGGCCTCTTTCAATTTTACGCCCGGGCCCCCTGGCCGCTCGGCAGCAAGGCGAAGGCGGCGGCGCAACTGGAGGAGATCCGCAAACTCGATCCCATCCGTGCCACCGCCCTTGCGGTTCTGGCCAAGGCCAACGCCAGGGACTACGCCGCCGCGTTTCAACTGTGCGAAGAAATCCTGGCCGCGAATCCCGATGACTATACCGCCCTCTACCAATACGGCCGCACCGCCGACCTCAGCGGCCAAAACCTCGAGCGCGGCCTCGCCTGCCTGCTACGCTGCGTGCAATTGAAGCCACCCGGTCCGGCCTCGCCGACCCAGAGCGAAGCGTGGTTCCGGGTCGGCACCATCCGGGAAAGACTCCAGCAGCCCGACGAAGCCCGCACCGCTTACGCGACCGCCCTCAAACTCGATGCGGGCAACCGGCAGGCCCGCGACGCCCTGGCAAAGCTGAAGTAGCGCGGAACTTCAGCCCGCGCCTGGGCCACCCGGCTATGCGGAGCGCCCAATCAAGGCATCCCCAAGGGGTGTCAAAGTCGATCTGCCGATCTTTCTCGTTCCTCTTTCTCGTTCTCTTTCGTCAGAGGTTTGGCACGGTGGAGAAAGATCAAGAGAAAGAGGAAAGAGAAAGATTACGAGGAACGAGAACAACTTTGACGCTGCCCTGAAGGCCCCCGGCTTCGCCCGATTTCCCACTCGACACTCGTCCCCCGGCCTCGCCACTCCTTGAGCGTGTCCGCCTCGCCCATCGTTGAATTTCGCGACGTCACCAAGCGCTTCGGCGATGGCCCAATCGTGCTCGATCGCGTTTCGCTCTCGGCGCAGGAAGGCGACTTCGTCTCGCTCATCGGACCCAGCGGCTGCGGCAAGTCCACCATCCTGCGCCTGCTCGCCGGACTCAGTCCGCTGACCGACGGGACGATCACGGTCGACGGCATGACCCCCGATGCCGCGGCGGCGGAGCTCGCCTTCGTGTTTCAGGAGCCGACGCTGCTGCCGTGGCTCACGGTCGCGCGCAACGTCGAGGTGCCCCAGAAACTCCGCGGCGTCGCCCCCGCCGAGCGCGCAGCCACCCGCCGCCGCGTGCTCGATCTGGTGAGGCTCGCGGAAAAGGCGGACGCCTACCCCCGCCAGCTTTCCGGCGGCCAGAAAATGCGGGTCTCGATCGCCCGGGCCCTCGCCCTCGCCCCGAAAATCCTGCTGCTCGACGAACCGTTCGGTGCGCTCGACGAGATGACGCGCGAGCACCTCAACGAGGAACTCCTCGCCATCCGCGAGAAGGAAGCTTGGACCGCTTTCTTCGTCACCCACTCGGTGGCCGAGGCCGTGTTCCTGTCCAACCGGATCCTGGTCATGTCCGCCCACCCGGGCCGGGTGCACAGGGAGGTCATGGTGCCGCTGCCCTACCCGCGCACCGGGGAAACAAGGCTCTCCCCTGCCTACCACGCCCTCGTCGCCGACGTCTCGCGTGTGCTCCGCTCGGTTGAAACCGCGGCGGCCTGAACCCAATGTCGCGCCCGGTCCTGAGAATCGTTTTGCCCGCCGCCACCGGTGCGCTCGTGATCGCACTCTGGTACGCCCTGCACTTTTTGCTGTCCGAGGATCGCCGCTTCCTCCTGCCTTCCCCAGGCGCGGTGCTCGCCGCCCTCCGGGACAACGCGCCGTTCCTCGCCCGTGCGGCGCTCAACACCTCGAAGGGCGCGCTGATCGGCTTTGGCCTCGCCGTCGTCGGGAGCTTTGCCCTCTCGCTGCTGCTGTCGCTCTCTCCCCTCGTGCGGACCAGTCTCTATCCGTATCTGATGGCACTCCAGCTCACGCCGCTGCCCATCCTTGCGCCCATCTGCGTGATCTGGGCCGGCGCCGGCCTCGCCAGCGTGTCGTTGCTCACGTTCGCCATCGCGTTTTTCCCGCTGGTGGTGAACACGACCCAGGGGCTGATCTCGACCGACCGCAACCTCGTGGAACTTTTCCGGCTCTATGGCGCGGGCCGGCTGCAACAGTTGTTCTTTCTGCGGGTGCCCGCCGCCCTGCCTTATTTTTTTACCGGTCTGCGCATCGCGGCCACCCTCGCGCCCATCGGCGCGGTCGTGGCCGACATGAATGCCGGTTCCTCCGCCGGCGACGGTGGCGGCCTCGGCTTTCAGGCCATCATCTACTCAAGCCAGGCGCGCTACCCCGCCCTGTTTGCCACCGCCGCCGTGACCTGCGTGCTCGGTTTTGTTTTCAACGCCGCCGTTCTCGCCGTGGCGTGGCTGGCCCTGCACCACTGGCACGACTCCTACGAGGCCAGCGACAAATAGTTTTCCCCATGCGTCCTATACCCCCTTCCCGATCAAGATCCAGCGCCAGCGTAGCCCGCTGCGTGAGCAGCGGGATTGCCGGAAGTCCCCGTGCTCACGCGCAGGGCGACGAAATCCGTCGTATCCTCACCCTCGAAGCGAGACGCGGATTGAGATCGACGCTGACGCGGTACGGCCGGGATGTCCTGCCCGCCCTGGCCGTCGCGCTGGCCGGGCTCACTTGCTCATCCCCGGGCGCCCGCGCCGCCAGCAAGCCCCTCGCCAAGCTCACCGTCCAGCTCGACTGGGTCGCCGAGCCCGAGCACGGTGGCTTTTATCAGGCGCAGGCCCGCGGTTTTTTCCGCGACGAGGGCCTGGCCGTCACGATCGTTCCCGGCGGACCGAATGCGTTCGTGATGCCGAGTGTCGCCACCGGCAAGGCCGACATCGGCCAGGCCGACAGCACGAGCACGTTGCTGCAGCAGGCCGAGGGTCTGCCGGTCGTGCAGTTTGCCGCCGTCTTTCAGGACGATCCTTCCGGGATCCTCGTCCACGCCGACAGCCCGGTGCGCCGGTTCGAGGATCTGCAGGGCCGGACGATCATCGCGCGACCCGAGTGGGCGTTTCTCACTTTTCTCCAGAAAAAATACCGGCTCACGTTCACGATCGTGCCGCAGAGTTTTTCCGTCGCCGCGTTCCTCAGCAACCGCGAGGCGCTGCAGCAAGGCTACTTTATCGCTGAGCCGCACCACATCACCCAGGCGGGCGGCAAGATGCCGCGCTTCCTGTCCACCTGGGACGCCGGCTTCCGGGCCTACGCGGTGCTCATCACGAGCCGCAAGTTCGCGCGTAAACACCCGGGCGAGCTTCGCGCCTTCCTTCGCGCCTACATCCGCGGCTGGCGCGACTACCTCGAGGGCGATCCGGCCCCGGCCCACGCTGCGATGAAGGCCGCCAACAACAGCAACACCGACGCGTTCCTGACGTTTTCCCGCCAGATGATCCTCGATGAAAAACTGGTCACCGGCCGCGACCCCGATGGCGGTCCAGGAAAAATCGGCCGACTCGATCCCAGTCGGTACGCCACTCAAATCGCCCAGCTGGAGGAGCTCGGCATTCTCGCCAAGGGCAAGGTCACGACCGCGGGTGTGATGACGGCTGATTTCCTCCCGTAACGAGACGTACTCCGACGGCTGTCACGGGCATCGCGCCCTGGCATGATGTCATCTAATGGATGACAACCCGTCCGCCGCCTCGCGGACCCAGCGCCTGGCCACGATGCCGGTTGCCGGCGTCGTTTTTGTTTTCACCTTCATTCAGGCGGTTCCGGCCAGTGGTGGCGGCGCACCCCGCTCGACTTCTACGTCCCGCCCTCCGCGCTGAAGCGATCGCAGCTCAATCCCGACGTTCTGCCCGCGACGGGCTCGACAAAAACACGGCCCCGCGCCTGACTCCACCGTTGACGGCAACCGGCGAACACCGCGGAACTCCCAGTGCCACGGCGCTGACCAACTGCTGTCATCTTTGACCCAATGCATCCCATCACCAACCGCCTCATCCATCGTGTGAACGGCTGCATCGCCTTGTGGCTGGCCGGAGCCGGCCTGGTCCTGGCGCAGGCGACGACCAGTCCCGATCGGGTCACGTTCTACACCGAACCGAATTTCCGCGGTGATGCGCTCACGGTCGAGGCCGGGGCCTCGGTTGAATCCCTCGACCGGGTGAAGCGGCCCGACCAGCGGCCGTGGACGTTCGGGATTTCCTCGGTCCGCGTCGAGGGCGCCGCCCGGGCCACGGTTTTCACCGCGCCCGGATTTCGGGGTGATCGGATCGAAATTGCCGCGAGCATCGCCGACCTCTATGCCGTGCCGCGGTCCGACGATTCCGGCGCATCCTGGGATCGCGCCATTGCCTCCGTGACGGTCACCGGGCCACGGCCCGCACCGCCGCCGCCGGTGCGCTATGAGCAACCGCCCACCACGATTTACGTCGTGCCAACCCCGCCGCCGCCCCCACCGGAGGTCCGCCCGGCGCGACCGCTTTACAACAGCCGAACCGCCGACCAGGCCATCGACCGCGCTTTCCGCGATGTGCTCGGGCGCGGGGCCGATCCCGACGGCATCCGCCACTACCGCGAGAAACTGCTCCGCGAAGGCTGGACCGATCGTCAGATGATCGTGGATCTGCAGCGCAGCCGCGAGGCCCGGGCCATTAACGCCGACGAGGCCATCACCCGCGCGTTTCGCGATGTGCTGGGCCGTGACCCCGACCAAAACGGAATGAATCACTACCGCCAGCTCTGGCGCAAAGGCTGGACCCAGGGTCAGATCAGAGAGGATTTGCGCCGCAGCGGCGAGGGACGCGATGCCGCCATCCGCCCGACCATCGCCCGCGTTTACCGCGAGCTCCTCGGCCGCGAGGTGGATGCCGGCGGTTATGCGACCTACGAAAAGCTGATGCGTGAAAAGGGCTGGGGCGAACGCGAACTCCGGCAGGCCATCATGGCCGGGGACGAATACCGGCAGCTCCGCGGCCGGCGGTGACGGCCGGACTCAGTCCTCGGCCAGTTTCCGCTCCGCCCGATGGGCGGCCGAGGCATGCCCGCCTCCCCGGCTGCCCCGGGTCTCGTCCCTCGGCTTCCCGACGAGATCGAAAAAGATCGGACAGCCCGCGAGATCAAATTCCGCGACGACGCCGGCCTCGAGATAGCGCCGGTACTGTTCCGTGAGTTTTTCCTCCCGGTTGCAGAAGAGCTTGATGCGAAACGGACGCGTGCCGGTCTGGGTCGCGTAGTAAACGCGGAAGCGGCGCCCGGCGATCGCGGCCGGGGGATTGCGCTCGGCGAGATGCCCGAGGACCTTGTTCAGCTTCGCGGTCGACATCTTCTTGTCGAGGGTGCGGTTCAGCTTCACGGCCGCGTTGAGCATTCGGTCGACCTCGTAGCCGCTGACGGCGGAAACAAAAATCACCGGCGATCCCGGGGTGAAGAACAGCCGCTCAAACAGCGCGTGCTCATATTTTTCGCGGTAGTCACGCTCGTCCTTGTACGGCTTGAAGCCGCCCTGCTCCTTGAACGTCTTCTGCATCAGGTCCCATTTGTTCACCGCGATCACGATGGGCTTGCCCTCCTTGATCGCCTCGCCCGCGATCGCCTTGTCCTGCTGGGTCACGCCGTCGACCGCGTCGAGCACGAGAAAAACGACATCGGTGTTCTTGATCGCATCGAGCGAGCGCAGCCGCGAAAAAT
The DNA here is from genome assembly GCA_044344465.1 of Opitutaceae bacterium. GTDB lineage: Bacteria > Verrucomicrobiota > Verrucomicrobiia > Opitutales > Opitutaceae > ER46. The sequence goes on from JBIJCX010000287.1 coordinate 9,130, forward strand.
ACTCGACGGGCGACGCCAGCTTGGTCGCCGCCTTGATGCCGGCGGTGTCGATCAGGCGGAAGGGATAGTCATTCCCATCGCGTCCCTTGAACGTGAACGGGAGTTCAATCGCGTCGCGCGTCGTGCCGGGCACCTCGCTCACGATCAACCGATCGCTCTTGAGCAGCCGGTTGCTCAGGGAGGATTTGCCGACATTGGGCCGGCCGATGAAGCAGATGCAGAGCGGATCGCTCGCGGTCTTGGCCGCCGGGCTTTCGTCCTGCACCGGTTCGGGGCCGAGCACTGCGATGATGGCCTCGCGCAGGGCGGTCTCGCCCTGCCCGTGTTCGGCCGACACCCGCAACGGCTCGCCCAACCCGAGCCGGTAGGCCTCGGACAGCTCGATCTTCTCGTCGTCGAAGTCCGCCTTGTTCACGACGAGCCGCACCGACTTCTTGCTCTTCCGCAGCATCTGCGCGATCCGCTCGTCGATCGACGTCAGACCCTCGCGGCCATCGACCACGAACAGGATCAAGGACGCCGTCGCGATCGCAAAGTCCACCTGCTGTTCCGATGCCTTGGTCAGCGCCGCCGGCGTGTCGATGCCCTTGTAGCCAATGCCGCCCGTATCGAGCAGCGTGTAGCGGCCATCGGCGATCTCCGCCGAAATCACGTCGCGCGTGACACCCGGCTGATCGTGCACGATGGAGATACGCTTTCGCGCCAGCCGGTTAAATAGCCGGCTCTTGCCGACGTTGGGTCGGCCGACAATGGCGACAATGCGGTTCATACAGGAAGTAGCGGGTAGTGAGTAGCGAGTAGCGAGCAGGAAAACCAACCGGGCGCCTCGATCAAGATGCTCACTACCCGCTACTCACTACTCGCTCCTGAGTCAGCGGCTCCTGTCGCCGACGAAGCGCTCCACCCGGTCGCAGGCCTCGATGATTTGATCGTAGGCGGTCGCAAAGCACGCGCGCACATGGCCGCGGCCGTTTTCGCCAAACGCCAGACCCGGCACCACGGCGACCTTGTGCTTCTCCAGCAGGCCGACGGCGAATTCCTTCTCCGTGAGGCCCGTGGCCGTAACATCGGGAAACGCGTAAAAGGATCCGCGCGGCAGATGACACTTGAGCCCGATCTCGTTGAAGCGGCGGACGATGAGATCCCGCCGGCGGTGATATTGCTCCCGCATCTTGAGCACACTGTCCCAGCCGTGCTTGAGCGCCTCGAGCGCGCCTTCCTGGGCGATGATCGAGGCGCACATCATCGCGTACTGGTGCACCTTCATCATGGCGTCGATCAGCACGGCCGGTCCGCAGGCATAGCCGATCCGCCAGCCGGTCATCGCGAACGCCTTCGAAAAACCGTGCAGGAAAATCGTGCGCTCCGCCATGCCCGGGAAGGTCGCGATGCTCGTGTGGGTGCCCTCGAACGTCAGTTCCGAATAGATCTCGTCGCTCAGCACCAACAGATCCTTTTCGCGGCAAAAGGCGGCGATCTGCCCGAGTTGCTCGCGGGTGCAGGTCCCGCCCGTGGGGTTGCACGGCAGATTGAGCATGAGAATCTTCGCCCCCGGCTGCCACGCCGCGCGCAGCGCCTCGGCGGTCAGCGCGAAGTTGTCCTGCGCATAGGTTGGCACCGGGATTGCCTGTCCGTGCACCAGCGTGATGCTCGGAGAGTAACTCACATAACAGGGCTGGTGAAACATCACCTTGTCCCCGGGATTGCAGAAGGCGCGAAAGGCGAGGTCGAGCGCCTCGCTCACCCCGACGGTGACGATGATCTGGTCGTCGAACCGGTAGCTCACGCCAAAGTGTTCCTCGACATAGGTCGAGATCGCCTTGCGCAGTTCCGGCATGCCGAGATTCGAGGTGTAGTAGGTCTTGCCGCGTTCGAGCGCGTAAATCGCGGCCTCGCGCACGTGCCACGGCGTGACGAAGTCGGGCTCGCCGACGCC
>JBIJCX010000045.1:0-35481 GCA_044344465.1 Opitutaceae bacterium
GGAATGTTGGCGAAGAAGTTGCCCGCGGCATCCAGGAGCGGAAACGTGCGCCCGCTCTCCGAGCGGATGAACGCGCCGCCGACATAGGGCTTCGGGGTTTTGGTGATGGGCAGACGGGACATGGCGCGTAGTCGAAGTGGGACGTTGACGTTGAAGTTTGGGGCAAAGACGGCCGGCGGCAAAGGGCTTAAACCTCAACTTTTGAGCCTAAACCAATCTTCCGTAATCCAGCAGGCCCTGGCGGCCGCCTTCGCGGCCGAAACCGCTTTCCTTGTAGCCGCCGAACGGTGACGTCGGATCGAATTTGTTGAACGTGTTGGCCCAGACGACGCCCGCCTTGAGCTCGGTCGACATTTTCAGGATACGCGAGCCCTTGTCGGTCCACACCCCGGCGCTCAGGCCGTAGGCCGTGTTGTTCGCCTTCTCGATCGCCTCGTCGACGGTGCGAAACGTGAGGATCGCCAGGACCGGCCCGAAGATCTCCTCCCGCGCGATGCGGTGGCTCTGCGTCACACCCGTGAAGATCGTCGGCGGCAGGAAAAAGCCCTTCGCCGGCCGGCGGAACGGCGGCTGCCACATCTCGGCGCCTTCCTTCACCCCGATGTCCAGGTATTCCTGGATGCTCTCGAGCTGGGCCCGCGACACAATCGCGCCGACGTCCGTGTTCTTGTCCAACGGATCGCCCACGCGCAGGACCCGCAGCCGGTTCTTCAGCTTGGCCACGACGACGCTGGCCACGGATTCGTGCACGAGCAGCCGGGATCCCGCGCAGCACACCTGGCCCTGGTTGAAAAAGATGCCATTGACGATGCCCTCCACCGCCTGGTCGATCGGGGCATCGTCAAACACGATGTTCGCCGCCTTGCCGCCGAGCTCCATCGTCATCTTTTTCCCGGCACCCGCCACCGAGCGCATGATGACCTTGCCCACCTCGGTCGAGCCGGTGAACGCGATCTTGGCCGCGGTCGGATGCGCCATCAATGCGCCGCCCGTGGCGCCGGAGCCGGTGATGACGTTGACCACGCCCGGCGGCAGCCCGGCGTCCTGGAAGATTTCCGCGAGCTTGACGGCCGTGATGGCGGTGTTGGTCGCAGGCTTGATCACGACGCAATTTCCCGCCGCCAGCGCCGGCGCGATTTTCCACGCCAGCATGAGGAGCGGAAAATTCCACGGTATGACCTGGCCGACGACGCCGAGCGGGGCGAGCCGGCGGCCGGGTGCCACGTACTCGAGCTTGTCGGCCCAGCCGCCGTGGTAGAAGAAGTGCGCGGCGGCCATCGGCACATCGAAGTCGCGCGTTTCGCGGATGGGCTTGCCGTTGTCCATCGTCTCCGCGACGGCGAATTCGCGCGCGCGATCCTGCAGCAGGCGGGCGATGCGGAAGAGGTACTTGCCGCGTTCCCGGCCGGGCATCCGGCCCCATACGGTCGCGAATGCGCGCGCCGCGGCCTGGTAGGCCGCATCGACGTCGTCGGCATTGCCCAAGGCGAGTTCGGCGAGTTTCTGCTCGTTCGCCGGGTTGATGGAGTCGAAATACTTGCCGGAGGCGGGCGCGACAAATTTGCCGCCAATGAAAAGATCATAGCGCGGCTTGAGCTTGGGATCGGCGGTCTCAGGCGCCGGATCGAACTCCCAGAGGTCGCCAAAGATCAGCTCGGGGCGCGGACGCCCAATGCGGGCAGGGGCACGCGGGGATTTTTTGTCGATTACGAGGGTTGGCATCTTGGTCTGGCCCGCGAATCACGCGACTGGACGCGGACTCAACCGGGGCTTGATTCTAGTTTGGGATTATTCGCACCGGTTCGCGGGATTCGCGGGCGCTCAATAGCTTTCCGTCGCGTCGCTGAAGTAATACGGCGCCTGGTACGCCCCGGTTTTTTGCTTTTCGATTTGGCGCAGGAGGTCGTTGAGCAGCGCGCTGGCGCCGAATCGATAGCGCCGGTTGGTCAGCCAGGCGTCGCCCAGCGTCTCCTTCACCGCGACGAGGAACTGAAGCGCCTGTTTCGCCGTGCGAATGCCACCCGCGGGCTTCATCCCGATGGCGATGCCGGTATCGAGGTAGAAATCACGGATGGCCTCGAGCATCACCTGGTTGTTGCCCAAGGTCGCGTTGAGCGAGGTCTTGCCCGTGCTGGTCTTGATGAAATCCGCCTCGCGAATCACGCGCATCGCGATGAATGAGGCCGCCCGGATGTTGTCGTAGGTTTCGAGTTCGCTGACCTCGAGAATCACCTTGAGCGCCTGGTCGCCGCAGGCCTCGACCACCGCGGCAATCTCATCCTGCACCCGGCCGAATTCGCCGGCGAGGAATGCGCCCCGGTTGATCACCATGTCGATCTCGTCCGCGCCGTCCGCCACCGCCGCCCGAACCTCGGCCAGCCGCGTTTTCAGCGGCGCCTGGCCGCTCGGGAAGGCCGTCGCGACCGAGGCGATGTGCACGGCGCTGCCGCCGCCGAGCGCTTTCCGCGCGTGCCGCACCATCGAGGGATAAACACACACCGCGGCCACGCTCGGGATGGCGCGATCGTCGTGTGGGTGGATGGCCTTCCGGCAAAGCGAGGCGACCTTGCCCGGCGTGTCCTTGCCCTCGAGCGTGGTCAGATCGACCATCGAGACGGCAGTCTTCAGGCCCCAGAGCTTCGAAGCTTTCTTGATCGAACGGGTCGTGTACTTCGCGACCCGTTCCTCGATCCCAACGCAGTCCACGGTGCCGACTTCATCGAACAACCGTCCAAACGCAGCAGGGGGAGAGGTCACAGGCATGGCGGCCACTATCGCGTCGCCCGGAATTGAAAACAAATGAAAACTCGCCCCCGAACTCACCCCAGCTTTTCCCGCAGCTCCTTGTAACGGCTTCGTCCCACCGGCAGGCGCGCGCCGTTCTTCAACTCCGCCTCGTAGTGGCTGCCCTCGCTCGCATGGAGCGCTTTGAGCGCGCTCCACCGCACGACGTAACTCTTGTGGATGCGCTCGAATCCCGGTGGCAGCAGCGCATGCAGTTTCTCCAGGGTCTTGTCGTGCAGCTCGCGTTTGCCGTCGTCGAGCACCAACTCCGCATACGCCCCCGCGCCCTCGAGATAAACAATCCGGTCGATCTCCACGAGTTCGACCCGGCCATGTTTTTTCACCGCGAGGAACTTCACCGCGCCCGCCGCACGCCCGTCGCGGGCCGTCACGCGCGCGAGCGCCTGGGCCAGCCGCTCGCGTGAAAACGGTTTCGGCACGAAATCGATCACGCCAAATTCGAACGCGCGCAGCGCCTGCTCGGTGTTGGCCGACACGATGATCGTGTGAAACGACCCCGCCACGCTACGTTCCAGCAGCTCCATGCCATCGCGGCCGCGGAGATTGAGATCGAGCAACAGCAGGTCGATCGGCGACTCGTCGAGCCGCGCGCTGGCCTCGCCAAAGACGGTGGCCACGCGCACCGCTTCGAGCTGCGGACCCAGAATCTCCTGACAGAACCGCTCCAGGCGGCGCGCCAGCAGGGGCTCGTCCTCGACAATGAGCACCTTCATCTGAACCTCCCCTCCGCGAACAACCGTTCCCCGGTGGGGGTATCGATCTCGATCACGGTTTCCCAGCCTGCCGCCACCGGCCCACCGCTGAGCGTCCAATGACCGGTAAAGTTTTCCTCCAGCCGCGCCTTGATGTAGCGCAATCCCGTGCCTTCGCGGACCGCCGGACCGGCCGGTGCCGGCCGGTGCCGGCTGGCGTTCGCCGCGCGTCAGCAGCCGGTAGCGCGTCCGACCCGCGGCCGGCTCCGCCTGCAATTCGAAATCCAGCCGTCCGCCACGGGGCAGCAGGTGCGTGAGCCCGTTTTCAATCAAGGTGTGAAAAAGCGCCGGCGGCACCAGGGCCCGCTCGTCTGCGCCGTGCACCTCCAGCGCGCATTTTGCGCCCTTCCGCAGGCTCATCATGCGCAGGTGCGCCCGACACAACTCGAGCTCCTGCGCGAGCGGAATGAGCTTCTCCCCCGTGACGCGCGCCAGGATTCGAAACTCCCCCGCCAACGCATCCACCAGCGCCGCCGCCGTCGCCGGCTCCTGCTCAATCGTTTCCATGATCGTCGCCAGTGTATTGAGGAGGAAGTGCGGCTGAATGTTTTTCTTCAGCAACTCAATCTCCAGCCGGGCTGACGCCAACTGCGCGGCCTGCGCCCGCCGCCGCTCATCATGGAGCTGAACCGCCAGCGCCGAAATCAGACCGAGGAGCGCCGGCAGAAATTTCAGGAAGAAACTGGCCCGGTAGTCCTCCGCCTCGATGGTCAGCAAAATCGCGCTGACCACGAGACCTGCCACCGCGGGCCACGCGCCGAGCCGTCGCCGCCATGCGGCCCACGCCGTGCAGGCCAGCGACACGCCCATCCCCACCGCGAGAATCCACACGCCCTCAAGGTTCAGCCGCTCCGGACTCAGCCATGACACGAGCCCAAACACCGGCACGAGACCGGCCAGCAACCATCGACGGCGCGGCACGCTGAAATGCACAATCACGAAGGCCACCGTCAGAATCCCCTGCAGTCCCACCAGGGAGGTCATCACGGACAGCACCGGATAGTGCCAGTCGGCCGGATAGGGAAAAAACCAGCGCGCCGCCTGCAACGCCTGCATGACCGCGCCCGAAAGGCACACGCCGCCCAACAGCAGCAGCGGTGCCCGCCGCGCGGCCAGCAGCCACATGATCAGGCTTGCCAGCCCCGTCATGAACAACGCGCCCGCGGCCAGCGTGGGCACGAGCGCCTCGCGGAGGACCTTTTCCCGCAACACCGGCGGCGCATCGACGAGAATCCGGAAGCCAGAGGTCGGCGCCGGAAATCCGCAGCGGTGACTCGAGGTGCGGATCGCCACCACGTGCTCGCCCGGACCGCGCAGCGCGCCGGGAATGGAGAACCACTCGTCCACGCGACCCGCGACTTCCGACTCGAAATCGTTCCCCGGCACACCCGAGTTGCCCAACTGCACGCCGTCCCAAAAGATCTCATACGCTCTCACCGTCGAGATCATGATCCCGGCCGGGAGCATTTCCGTCTCGCCGGCCTTCATCCGCACCCGGAATCGCACCCAGTCGATGCCCGCCCGGGCGGGGAGATCCCAGTATCCGATGGCCTTCCAGCCGTCGTCGTTGAACGTCGGCTGCGCCCAGCTCGCGTCGTCGCCCGGATGAAATCTCACCTCGGAGTATTGAAGCTGCGGCGCCAACGCGACAAACCAACGCCGGACCGAAGACGGGTACCACTCGACCGGATGCCGCCAGGTCCGCTCCGTCGCCTTGGCCGCGGAATCGCGCCGGGCCAAGCCCGGGCCGTCGCCCGACGGCGCCCGGACCGGTTCGCGCGCGAACGCAGCGGTGGCGATGAGCATCACCGCGAACCTGAACACGGAACGCGAAACAACGTGGGGCACGCGGGCGAGCTTGCGGCGACCGGCCGCGCCCGTCCACGCGTTTTCCGAGCCGTTGACTCGCCCGCCGAGCCGTTCACTCCCCGCGGCCTCCGTTCGCTACGTACACGAGCCGTTTACGTGGAATTCTTCGCCCCCGCGCGGCGGCCGCGCAACGTCACGCCTGTCACCCGTCGGTGGCATCAAACAAAAACCCATAACGCATAGAAGTTCCCACCATGAAAACGCTCCGCACCTCCACCCTCCGCGCCGCCGCCCTCGCCACGATGCTGTTTGTCGTTCCCGCCATTTTTTCCGCCCCTGAGCCGGCCGCCCCCGACCGCGCTGGCCAGGTGCTTCGCGCGACCGGTCGCCTTGCGGTGCAAAACGTCGGACCTTACGTCGAGATCGGCACCTACCGGATTCAAGTCTCCGTGAAACTTGGCCGTGCCAGCACCGTACTCCCGGACGGAACGTGGCTCTACAATAACTACGCGCCTGAAAACAGCGCCGCCAAGGGCACACTCGTCGTACGTTTCATCAACGGCCGGGTCAGCGAACTCTACCTGGCCACTCCTGCCATCGTCGCTGCGCTCAAAGACACATCGCGGCCGGCCGCCGCCAAGATGCTCGTCGCCAGTCAGGACCGCCGCTGAGCACCGGCGCCATCCAAGCCAGGCGGGCGCCGCGACTCAAGCGGCTTGCACGCCCGCCGCGGCCCGCGTTTGCTTGCCGCATGGACCAAGCTCCAGCCCCGAAACCCACCCCCGCACCCCACGGTGAACTCGTCATGCGCACCATCGCGATGCCGGCCGACGCCAACGCGAACGGCGACATCTTCGGCGGCTGGCTCGTGTCGCAGATGGATTTGGGCGCCGCTGTGCTCGCGCGCGGCACGGCCCAAAGCCGGGTGACGACCGTCGCAATCGATGGCATGTCGTTTCTCCAACCGGTCAACGTGGGCGATGTCGTCACCTGCTATGCGACCTTGCTCGGAGTCGGGCGCACCTCGATGAAGATTGACGTTGAGGTGTGGGTGCAGCGCTACGCCGATCGGGCGCTCCACCGCGTGACCGAGGGCACCTTGACCTACGTGGCCATCGACAACGCCGGCAAACCGCACCCGGTGAAGCGCTGAGCACGCGGCGAGCCATGCTCTCCCCTCAGCGGCGGAGAGCGACCCGCGCAGCGTGGATGTCGCCGTACTTCTCCTCGGCCGTGCTCTTGTATTGGGTCCACACGGCGAGGAGCGTGCCATCGGACAACTCTGCCACCGTCGGATAGGTGATCGACCAACCCGGGGATTGCGCGGGGCGATCCGCCAGGATTACCGGCTCGCTCCAGGTCGCGCCTTCGTCGCGCGAAACTCGCATCGTCAGCGGAAAACGCACCACCGCTCGGGACGGGTTGTGCGTCAGCACCAGCGCGCCATCGCGGGTGCAGAGCAGGTGCGAGGCGCTCGAGGTGCCCGTCAGCCCAGTTTTCTCGGGATTGCTCCACGTCTCGCCCTTGTCGGCGCTGAGGGAGCGCCACAGTTCGCCATCTCTCGTGCGGAGCACCATCATGATCCGGCCGGATTTTAGTTCGGCAATGGTCGGCTCGCCACCCTCACCGGCCGGCGTGGCCACCGCCCCAAAACGGGACCACGTTCTGCCCCCGTCGTGGGACTTCAAGACGCCACCCGCCTTCGTGCCCCGCAGGTGCAGCGGCACCAGCAGCTCGCCCGTGGACAACCGGATGCCATTGGAGCGCGTGGTGTGGTTCGGCTGCCCGAGGTCCGCCGGCGCGCTCCACGTCCGGCCCGAATCGTCGCTGCGGCGATAGTGGATGCGCAACGGCCGGAGCGCCGAAAAGAACAGGAAAGTTTGTTTGCCCGCCACCACCAGCGACGGATCGAAGTCGGCGGCACCGTCAAAATCCTGGAGCGTCTCGGCCGGACTCCACGTCCGCCCTTGGTCGGAAGAAAACGCGCCCAATATTTTCTGCTGCGGCGCCCCTTCAAATGGTCCCGAAAACCACGCCGCGAGCAGGCGGCCGTCCGGCAGCACCGCGATACTCGGCGCATGGTTGAACCCGGTCAGGTTTGCCGGATCCTTGGGATTTGATCCGGTGTGCTGGAAGATAACTGCTTGCTCGATGATCTTGACGCACGCCTCCTCCGCGACACCGCGCAATGCGCTGCCGCAAAAAAGCGCCGCGCCCAGGCACAGAGCAGGCAATGAAGCGGCACGTATGCTAGCGAAGGTCTTCATAAACCGAAAAAAGACGGTTGAACCGCAGATTTCACAGATGGGCACCGATGTTCAATCCGTTTGGGAACTGGGCAAGGTGACACTGCGGGTAAGGCACCAGACAAATGAAAATCCTCCGTAAATCTTCTCATCTGCGTTATCTGCGAAATCTGTGGTTGGATTGAAATGTCGAATCCGGGTTGAGTAATTCAATCGCCCGGCGCGCCGTCGCCGCCGAGCGTGCTAAGCCGTTTCGAGAATAAACGTCGGCATGTTCACCCCCTTGAAGCGCTGGAATTCGCCCCGCACCTGGCAGAAATGCAATTCGCAGTTGCGAGCCCCCCAGGCATACATCTGCCGCACGATCTTCTCCCGTTCCACCGGCACCAAGAACACCGGCGTGCGGCCACGGTTCACCTCGAGCTCCTTCTGAATCAGCGCGATGGCCTGTGCGTCGGTGCGACACACTCCGGGCCCCAGCATGTTGAGCGCGGAGTGCCCCGACGACATCAGGAATCCGTCGATCCCGCCCCGGGCGTTTTCGTAGACCGAGGTGTGCATGAAACCGACCTTGTTCTCGATGCAGAACCGGTAGTCCTGCTCGCGCGAAACGCCACTGACCGCCATCTCCAGCGCCGCCATCGCGGGCACGTCTTTGAGCGTGGCATCGCGCACGAATTTCGCCCCCGGAACCTTCTGGTCCATCCCATCCGACGGCACCTTGATGAACATGTCCTGATAGGCGCAACGCGGCACGAAGCCGGCTTTATTGTACAGCGAGAACGAATCGAGGTTGAGGGCGCTCTGCGTCAGCCGCAGCGCCTTGTAACCCTTCTGGTCGGTGAAATCGATCACGTACTGCAGCAAGGCCCGGCCCACCCCCAGGCCGAAGTAGTTCGGGTGGACGTTCATGATGCCCAGGGCCACGTGATGTTTCCGCGGGTGATAAAAGCAGGAGCCCATCAGCCGCCCGGTCTCCGCGTGCTCGGCGACCACGGCGCAGCCCGGCTCGATCGCGTTGTACACATCGTAAAAAACCTCGGTCACCTTCGGACCCCCGTGAAGGATCTGCCCCATGCCATGGAGGCGATACCAGGTGTTGAGCGAGGCATAGATGAGATCGGCGACCTCGGAGCGGTCGGCCGGCGTGATGGATCGCAGGCGCATGGAACTGGAGCTCATGGGATTTCCTTTGGAGGGCTTATCGGAGTGGACCGGGACAACTCTGGACGGAGAAATGACGGGCCGAAAGGCCTAAATCCCCGGGGGCATCGCGCGCCTCCGGACGACGGGAGTCGCTTGTTGCTGCGGCGCGCCCTCCAGCAGCACGAATGGGCAGCCCGTCCCATCACGCATCGAACATAAGGTCGAGGTGGGTCGAAACGTCGGTCTTCGCCGTTTGGTGGAGAAACAAGCGGCGGTTCATGGGCGGGCCGCTCCGGCGGGTTGGTGCCCCCACGCCTCCTTTAGCCGGTAGACACGCTCGGCGTTTTGGTGGTAGAACTTCTCAAGCACGGCGCGCGGTAGGTTCAGCGCCTCGACCCGGCGGCCCTGGTAGCTGACCTCGCCCGTGCCCGCGTAGTACGCGTAGTCTTCCCGATAATACGTTTCGATCAGGTTGAGGTGGGTGTCGCGCTGCGTTTCAGACGGGGGCTGGCGGCCGAAGTACGGCTGCCAGCCGTGGTCCAGTCCGTAAAGGATCCGATCCTGATACTGGATGAAAAAGGCGCGCACCTTGCCGCTGGGCTGGCGCACGAGCGATCGCGTCCGGGCGGACACGTCGACGAAGAAGTTGGGATAGCGGTCGAAGCGCCGCGCGATCTCGGCGACGTCGTACTCGAGGCTGCCGAGGTGCGCTCCGACCACGGCCAGCGCCGGGTATTTTTCCATGATCCGGTCCCGCGCGGCGATGATGGCGGCATGACTCGGGTATTCCCGCTTACCGTAAAAATAGTACTCTTTTCGGCGCGAAAAGTAGAAATAGTGCGGGCTGTCCTTGTCGAGCGGCAGCCAGGCCTCGAGCGGCTCACCGAGATGCGCCTGCAGCACGATTCGTTTGGCGGCAAGGTGGGCGAAAATTGGATCCCAGAGCGGATCGTCCGAGAGGATGAAGCTGCCGTCCGGGCGTCTGATGACGAGCCCGATCTCCTTCCAGATTTTCACGCCCACGGCGCCGCGGGCGAGGGTTTGATCGAGCCAGGCAATGACTTTTCGCGCGTAGGCCGGATCGTCGCGGCTCCCGAGCTCGAACGTCGATACGAACGGATAAAGCTCGGGATGTCTATCGTAGAGCCCGAACGCAATCTCGTGTATCCGGTCCAAGTGCCGATCGCCCACGTTGACGCATATGTTGATTGTCCGGATATTCAGCCGCCGAAAGAGCACATGGAACGAAGGGTGATCCTCGAACATGTGGGAATGCGCGTCGATCTTGAGCAGTGCCTCGAAATCCGGGGCCGCTGTGCCCCTCCCCTCCGCAGGTGCCGCCGGCACGAAGGGAACGAGCATGAGGGCGGTCGTGAACAGGAGCGAGCGAATCGGTGGGATCATATTTTCAGGAATAGTTTCCGGCGCCACATCCGGAGTTGAAACGATTCAGTGCCCCGGGAAAAAAGGAAACAGCCGGCGAATCTCCGCCTCGTTCGGTCGCCGGCCATATTCGCAAATCTCAAACGCCTCGGCGTATTTCACGGCCTTGGCTTCAGCTGCGCCGTACCACTTCGCCAACTGGGCGCGATACTTCCCGGCCTCACCCGCCGCGCCGGCACCGAATCTTTTCTCGGCATACGCCCGCCGCCCGGCGGGATCTTTCGGAATCGCGGCGAGCCGCTCCTTCCTGGTCTTCGCATCAACCCCATAAACCGTTTCGTAGAACTGCGACGGCAGGGCGTCCAACGCATCGATCTTTATCTGAAAGGCCTCGTCGATGGCGACCACGACGTCGGGTTGGAACGGGTTTGGCTTTTGGAAGCCGTCGGAGAGAAAGAGAAACACCGGGTTCGGCTCCACGGGCGGAGTATTCAAATCGTAAAAAGGCACCGTGACCATGAAGGCGGAGTCTTGCATCAGCACCCCCACATAGCGGTGATCCGGATTATAATCGTTGGGCCGGTGCCCCATCACGACATCGGCCCGCCACTCGCGAATCAGCCGGACCATTTTTTTGCGGTTTTCCAGGGTCGGCATCAGCTCGCCGTCGTGAATATCGAGCACCTCGGTCTGGATGCCCAATTTCTTCGCCGCCGCCTCGACTTCGGCTTTGCGCCGCCGCGCCAGCGCGCCCCCGCTCATCTCGTAATGACCGAGATCACCGTTGGTCACGGAGACGAATTTGACGTGGTGACCCCGGGCCGCCCACATCGCGGCGACTCCACCCGCCTTGAGTTCCGCATCGTCCGGATGGGCCCCGAAGACGATAATCCGCAGCTTGCCGTCGTCCGGCGGCCGCGACGCTGGCTCGCCACCATTGACCGCCAACAACGCCGCCAGGCTGGCGCCCAGTACCGCCACCAACCGCAGCCCAAACCCTGCCCGATGACCCCAACCATTGAATTTCAGTTTTTTCATAAGTGCTCCTTCTTCATTTTCTGTGCAACGGGCGCATCCTACGGGCCGGGTTCGCGGATCGCGACGCGAGCGGCATGGATATCGCCGTAGAGTTCGTCGGGCGTGTGCCGCCGCCGGGCCCAGACCACCACCAGGGTGCGATCCGGCAATTCCGCCACCGACGGGTAGCATACCTGCCAGCTGAGATCCACCACGGGAAACTCGATTTCCGCGATGACGGTCGGGGAGCCCCAGGTGACACCATCATCGCCCGACACCCGCATCGTCAATGGTGTGCGCACTGTCGGCTTCGACGGATTGTGCGTGAGCACCAGTGTTCCATCACGGGTGCGAAACAGGTTGTGCGAAGAAACGGTTGCCGGCAGTCCGGTTTTATCGGGCGTGGTCCAGGTTTCACCCTTGTCGTTGCTGAACGATCGCCAGAGTTCGCCATCTTTCGTTCGCAACAGCATCATCACCTTTCCGAATTTCAGTTCGGCGATGGTCGGCTCGCCACCGTGGCCGTCCGGATTCGCCACTTTGCCATGCCGCTTCCATGTCCTGCCATCGTCGATGGACTTGAGAACTCCGGCGGCCCTGGTGCCAACCCGGTGGACGGGGAGCAGCAGTTCGCCGCTGGTCAGCCGGATGCCATTGGTGCGGCTGCCGTGGCCGGACTCGGCGTAGGCCTCCCGCGCAGGGCTCCACGTGCGGCCCGCATCCTCGCTTTCGCGAACATACACGCGGAACGATTCGGCGCCGACCGGTCCGGACTGCCCCGTTTCGAATGGATAGGTCTGCCACTGACCGACGGAGAAGAAGAGGAGCGTCTTTTTGCCATTGGCAACAAAGGCCGGATCCCAGTCGGCTTTGCCCGGAAAGTCCTGCATCGCCTCGGCCGCACTCCACGTCCGCCCCTGATCGCCCGAGAAGGAGCCGATAATTTTCTGCCGGGAAGAACCTTCAAACGGACCTGTCATCCATACCGTCAGCAGGCGTCCGTCGGGCAGCAACGTTACGCTGGGACAGTGATTGAAACCCGTCGCATTCGCCGGATCCTTGGGATTCGTGTCCGTGTGCTGGAAGACGGTGGCGCGATGGAAAATTCGGATTGATTGCTGTTCTGCTCCTCCGAGGACGCCATGCCCAAGGCCGACTACACCGCCGACGAGGATGTATAGAGTAGTCCGACAATGCTGAATCGTCTTCATGGTATTGTGATTCGAGTCTCGCCACTTGCCGCCGTGATCCACTCCAGAGGAAAACGCACGAAATGTAACGATTCGTGGTAATTCAGTTCGCCGCGTTCATACAGCATTCCGATCCTCCCGTCCGCGAGAACGGTCATGCACGAATAACCGCTGACACCAGGATCGATCAATCGTCCCGCATTCCACGTGTGCCCGCCATCCGTACTCGCCCTGACGGTCATCGCAATCCGCGCAGTTTGAGAATTCGGATTGGAAAAAAGCAGCGGTCCCGCCGGATGCCGGATTAAACTGGCCATGCACGTCGGATCCGGAACGACAAACCACGGTTCGCCCCACTGCCCCTTGCCCAAGTCATGGCTCCAGGAATAACGAGCCCATGCGCGGAGCTTCCGCGTTCCGTGGTTGCGGATCGACATCAGCAGCGAGCCGTCCTCGAGCTGCGCGATCTGAGCCTCACTCGTCCGGAGGGTTCCCGGCATCGCGGGCGCAGCACGCTGCCATGTGACCCCATGATCCGTGCTCCAGATAAAGGCGGAATGCCCGACTCGCCCGTCCGGATAGGTTTTGAAATAGGTGGGTATTACCAGCGTCCCGTCCCGCAGTTGCGTCCCGCTCCCCGGTCCCTTGAGCGCAACCGCAGTGCCCCAGGCGGGGTCCTGGACCTGCGCCGTGATGTTGATCGGTTCGGACCACGTCGCGCCATCGTCCGTGCTCTTGATGACCAGGAACTGTCCCGACTTCTCGATCGGGATCGGAGGGCCCTTGGCAAACCGCTCACCCCGAACCCAAATCGCGGAGATGAAAATCGTCCCGGTCTCCTGGTCCACTAGGAGGGTGGGATCACCCACGCCGTTGCCCATCGTGCCGGCAACGTTTTTGTCGAAGTCCATCACCCGCCGCACCGGTGTCCACGTCGTGCCGTGGTCGAAACTGCGCACCATGCCGACATCGATGTCACCCGGCAGGTCAACGGCATTCGCATGCCGAAGGTCGAACGCCGCGACCAAGGTTCCCTTCGGCGTGGTCACCAGCGCCGGAATCCGAGAAGTAAATACACCATCCTGACCGGCATGGCGAACGACGGTGCGGAACACGGCGTCGGCCGCGGGCGGTGTTGCGGCCGCCCTCATGTCGCCGCTGAGCGATCCCGCGCCGGCCGAAAGCAAGCCGGCAATGAACCGGAGACTGGCGCCACGATTACTCCGCGCGAATAGCGCCAGCCGCTGGTTCATGCAGCAATGCAATTAAAACGAACCATTGATGCCAATGCTGAAGGGCGCGCCGTTGTCCAGGACCTGGGTCTGCTTGGC
The DNA here is from genome assembly GCA_044344465.1 of Opitutaceae bacterium. Taxonomy (GTDB): domain Bacteria; phylum Verrucomicrobiota; class Verrucomicrobiia; order Opitutales; family Opitutaceae; genus ER46. Next base: position 13,680 of record JBIJCX010000045.1, read on the forward strand.
ATAGTCCGGGGTCTGCGATCCCTCGCGGCGCCTCTCTGAATATAGATTCAGGACATTGCGGGCGTTGAGGAACAGGGCGAGGTTTGGCCTCAGGCTATAGCTGAGGTTCATATCCAACTCGGTTCGACCCGTGTAAACAGTGAAGGCATCCGGGCCGAAGGCGGCGAACGGCGCGCGCTTCTCGTCGCTGCGGTAGCTCCATTTTGCCATGAGCACGATCGGCTTCCGCTTGAAGGTCACACCCCAGTTCGCGCTTTCGGGCACAAATCCCTGGAAGCTCGCCTGCTGATTACCTTTCAACCTCATCTTCGTCACACTGGCAAAGACGTCAAAGTATTGTCTCCATCCACCCAGCTGGCGCAGCGATTGGTTCATGCTGATTTCACCGCCCGAGACACTGGCGTCGCCTGAGTTGATCGTGCTCGTGACCATCCAACCGGCGAATCTTGGATCCAGGCCCAGCGCGGCCAGGTCAGCCGAAGTGGCCACCTTGGCGAAAGTGCCGAAGAAGTCCTTGATATCCTTGTAGAACAAACTGGCACTGAACACTCCGCCGTTATTGGTGTAATACTCCAGCGACAAATCATAATTGTTGGCCGACCACGGGCGCAGCCCGGTGTTGCGCACGTTGATTGTCCCCAGCACGGCCGTCGGGTTGCTCAGGGCATCGATATCATTTTCACTCGTGACCGCGTTGGGAATGATCTGGTTGTAGTCGGGGCGTCCATAGGTCTTGGCATACGCCAACCGGGCCAGAAGATTCTCCCGGACATTGTACGTAATATGCAGGCTCGGATAGTAGCCATCGTAGGACCGGCTCGCCCGATAGGCGCGCTCCTGGTAAATCAGCTTCGTTTCCTCCATCGACCCGACCGCCCCTGCCTCAGGTTTGCGGATCCGCGCCCCCGCGGCCGTGTGGGCAAAGGTGCCGTTCGCGTTGCGCACAAAAACCGCGGCGGCGTCCTGCAAGGGCCCGCGGCCATTATCGTCGGTTTTTTCATAGCGCACGCCGGTGAGCAGGTTCAGCCGGTTGTTGAAGAGGCGTGCCTCAGTCTGGAAGTAGTAGGCGTCGACCGTTTCCTGGATGCGCTCCGACGTTGTGATCCGGGTCCTCTCCGCATCGACCAGTTGGGCCGGGGTCATGGTAAACAGCGAGGGATTCGCCTGCCAGGCCTGGTAGGCCCGCACGGCTGAGATGTTCGGCACACCCCGATCGACATTGTTGAAATTATGTTTCTGGTTGGCGTAAACTAGATCGAGGAAAGGCACCGAGGACTGGTCGCCATTGGGACCTTGGTACGTATAGCTTTGAACCGGCAGAATCTTGTCGCGGGTCTGGGTTTTGGTCCGGGCCCCGATCTGGACTGAAGCCGGAAAGGGAAAGAGACTCAACCGGCGCTTTATATCGACATTGCCGGTTTCCATTTTGTCGCGGATATCCCGGCGGTCCGCGCTGACCGCCGAGACCATGAAGTTGTTCGGATCATAGGGGTCGATTTCCCGATTGTTGTTGTCAAACACCTGGATTCTCCCCGGCCCACGGTAGGGATCGATGTCAAGGAAGGAGACCCGCACGGGGGACTTGGTCGAGGCGGTCAGGCTGCCGAATGACCCGCGATCGATCGTTCGGAACCAAGCCCGGGTCGTCGACATGCTGCCCAACAGATCGATCTTCCAGTCTCCATTATCGAATCCGTAGCGGATATTGCCCCCGCTGTTGGCCTCGCTTCGCCGCGTGAATGTATTGCGATACTGCACCGTGCCGCGCCCCGTCGCCCCGATGGTATAATTCTCCGCATAGCTGAACGGCACGCCTCCGGTCACCGTCGACGTGCCCGTGGTGCCGGTGTTGAACGACAGGATCTCATTGCTCCAGTTCAGCCGGGAGAGGTTGGTCACCGCTCCGACCGAAAGGACGGAGTGCGGCGTGACCCGCCAGTCCGCTTTGAAGCTCATGGAGTTCCGATACCGATACATCGGGCCGTCCGTCAATTGCGAGGTCGAGAGATAGGGCTTGTTGATCGTGGCTCCGGTGCCCGTGCCACTGGTCGAAAACGTAAAGTCTTCCAGATTCTGCGAGTGAAACGTGTTGGAATGCGCCGCGGAAACAACGATCCCAAACCGGTTGCTGACCGGCAGCAGATAACTGAAGCTGAAACCGGGGTTCATCTTGTACGTATCGCTGCCATCAGTCCACGGGGTCGGCTTCAGCGTGAGATGGTGGGAGTTTCCCGTTAGGTTGAGCTGGTACCTGAACTCAGCGGTGGATCGCTCAAACGCGTTCTTGCTGATCATATTCACCGACCCGGCCATCGTGTCTGCTCCCGTGGCGGGCGTCGGAACCTTGGTCACCTCAACGCGGGAAAAATTGTTAATCGAGACTCCTTGGAGCGTGAAGGTCCGGCTGTCGCCACCAACTGCCGTGGAGGCGGTCGCCGCCCCATCGCTGGTCACCACGGTCATCGCGGCCGGAAAACCGCGGACGAAGACCGACTCGGCCTCAAACTGTCCGCTGGTCGTCTGCACCCCGGGGATGAACTTCAGGAAATCGGCCAGGTTGTTGCCGCCCACGACATCGCCAAAGGTGTCGGTTGAGACGACATTCTTGATGTTCGGGGCGAAGCGCTGTTCGTTGATGGCAATCGCGGCCCCATCGGTCTCTTTGCTGGACGCGACGACAAACGGGTCGAGATTTACGATGTCCGGTCTGCCGCCAAGGAGGGCGCTATTGGCCAGATCGACATCCTGATGGACGGTTTGACCGGGCGTGAGAGTGAGCGGAATCTGCTGCACATCGAGGCCGGTATAGAACACCTCCAGGACAATCGGACCGGCCGGCGCGTTGGTGATCTGGTAAACGCCCGACTCGTCGGTGAGGACGACAATGTCCGTTTGCTTCACCACCACCCGCGCTTTGTTCAGGTAACGGCCGGTAACCATATTCTTGACCCGCCCAGTGACGATTCCGGCACCTTGGCTGGAAGAGACCATGGCTGGCGCGGCGCCGCCACTTTGGGCGGCTTGAACGGTCGCGAGGACAACGGCGAAGCAGACGCTCGACAGGGCAATTGGGTGTATTCGTTTCATGGTGTTTTCCGGGTTAATTCAGAATTCCTGCGCCAAGGCCCACCGGGTACAATCTTGCCGGTGCCGACGGTGCCCTCTCGCCGCGCCGTCGCGAACGGGCCGAAAAGGCGGCCGGAGGCCATGGGAACTTGCGGGGGATCGCATGAGGGGATCTGTTGTTCGGTCGGATGGAACACATACCTATGTGCAATAGGCAATAAAAATCGGTTCGTCGCCAAACAGCGCTCCGTCCTCCACTCTCGGGCGAAGGTTCGGCGCCACCCAATTTAGCTGTTAAAGGAGAACGCCACGGAGCATGGCAACTCGCCGATGGTCCGTCACCGCATGAGTTGCCTCATTGCACATAGCTATGTGTTTTGCCTTGCCAAACATCGACCAATTTCCCGTCATCGCCGGGATGGACGCAGACCTTGCCCACCGAACCCATGAGTCCTGCCAACGCTCCCTGCAGCGTCTGCGCCTCGCGGAAAAGGCGCCCATGGCCGCCTGGCTGCGGGAACACCTTTTCGGCCACGTGCTTTCCTTCTGGGAGCACCATGCTATCGACGAGCGAGGCGGGATCCTTACCTGCATCAGCGACTCGGGTGATGTGCTGAGCACGGACAAGTGGCTGTGGAGTCAATGGCGGGCAGTGTGGGTGTTCAGTCGCATCTACAACCAACTGGATCGTGATCCGAAGTGGCTGCGATTCGCGCTTCAGATCTCGGATTTCTGCCGGCGGACCGGCTGGGATGCCACCGCCGAGAGTTGGGTGCTGCTGGTCTCGCGGGACGGAAAGGTTCTTCGCGGTCCGGACAGCCTCTACGTGGACGTCTTCGCGATTTGCGGTCTGGTGGAGCTCCACCGCGCCTGCGGCGATCCGGAGTTGCTCGAGATCGCCTCGCGCACCGCCGACGCCGCGTTCAAGAAACTCGCGGGCCCGCGTGATCGGATTCCGCATTTCCCCTATCCCATTCCCCCGGGCGCAAAGCCCCACGGCCTTGCGATGATGTGGTCCCTCGCGTTCGCCGAATTGGGCGCGGCCGCGCAAAACGAAAATTATCTCACCGCGGCGGAAGGATTCTCGGATGAGATCTTTCGCGACTTTTACCGCCGCGAACGCGACCTGATCGTCGAGCGGGTCCGCGAGGACGGCGGCGAGTTACCCGCCCCGCTGGGCACCGCGGTCGTGCCCGGGCACGCCATCGAAGCATTGTGGTTCCAAGTTCACGTCATCGCTCTCCTCGGCCGCCGGCGCGAACGGCTCGACGAGTGCTTCCGCCTCGTGCTGCGCCATCTCGAACTCGGCTGGGATCGCAAAGGCGGCGGCGGACTGCTCCTGGCCCTCGATGCCGACGGACGCGAGCCCGTGGGCTGGAACCACGCCAGCAGCAAGATTTGGTGGCCGCAAACCGAAGCGCTCTACGCGGTCCTGCTCGGGTGGGAACTTCAGCAGCGCCCGGTGTTTCTCGATTGGTACGATCGGCTGTGGCAAACCTGTCTCGACCATTTCGTGGACTGGGAAAACGGCGAATGGCGGCAGAACCTGCAGCGCGATTTCTCACCGCTCGCGGCCGTGGTCGCGCTGCCCGTGAAAGATCCTTTTCACCTGCCCAGAAGCCTCATTCTCCAGATCGAGCTGCTGGAAAGAAATTCCAAGGACGGCGCTTCCGCCGCCGGCCGGCCTTGAACGCCGCACCCTCACCGACCCGATGGCGCCGCGGTACTTTCCCGCACCTTGAGGCCAGGAGGCAACAGCACCGAGACCCGCGGCTGTACGCCGGTGACGATGTCCATGCCGGCGGCGGCGAGACTGCTGACCGGAATCCGAATCGTCGTGAGCGAGGGCCGCGCGAGGGCCGCATACTCGATGTCACTGTAGCTGGCCACGGACAGATCTCGCGGCACCGTAATGCCGGCCTCGCCCAATTTACGGATAAAGGAGAGCGCCACCATGTCACCGGTCGCGATGACCGCCGTGGGCCAGCTCGCACGCACCGAGTCATGCAGGAAATAGTTTCCCGCATCGACGCCGGCCGCGGTGAAATCCTGCTCGCTGAGGTAAACGCACGGCAGCGAGACCTGCAGCTTGCGCTCCTGCAGGATCCGCTTGAGGTGCCCGGCCCGCATCCGGCTGGGCGCCGAGCTGTCGCCCACAATGCCGAAGCTGCGATGGCCGAGCTGCTCCAGGTGCCCGATGAGCAACCGCGCCGCCTCCGCCTCATCGATACCGCAGGAGATTATCCGGCGATCCTCGACGGGCATGCCAATTTGGAAAATCAGTTTTCCGCTGCGCAGGAAAGCCTCGTCCCACCTGCGGAAATCCATCGAGCCGACGACGATGAAGGCATCAGGCCGGTAAGTTTGCAGCACCCGGATCTCGCCGGCGTTGAACTCGCCGCGCTCAAACCCGACGACCAGCAGAGTATATCCGGCCTGCAACGCCCGCCGGTTGAGCTCTTCCAACACGATGGCCAGGAACGGATCCTTGAACCACCGCACGATCACCCCGAGGAGTTTAGTTTGCCGGCCCCGCAGGATGTGCGCCGCTTGGTTGGGCTGATAGTTCATCGCCTCCGCAATCCGGCGGATCCGCGAGACCGTTTCGTCGGAGATGCCGAAATCCTTCGCCCGTCCGGTCAAGGCGCGGGAAACCACCGATTGGCTGACGTTCGCAAGGCGGGCGATTTCCATCTGACTCGGCATCAGGCTCAATTCGAGACTAGCCGCGCCGATCCGTCTAGCAAAGTTTCGCCCGAATTCCCGCTCCGGCCCCGCTGCCGCGGCTTCATTCCCCAATCTCCGCGATGAATCCGTCCCGTCCGCATCTCTTCTCCGAGGCCTGGATCACCGTTCTGCTCCTCTGGCCCGTGGTGATGCTCAATTACCTCGACCGGATGATCTTCACGACGATGAAGACCTCGATCATGGCCGACGTCCAAGGCATCCATTCCGAGGCGGCGTGGGGCTCATTGATGTCCGCCTTTCTTTACGGATACGGCGCGATGAGCCTGGTTGGAGGGTACCTCTCGGATCGGTTCAGCCGACGTTGGGTGATCATTTCGAGTCTTGGCTTGTGGTCCTTGGTGACATGGCTGACCGGACACGCGGAGACGTACACCCAGCTGTGGTGGGCCCGGGCGGTCATGGGGATCAGCGAGGCGTGCTACATGCCAGCCGGGCTCGCGATGATTGCCGACTATCATGCCAATGAAACCCGTTCACGCGCGGTGGCCACGCACCAAAGCGGGATGAAGACCGGGCAAATCCTGGGTGGACTCGGCGGGTACATTGCCGATTCGACCTTCGGGTGGCGGGCGGGATTCCAATGGTTCGGTGCGTTTGGAGTCGTCTACGCTCTTTTCCTCTGCTGGCGCCTCCGCAATCCCCCCGGAGCACCTGCTGTGTCACCCGCTGCTCCGAAGCTGAAGCTCTTGCCAGCGTTGGGCGAAGTGTTCGGCATCGGGGCGTTCCTTCTGCTGCTGGCGTATGTCACTCTGCCGGCCTTGCCGAACTGGGTAGTTAAAAGTTGGATGCCAGCCGTGCTGGCCGACATGTTTCATCTGACCCAGGGTCACGCCGGCAGCAGCGCGACGCTCAGTGTCGTGCTGGGCACATTCGCGGGTTTGGCCCTGGGCGGCTGGCTCTCGGACCGCTGGCAGCAACGATCGCCGCGCGGCCGGATTTATGTGAGCAGCATGGGACTGACCTTGTGCATTCCGGCGCTGGTCGGCATCGGTGTCGCCCCCAACCTCGCGACAGCCATCGGATTTCTCGTCCTCTTTGGCATCGGCTGGGGCTTTTTCGATGCGAACAACATGCCGATTCTGTGCACCCTCGTGCGCCCCCAGTTGCGCGCCACCGCCTTCGGCATTCTGAATATGGTGACCGTCTTTGTGGGTGGATGGGCGGTGGATCGCATGGGGGCGATGCGCGATGCCGGACAACCCCAGTCGCTGATGTTCAACCTGTGTGCCCTCGGGGCCGCGATCTCGGTGCTGCTCGTTCTTCTGATCAAACCCAAGACCACAGCCGGCTGAAACCCGAGGCCCCCCACGCCCTCTCAATCTTCGGCGGAGGGGCCTGACTGCGCGCACCGGTCCGCGGTCTGCACTTGGCCGCGGCCGATTCCGTCCGCTGCTTCTGCGTTCATCCGCCATGGCCGGGCGAATCGGGACGCGGATCGACCTGGACCATGGCGTGCGGACAGGCTGGCCATACGGGCCATGATCCCTCGATAGTGTCCACCCTTCCCCATGAAAACCACCCTGCTCCGCCTCCTCCCCTGCCTCGTCCTCGCGTTCGGTTCGCTTTGTGCCGCGGACGACAAACTCGTCGCCGCTGTGCGCGCCGCCGACGACGAGCGCGTCGCCGCCACCCGGTCCGCCGACCGCGGCCGCCTCGTCGCGATCTATTCCGACGAACTCCACTATGCGCATTCGAGCGGCAAAGTTGACCGCAAGGCTTCACAAATCGAAGGCATCGTCGCCGGCTCCAATATTTACGAGCGCATCGACTATCCGGAGCGCACCTTCCTGCCCATCGCTCCGGGGATCGTGTTGATGAAAGGCCGCGCGTTGTTTCACATGAAGTCGAAGACGAGTGGCGAGAAACTCGTCAACGACCTCAACTTTCTGGCCGTGTGGCGGGAGGAGAACGGCAAGTGGCGCTTCCTGGCCTGGCAGTCGTGCAAGAATCCACCGAGCGCGCCCACCAAGAAATAATGCTGCATCGAGCGCGAGGGCGCCGCGGCACTCCCGCCCGAGTCAGGCCGGTCTTGGCCCAACCCAGCTTCTGAGGTATCTCCCTTCTTTACGCGCCCATCCCGGCCGCTCTACCTTCCTCTCCGATGGCTGCATCTGGGACAAATTTTCTCGGCGATTTGCTTTGCGGAACGCAACGGCTGTTCGGCGACACCGGGCGCATCCGACGATTCCTAGCGGGTGAAGTGTTGTTCTCCGCCGGTGAACCCGGCGATGGTTTTTATGTCATCGAGAGCGGCCGCGTGCAAATCTCGGCGCCCGTCACCGGCGGCGAACGCCTGCTCGCCACCCTCGGGCCCGGTGATTCGGTGGGGGAAATGGCGGTGCTCGACGACGCCCCGCGCTCCGCCACCGCCCGCGCTGAAACCGACACCGAGGCCCGGCACATGAGCCGCGACGAACTCCTGCAGGTGCTCGAAAAGCAGCCGAATCTCGCCCTCAGCCTGATCCGGGAGTTCAGCAATCGGATGCGCACGTTGAACACGAAGTACGTCGACGAGGTCGTGCAGGCCGAGCGCCTCGCCATCGTCGGACGCTTTGCCGCCACCATTGTACACGATTTCAAGAATCCCCTCACGGTCATCGGGCTCGCGGCTGAACTGGCCTGCAGCGATTACACCACGCCGCCGATGCGCCAGAAGGCGCAGAGCAGGATTGCGCAGCAGGTCGAACGGATGACCAACATGCTCCAGGAACTGATCGAGTTCACGAAACCGAGCGGTCAGCGCCCGCTGCTGCGGACCGTCGACTTTGCCCGCTACATGATTCCTCTCGCCGAGGAGATCCGCCATGAGATCGCTGAGCGGGGTGTATCGCTCGTGCTCGAACTGCCGCCGCCGGAGGTCGACGTGCAGATCCAACCGCAGCGCCTGTCGCGGCTCTTCTACAACCTGCTCAACAACGCGGTCGACGAGATGCCGGACGGCGGCAAGATCTTCCTGCGTTTCCAGCAGACGCAGGAGGAATTGCGGATCGAAGTCGAGGACACCGGTCGCGGGATCGCGCCTGAAATCGCCGCGTCGCTGTTCAAGCCGTTCACGACGCACGGCAAGACGCACGGAACCGGCCTTGGCCTCACGATTTGCCGGAAAATCGCCGAGGATCACAGCGGCAGAATCTGGGCCGCGGCCAGTCAGCCCGGCAAGGGCGCGATGTTTTGTTTCACGCTGCCGCTGGCAAAGTGAGATGCTTCGGGACGACGCCGAGGTAATTTTGCCGAAGGTGGCGCCAGAATTGTTTGCGGATCAAGGCGTCCCTGCGCTCACGCGCAGGGCTACAATCAAGACGTAGCCCGCCGCGTGAGCGGCGGGAGAAGGTACACCCGCGAAAAATTGTGTCGCTGTGTATAAATCGGCCGGCGCTTCGCCTCGATTTACCAGAAAGCCTCCGGCTTACAGGGCGCGCTTCGACTTCGCAGGTGCGGTCGCGCGGCCGGCAACCGGCGGAATCTTCCAGTGCTCGTTGTCCACGTGCGCCCGCCGCATTATCTCCGCGATGCGCGCAACCAACGCCGGGTTTTTCGCCGCGAGGTTGTTCTTTTCACCGATGTCGTTCGCCAGGTCAAAAAGCTGCATCGCCGCGCCCGCTTCTTTCGGGCGAATGCCTTTCCACCGGCCTTCGAGCAGCACCGCCTGGCTCACCCCGCCTTCATAAAACTCCCAATAGAGGAACTCGTGTTTCGGCTGCGCCCCCTGGCCAAGCAAGGTCGGGACGAGACTGATGCTGTCCAGGTTCGCCGGCGCCGTCGCACCCGCGAGCCCGGCAAACGTCGCCATCATGTCGCCAAAGTAACCGACGTGATTTGAGACGATGCCCGCCTTGATCTTTCCCGGCCAGCGGGCGAGGAAAGGCACGCGAATACCGCCGTCAGTCAGGCTCCGCTTGAGGCCGGTCAGCGGGCCGTTGGCATCAAACATCTCGGGATCATAATTCGGGCCGCCCTCCTTGTGTGGGCCGTTGTCGCTGGTGAAAAGGACGAGCGTGCGTTCGTCGAGGCCGAGTCGCTGCAATTGCGCCAGGAGCCCGCCAATCTCCCGATCCATCCGCGTGATCATCGCGGCCTGGCCCTTCTGCGAGTCGGACCACGGTTTGTCGGCATAGGGCGCGTAGTCGGGCACTTCCTGACCGTCGCCAAGATCACGGGAGCGCTCATTGTTCGCATGCGGCACGGTGAGCGCGAGGTAGAGGAAAAAGGGCCGTTGCCGGCTGCGATCGATGAAGTCGCGCGCCTCGTTGAAAAACAGATCGCCCGCATACTGGACGCGCTTGGTGGCGTAACCGGCGCCGGAGGTGCCCACCGGCGTGATGACGTTGGGCAACGCGACCTTCTCGCCGTTCCGCCAAAGGAAATCAGGATAATGGTTGTGGGCGTGCAACTGGCTCAGAAAGCCGAAGTAATAATCGAAGCCGTGTTGCCGCGGTTCGCCCTCGTCATCGGCCATCCCCAGGCCCCATTTGCCGATGAGCGCCGTCGCGTAGCCCGACTGCTGCAACACGCGCGCGACCGTGATGTCGCCGGTGCGCAGCATCTGGGCGACGGAGTTGTTGAGGCCGGCGTTGCCGCGGACCCGGGTGTGCCCCAGGTGCTGGCCCGTCATCAGCACACTGCGCGACGGCGCGCACACCGTGCTGCCGGCATAGAATTGCGTGAAGCGGACTCCCTCGGCCGCGAACCGATCGAGGTGCGGCGTCTGGATGATCTTCTGTCCGTAGGCACCGAGTTCCCCGTAGCCGAGATCGTCGGCGAGAATGAAGATGATGTTGGGCTTTGGCGTCTGGGCCACGGCGGTCACGGCCAACGCGAGCACGCACCCGAATACAAGGGGAAGGCAGAGAGGCTTCATGGTGATTCAGGACCATGGGGCCCCAACGGACGGCTGGCCAATCTTCTTTGCCCGGCGCCATTTCGCTTGGTCAGATCCGGGTTCACGGCAAGTTTGACCTGAAACATCTTTCTTCCCCCTCCTGCCGCCAGTGCCAACGAACAGAGTGTGAATCCCATGGCTGTGCCCGCCACCGCCTCCCGTTCAGTCTTACTTTCCCCGCGTGTGCTGCTGGTCTGCCTGACCCTGGCCGGCCTGTTGCTTTTTGTCCTGTTTCCCCGGGTGCAGTCGAAGCTGGGCTTGTTCGACTACGGTCGTTGGTTTCTCGATACCTACGCGATCCTCGCCACGAACGATGCCATCAAGGCCGGACTCGATCCCTACCTGCCCAACCCACTCGACGATCGGCAAAGACCGCACAGCTATTCCCATTGGTGGTTCGCGTTGGGTCGCCTGTGGTCGCCTGGGGCTGACGCGGGCGGACAATTTCCTGATCGGTGGACTGGTGGTCACGGCGTTTCTTGGCACCGCGCTGGCGGGGCTGCGCCCGCGCAGCCGGCGGGAGGCCTTGCTGCAGGGACTGGTATTATTATCGCCACCCGTGCTGCTGGCCATTGTGCGCGCGAACAACGATCTGGTTGTTTTCGCGGTTCTCGGTGCCGGCTTGCTGATCGTCCGGACGCCCACCCCGAGGCGGTTGGCGGTGGTCATTGCCGGTGTCGCCGTGGCCACGGGCCTGAAATTTTATCCCGCGGTCGCGGCCCATGTCTGGACTGACTTTGGCCGGGCGGTGATTCCGGTGCCGTCCAGTGTCGACACGTTTGGCGCGGGGCTGATGCTGGGCGATCTGGGTTGGAGTGCCCGGAGCGTGGCGGTGGTCGCGGTGCTCCTGACGCTTGTCCTGGGTCTCTTTTTTTACCGGCGCGGCCTCACTCGCGGACTGGCCGGCCCGGAAGAAAACCTGCCGGACCGAATGCGATTCCTGATCGCGAGCGCCCTGCTGCTGGTCTGTTTTCTCGCCGGCATCAGCTATGCCTACCGCTGGGTTTTCGCCCTTTGGCTGGTGCCCTGGATTTGGCGTGAGGCCACCGGCCCCGCTGTCACGTTGAGACGAACCGGCGGCCGTCTTGCCCTGGGACTGCTGCTGTTTGCGATCTGGGGAGACGGGCTGTACTGCCTGACGGTAAATCTGATCCATGCTCCGATGCTCCTGGCCAAGATGGAGCGATGGCAGCATCACTGGTTGCTGGTCTCACAACCCTTCACGTGGCTGCTCATGGGCATGCTCGCCGGCTGGCTGCTCGATGCGCTTGTTTCGGCGTGGTGCGATTTGCGGGCGGAATTTTTCCCAACTCCCTGAAGTAGGAACCTCCGGCTTGCCGCTGCCGATCTTGTTTCTTGAGCACCACGGTCCAGGTACGGCGCGAGGCGAAAATCACTGCACGGCCGCGCGCTCCGCGTTCGGAAACGCGCCGGCCGGGTAACCGAGCTCCGCGTAGGCTTTCTGCCGGTGGATCGGTATCGGGTAGTGCACGACGGTCTGCACGCCGCGCTCAAGCAGCTTCCGGGCGACGAGATCGCGATCGTGCCCGGGAAACCGCACGACGAAGAGGTGGTAAACGTGCCGCCCGCACCACGGCATCTCCTGCGGCAGCACGACGGCGGCGCAGTCGCGCAGGTTCTCGCGATACCACGCGGCGACCTGGCGGCGCTGGTCATTCCACCGCGCGAGGTGCGACAGCTTCACGTGGAGAATGGCGGCCTGCGAGCGGGCCGGGGACGCGTCACACCCACGCACGACCTCGGCGCCATCAATCATGTTGAAATTGCGGACATGATTCGGGCCCCATTGGCCAAAGCCAATGACTCCGATACGCACGGCGGCAGAGGGGCTGCTCATCACGCCGAGCCTCGCGTCGGGCGCAGGCGGCTGTCGAGTGCGAAGTCCACGCCGGTTGGCCTTGGCCGATCGTTGACCAAACGCTATGGGGCGAACTCCAGCCAGCCCAACGAGGCGGGCACGTGAAAATCAGGCTCCTTCGTTTCCGGGTCCACCCAACTCATCCACGCTTCGAGCGGCGGCGGTCCTTCGACCTGCCGGCCCAGGTTGTGCTGGCTCTCGCGCGGCGCGACCGGCCGGCCGCTGCGATCCTGGCTGAATTCCGCCCGATACAACCCGCAACGAATCTTCACTCCGGGCCCAACCGCGGGGAACCCGAGCGCCGTCAGGCTTTTCAGCGGGATCCGGCCCTCCACGGCGTAACCGCCCGGGAACAACACCGCCTTTGTTTCCAGTCCGGGAAAATTCCATTTCGGGTCAAACCGCCGGTAGGACGACGCCTGGTAATCAAACACCCGTCCGCGCGAATCCACTTCGAAGCAGAAATAGTTCTGCATCCGCTCATCCCGGCTGAGGTAGACCTCGATGCGATCCTCGAAGACCGCGTCCTGCTCGTCGCCCAGCCGCTCCAGCACGACAATGTCGGAATCCTGCACCCGGAAACTGAAATAAAAATGCGCCTGATCCCAGAGCGCGCGAAATTCCGTGGCGGGCGCGGGCTTATTTTCCCAGGGGAAAGTGAAACGCTTTCCCACGGCGGCCTGCGCCCAAGCCGGCTCGTCCGCCCGGCCATCCAGGGCGATGCCCGCCGCTGGCAGCCGATGCACCAGGTAGGTTTGGTCGCTGCCACCGCCTCGCGCCGGATGCACGGGTCGCGCCGGGCCCGCGGCGTCAACGGCTCCGGCCAGAACGCTGAGCGCCAATAACCACCGCGCATTGCCCCGGGGAATACCTGGCCACCGCTCGCTGTCACATGTCTTCATGCGCTGGGAAATGCGTCAGTTCGCCGCCGAAGGCAACCCTGTCTCCGCGCGCCGGCCCCGCCAAAAATGATTGGCCGCCGCGTGAATCCACGGCACGTTTTTCCCCATGAAGCCCTGCCTGCCCCTGGCCCTGGTTGCGTCGGTCCTCATCGCCCTTGCCCCGACGGGTCGGGCCGCGGACCTGCCCAAGGTAGAGGTGTCCAACATCCGCCGCGCCTTCCACAACGGCGAACACAATGCCTTCACCGATTTGTGCCGGTTCAAGGGCAACTACTACCTGACCTTCCGCAGCTGCCCGGATGGACACATGGTCCATCCGACCGCCTCCGTCATCGTTTTGTCCAGCCCTGATACCAAAACCTGGAAACAGGTGCATCGTTTCAGCGTCCCCCTGCGCGACACGCGCGATCCGCATTTCCTGATCTTCAAGGACCGCCTCTTCATCTACACCGGCACGTGGTACAGCGGCGAAACCACGCTGAAACGGGAGGACTACAATATGAACCAGCATCTGGGCTACGCGGCGTGGTCGGATGACGGTGCGGGCTGGAACGGTCCGGTCCTGCTCGAGGGCACGTTTGGCCATTATGTCTGGCGCGCCGCCACGTTCGGCGGCCGGGCCTACCTGTGCGGCCGCCGCAACCGCGAGTTCGACATGAAGGCCCGGGGTGAAGGCGCCATCGTCGAGGCGGCGATGCTCGAAAGCGACGACGGCTTGATCTGGCGCCAGCGGGCGCTGTTTCTGGAACAGCGGGGCGACGAGACCGCGTTCCAGTTTGAACCGGATGGCGCGATCGTCGCGATTGCCCGGCGCGGACGGGAAAATGCCGCGCTCCTCCGCTCGCGGCCGCCCTATGTGCACTGGGAGCGCAAGGAGCTGGACCGCTACGTGGGCGGGCCACTGCTGGTCAAATGGTGCAGCCATTATCTGGTCGGCGGCCGCCGTTTCACCAAGGACAACCTCCCCAAGACGTCGCTCTGCTGGCTCGTCAACGACACGCTGCAGGAGTTCGCGGAGCTGCCAAGCGCCGGCGACAACTCCTATCCCGGCTTCGTGGAGACGGGCCCGGGCCGCGCGCTGATTTCCTGGTACTCGTCGCACGAGAAGGATGCGGCCGGCAAGGCCATCACCGCGATCTATCTGGCCGATCTGAATATTGAGCCCTAAAGCAGGTCGATCCGCTGCCCGGTCGACGGCGGCGATTCGAGCGGAAAGAACACCATGAACACATCTGCCACCCTCCTGTTCTTCATCTCGGCGACCGCTTTTGCCGCGGCCGACGATGACATCACCTGGCTCCTGACGTACGACGGCAAGACGCTTCCGCAGACCCAGGGTTGGACTCCCGTCGGGGATCTGGCCTCCGGCTACCGCGTCGTCGACGGCGCCCTGCGCATCGCGGACGACTCCCCGGAAAAGCTGGGCTGCTTCCGCGCAACCTGGAAGCCCGACCCCGACTGCGAAACGATCGTCGAGGCCCGGGTGCGCGTGGCGTCGGTAACGGCCCGCAAGGGCGGCACCTCGATGTGGCCATGGGTGGACGGAGCGCCGATCGGCCTGCTCGTGAGCGACGGCCGCCATCAAGAAGGCCTGGTCCTGCGCCCAGAGAAGGTAAGCAATTTCCTCGACCGCGTCGCCAAGTTCGACGCCCGGCGGAATTTTCACACCTACCGGCTCGTCATCCGCGGCAACGACATGAGCATCTACGTCGACGGCGAGCGCAAGATCCGCGGCGAAGGCGCCTTTTGGAAACCGGCGGGAACGGCCGGGGCGTTCGTGCAGTTCGGCTCCAACACGAAACCGTGGTTGGGCTCGGCCGACTGGAGCAGCGTGCGCCTGGGCATCCGCAGACTGAAAGCGGCGCCCGAAATCGCGAAGCTGCAGATCACGCTCAGCGAACCGTGGGAGATTCGCCCGCCCGAGGGCATCCGCTGCACCCGACCTTACCTTTACAACGTCGGCCAAGGCGTGCTGCTGATGAGCGTCGCCCAAGGTCCCGACAAGTTCATGGAGCCGTACGGCGTGCTCCGATCCACGGACGAGGGCAAGACCTGGACGCCGGTGGAGGGCCTGCAGCAGAAGACCTTCGCGCCGCAGCCGATGATCCGGCTGGCCGACGGCGCGATCCTCGGCGTGTCACGCTGGAGCGTTCGCTACGACGACGGCCTGCACGTCGGCATGAGCTACCGCTTCGACCCCGCGGCCAACCGGTTCACGATGTTTGAGAGCCGGATTGAAACCCTCAAGGACACCGGCCTGAACAATCTGATGATGTTCGAGCGCCAGATCTTCGCGATGGGCGGCGGCCGGCTGCTGGTCTCGGTGCGCAACCGCCAGCGCGGCCCTTCAACCCGGCCGGTCAGCGAGTCCTTTCTGATGCAGTCAGAGGATGGTGGCCACACGTGGACGCACTTCAGCACGATTGGCCCCGGCGGCGAGCCGACCGTAGCGCGATTGTCCGAAACGGAGATGACGGCGGTGTTGCGGACCTCCGGCGCCTTCGAGCAGCGGTGGTCGGGCGACGGCGGCCGAACGTGGGGCCCACCCGTGACGCTCGAGGAAGGCAGCGTCGATGCGGATTTGACGATGATGAGCCACGGCGTCCTGGCCTGCAGCTATGGCCGTCCCGGATCGAATCTGATGTTCAGCATCAACGGCGGCAAAGATTGGATCCACCACCGGGTGATCACCGCCGAGAGCGGTTTCAACTACACCTCGGTGCAGGAGGTTCGCCCCGGCCGCCTGCTCTACGTTCACGACGCCCCCAAGCTTCGCGCACTGTACGTTGACGTGGAAAGAGTGCCATAGCCGGGCGGCGCGCACGACGGCGATTCAACCGGGACAACCCTCTGCTCACGACGGCGGGGCTTCCGGAGCGGGTGCAATCGGGGCCGCGGGCGCAGTATGACCCGCGGCACTACGGGCAAACCGCCAGGCGGCCGCCGCCATGATTCCAGCGCAGGTTGCGATCGCGATCCGCGGACCGGCGGCGCTGGCGATCGCGCCGACGGCAAGACTCCCAAGGGGAAACATGCCCTGGCCCATCACAAACAGGCCCATGACCAAACCGCGCCTGTCGTCATCGACCTGCTCCTGCAGGAGCGTGTTGTTCCCCGCCATGACGAGCACCGCGCCCATGCCGTTGACCACGAGGCAGGCCAGCGAGAGCCACGCCGAATTGCTCATCGCATAGCCCGCCAGACCGATGACCACGAGAACCGCGCCGCGGTTGATCCAGGCGCCCAGCCCGGCGACACTCGTCCGCGTGGTGAGAAAGATCGCGCTGAGCAAGGCGCCGACACCCATCGCGCCATAGAACCGGCCGAGAGTCCGCGCGTCGGCATGAAACACGTCGCGCACAAACACCGGGGCGAGCACCGTGGCGGCGAATCCCACGAGCGCGGTCGCCGCAACCATCAGGAGCGAGCTGCGCAGCACCGGACGGCCCCAGGCATAGCCCACGCCCGCCCGCAACTCGGCTACGGGATGCGCCCGCCGTTTCGCCGGGACCGGCGGCCGGAGCCGCATGGCGAGGAGGCTCGCGAGGATCGGCAGGTAGCTGACGGCATCGATGAGGAAGCACGCACCCGGACCGCGCGCCACAATGAGAAAACCAGCGACGGGCGGACCGATGAGCCGGGCGACGTTGAACATCGAGGAATTGAGCGCGATGGCGTTGGGCAAATCGGCCTTGGCGTCGAGCATCTCGAAGATGAACGACTGCCGCGTGGGATATTCCACCGCGTTCAGCAGCCCGCGGACCAAGGCCAGCGCGAGCAACCACGGGACGGTCGCATGACCGGTGAGCGTGACGGCGGCCAGGGACCCGGCCTGCAACGCGCAGCCGGCGTTGATCGCCAGGAGCAGGAGGCGACGATTCACCCGATCGCTCCAAACCCCGGCCACCGGGCCGAGCAGGAGCACGGGCACTTGATTGGCGAACAACAGCAAGCCCAGCACGAACGCACTGCCCGAGAGCTCATAGCCCAGCCAGGACAGGGCGGTCGTCGCCATCCAGTTGCCGGTGAGCGAAATTCCCTGCCCGGCAAAAAAAAGCCGGTAGTTCCGGGAATTGAAGGCGCGCAGGAATCGCGGGAACCTTCCCGTCTGGTGGGCAGACCTGACCTCGGCATGCGGCTTGGACATCGACGGGTTGGGCAGAGAAACGAGTGTGCCCCGCGGAGCCACCGCTCACGAGCACTTTAACCCCACGGCCGGAATCCGGGCCCATCTCGGCTTCCTCCAACTGCTGTCAGTGGTGGGCGGGCACGTCCTCGTGCCCGCTATTCGAAACACGATCGAGCGGGCCAGACTTGCGGGCACAGGGACGTGTCCGCCCACCCAAGAAGTTTCCTCCTGCGGCAAGAAACTGAGATGCGCCCCTCCGATGCGATCGGGCACTCGCCCGTTGACGCCGTTGCTCCCGAATGTTTTCCTCCGACCGTGTCGGCTGGAAAAGAACTTCCCTGGATCTGGCGAATACATCCTCCGCGGCGGGAGGACGCCACTGAGGATGCCGGCCTTCGGCGTCGCGGCCACGCCGGTGCCGCCGTTGCCCTGGAGGACGGGATCAGGAGCCGTCGATCGGACGAGATGGCGTGCCCCCGCCCATTTTCCCGTCGGCCCGCCACTTTCCTCGCCAATCATGATCATGAACTCGCCAACCAGAAATTATTCCAGACGTGAATTTGTAAAACAGAATTCATTGACCGGCCTCGGGGCCGTGCTCGGGATGGCCCTGACTCCGGCGGCCCTGGCCGCCAATATCAAAGATGCGGATACCCCGGCCGTCCTCGGCGGCCAGAAGGTCAGGACGAAAGGCTGGTCCGGGTGGCCGATCTGGGTCCCGGAAACCGATGAGAAGCGGGTCATCGCGGTGCTGCGCAGCGGGGTCTGGTCCCGGGCCAAGGTGGTGGAGGAATTCGAAAAGAAATGGGCCGCGCTAATTGGCGCCAAACGCTGCCTGACCACCGTGAACGGCACGAATGCCCTGATCTGTGCCCTCCATAATCTCGACATCGGCGGCGGGGACGAGGTGCTGGTTCCGCCCTTCACGTTCATTGCGACGCCCATGTCCGTCCTGCAAAACGGCGCCATGCCTGTCTTCGTCGATATCGACCAGGACACCTGGCAGATGGATCCGGCGAAGATCGAGGCCAGGATCACGCCCCGCACCCGGGCGATATTGCCGGTTCACATCTACGGGCTTCCCGCCGACATGGAGCGCATCATGGCCATCGCGAAGAAGCACAAACTCCTGGTCGTGGAGGATGCCTGCCAGGCCTGGCTGGCGGAGATCAACCACAAGAAGGTGGGCACCTTTGGCCACGCCGGCTGTTTCAGCTTTCAGAATTCGAAGCACTGCCCCATGGGCGAAGGCGGGGCCATTGTGAGCGATGACGAAAAGTACATGGACCGCTGCCACTCGTATCACAATCTGGGCGGATTAAATATCATGGGCACAAAACTGCGCCTGGCCGAGTATCAGGCCGCGATTGGACTGGCCCAGCTGGAGCGACTGGAAGCGCAGACCGCCACCAGAAACGAAAATGCGGATTACCTGCGGGCCAAGCTCCGGAATATTCCCGGCATCCTGCCCCACAAACTCTATCCGAACGTGACCCGGGCGGCTTACCATCTCTTCCCGTTCCGCTACAAAAAGGAGGAATTCAAGGGACTATCGCGCGCCGCGTTTATCCGGGCGCTGGGGGCGGAGGGGATTCCTTGTAGCAGCGGGTATGGAGCGGGTCTTTATAGCAAACCGTACCTGGATGACGCCTTCAAATCGAAGAACTTCCAAAAGATGTATCCCAAGGAGATGCTCGACTTCAAAAAATACGTCGAGCGGAACCAGTGCCCGGTCAACGATCGACTATGCAGTGAAGAGACCGTGGCCTTCAGTCAGAGGATGTTCCTGGGTACCAAATCCGACATGGATGATATCGTGAGGGCCGCGGAAAGGATTCATCGGCATGCGGAGAAGATCAGCCAGCGGGCCTGACCATCCGCGGCTTCGAATCGACGACCTCCGGAAACTCCACGCCCCAGAGTGACGCGCGCGCCTGCGGTTGCGAATCGGCACCCGGCGCGAGGTGTTTGAAGACATCGGCGAACCGCATGCTGCATTGCAGGCGGCGCTGCGACTTCGAATCGATCTTCGGGTTGACCACGATCGTGGCGGCGGTGAAAGGCGGGGCATTCTTGATCTTCAGCGCCGCGGCGCGGGCCTGCACCGGGGTAAGCGACCGGTCCTTGATCACGGCGTCGAGTCGCTCCAGGTCCGCGCGCGTGACCGGGCCCCAGAGCTTCTTCCAGGCGGCCGGCTCGATGCGCGGCGCGACGATGTTCACGAACCGCTTCGTGTCGCCCTCCTGCCGCCAATAGCCAAGGACCAGGATGAAAGGCTCCGCGATGTCGAACTGCCGCAACGCGTCCCCGAGGTCGACCGGCGTGCCGTACTTGATCGCCTTCGGATTTACCGGGACCCCGCCGAACCGTTGATTCGCCGCCGCCGGGATGTCCCATTTCTGCGTATAGTTCGGCGGCCGGTAGCCGGCGAAGAACTCGTCCTGGACCCAGCGCTCAAACCCGAGCCCGTGGGATTGCACTTCCTGCGCCGGCAGGGCCGTTACGACCGCGAACAGGCAGCAACGGATCAAGCCGGGGGGAGTCACGACGCGATCTCGCGGGCAGTGCGTTCGTGCGGAACTATTTCTTCTTCTTTGTCGGCGGCGGCAGATCCCAGCCCTGCATCTTGGCGATGCGCTCCAACGTGGCGGTCGGGGCAAAATCCTTGGGCGCAATGCTGAATTTCGACAGGTATTGAAACGCCTTTGTCGTGGTCGTGATTTCGCTTTTCCGTTTCTCGATCTCGGCCGCAGCGAGGGCCTTCACCTCGGCGGCGTAACGATCCGCGAGTTGCGTGAACTGTTGGTAGGTCGCGTCGTCTTGCTCGTAAACGAGCGATTCCGCGAGACGGAGCATCTGCTCATGGGAGCTTGCCGGGAGCCTGATGGCCTCCGCGCGCAGGGCGGCGGCAATTTCCCGGCGCTTGGCCGCGGCGGCCGCGACCGCGAGCGCGCCATCGGTGCCACCTTCGACGGAACGCGGCGGCAGCTCGCGATACCAGATGTTGCGGAAGCGAACGGGATTGCCGTGGTCCTGCAGCTTGAGCGGGCCCTTGGCCGGGAACGGGCCGGTCACGGAACGCCTCATGTGGCCGCCGGGGCCTTCAAGCGGCGTGTGATCCTGCACGAGTACGCCGTTGCAGAACACCGTGACATAGCCCGGATCGGCAACCTTGCCGTCGATGTAGATCGGACGGCGAAACACGATGTCGATCGACTGGAACTCGCCGGGCGGATGAAGCGCATTGGCCAACGGCGGGTTAATCCCGTACACGGACGCCGCGAAGCCGTCGGCATAGGTCGGGTTGTCGTAGTTGTCGAGCACCTGCACTTCGCAATGACCCATGAGAAAGATGCCGCTGTTGCCGCGCCCCTGGCTGTCGCCCTGGACATTCTTCGGCGCCGCCCACTCGACGTGGAGCTGGCAGTCGGCGAATTGTTGCTTGGTGCGAATATAGCCGGACTTCGGCACGCACTCGAGCGCCCCGTCATTCACGATCCATTTGGTCGGAGCGTTGGGTTCGCCAGGCTTCGTGTCGGCTTCCCATTTTTCGAGCGCGGCGGCCGTGCCGTCGAATAGCACGATCGCGTCGGAGGGTGGTTTTCCGGGACGGGATGGGGTGCTGAACGTGCCGGGCTCGACGCGTTTGGGTTGCGGACGATTGCGATCATGGACGGCCCACGGGTGAGTGGCATCAGGGGCATCACCGTAGAACGGGCTGCCGGTTGAAGCGGCGCCAAAGCCGGAAAAAGCGGCGCCGACCAGCGGGATAAGATGGAGGACGAGGGGGCGGAGTTTCATGAGGGCCAAGGTCGGTCAGAGGATGAGTGGCGTCCGCGGAACGCGGACACGGACGAAGGAATTCAAGCCGCACCGCCCAGCGTGGCAATGCGCAACGGTAGCCCGCGCGGGACCTGGCGATCTCGGCACCGCGGCCAAGGCAGACTCGTCGCAGCTTCCTCAAGAACACCGTCGGCGCGGCGGTGTTGGCAGCAGACGCGCTGCGGTCGATCGCCAGAGCCGTGGGCCAGGCCCGCCCGGGAAAATTCGCCCTCTGCAACGTGACGATCATGGTTGCGACGGTTTCGTGGGTAGCGCGGTGCTTCAGCCCTGCACTTATCCCACGTCGCGCGGGCGACGAGAGTGGTCTGGGAGAGGGCAACCGGGGTGGAGGCGCCAGCCGAGCACCATGTCCAGCA
>JBIJCX010000625.1:0-3100 GCA_044344465.1 Opitutaceae bacterium
GTCTGACTGGCGCCCAATCCCACGGTCAATGCAGCCGCAGTTTCGATAAAGGATCTTCTGGTTATTCTTCGCTTCATAACTTCATCGTGTTGTCATCGCCGACTCGCACCGTCCCAGGGCGCGACGTTATACCAACAATAGATCGGAGAGGCTCGCGCGCATGATTTTCTGTCCGGTATCATTCTCCACTGCAATCCGCCTCGATGCTGGCTCGTTCGCCTGGTCACGCCTGGCAATCGATCAGCACCTTGACGTTCCGGGGTGTCTTTTCGAGTTCGTGGATTACATCAGGGAGTCGGGAAAGCGGCTCCACGGCGGTGATGAGTTTTTCGAGCGGCAGCCGTCCGCTGGCCACCAACGCGAGGGCGGATTCGAAGTCCTCCGGTTCATATACCCGAACGCCAATCACGGTGACCTCCTTCCACATGATTTCCCACAAGCTGACTTCCTGGGGCAAGGTACGGCTGAACGTCGCCACGACCACGACCCGGCCGCGGAGTCCGGCCAGGGTTGTCATGGCTTGGGCGCCCGCCTTCGAGCCGGATACCTCGAAGACCACATCGGCTCCCGCACCAGCCGTGCGCGCATAGACGACGTCCACCAGATTCTCCCGCGAGGAATCCACCGTTTCGAAACCGAGATCACGGGCCAGCTCGAGCCGATGGGAATTGATTTCGGATAGAATGACCTTTCCTCCTTTGTCCCGGGCCACCAGGCCGACGAGCAGCCCAATGGGCCCGCCACCGATGACTACGACGGTGTCCCCTGTTTTCACCTGACCGAGCCGCACGTCGTGCGCGGCGACCGCCAAAGGTTCGGTGAGGGCCAGAATCTTCAGGTCGATTCCGCGTGGCGCCGCGTGCAACGTGAAGGCCGGGACCGTCCACGACGCCTGGAAGGCGCCCGGGCTGTCGATGCCCATGAATTTCAGCTTGCGACAAATATGGCTGACCCCCTTGTCCGAAGTCTCTTCGTGGCGCGGATCGAGGGGACGCACCACGACGGGTTGTCCCACGGTGAAGCCGTGCACACCCGCCCCGAGTTCGGCGATGGTGCCGATCATCTCGTGCCCGACAACCTGCGGCGTTTTGATCCGATGATCCATCAGACCATGGGCGATGTGGAGATCGGTCCCGCAAACCCCGCAGTAGGCGATGTCCAGACGGACTTCACCCGGGCCGGGCGGAACGGGATGGCACTCGCCAAGTTCGAACTTGCCCGAGCCCTGGTAATAGGCGGCTTTCATGGGAGGAAATTTCGAGGTAAAGGATCGGGATACGAGATTCGGTTTAAGCTCCCGATGACGAAGCCATTTTTCCGATATGCTACCATCCGCCGGCGGACGGATGGCTTGCCGGGGCGGGAGCCATGAACGGCGCGATTGTCCGGTCTATTTTTCCACTACGGCATCTCGATCCAATCTGGCAACCTCCGCGAGCCGCTGGCGCAGCGACGACACCCGATCCGGCATCTTGAGTGCAAGGTCGTTCGTTTCGTTGGGGTCACTGGCCAAATCGAACAGCTCCGCCTTTTCCGATCCGGCATTCAGAACGAGTTTCCAATCGCCTGCGCGGAGCGCGGTGCCTCTGACAAAGGGTGTATAGAGCAGACGCGGGGCGGTCGTCCTGGCCTGCCCGGACATGAGTGGCCAGACATCCACGCCGTCCCATTTGAGATCCTTTTCCGGCCTGTAACCCGCCAGGGCGCAGAAGGTCGGCATCCAGTCGACAATCTGCATGGGATCACGAAACCTCCCCGGCGCCAGCCGGCCCGGCCAGTTGGCGATGGCCGGCACGCGGATGCCACCTTCGTAGACGGATCCTTTTGCGCCGCGCAAGGGGGAGTTCGTGCCGCCGAGTGGCCCCCGGGGATAGTCATCCGGGGGATAGGCCGTGTCGTTGTTTTCAACGCGGCTACCACCGTTGTCGCTGGTGAAAACGATCAGGGTGTTGTTGCGCTTGCCGGCGCGCTCGATGGCGGCGACGACGCGTCCGACCGCGTCGTCAAAATGCATGAGGCAAGCGGCATAGTGCCGCGCCGTCTCTCCGGTGATGGCGGCGGGAACCTGGTCCAGCCATGCCGGCGGTTCCTTCACCGGCAGATGAACGGCGGTGAAAGGCAGGTAGAGGAAAAAAGGCGCCGCCCCACGCGCCCGTATCCATTCGACCGCCTCGTTGGCGATCAGATCGGTGACATGCCCTTCCTCGGTGATCAGTTTTTCGTTGCGATGCCATGTTTGGCTGTAAGCGCCCTTCTTGTAGAAATGGTTGAACGGCCCTACCCCTCCACCCAGCGATCCGTAGCTGTGATCGAAGCCGTAATGATTCGGCCCCCACTCGGGCTTCGAGCCCAGGTGCCATTTCCCCATGAGCGCCGTCTCGTAGCCCACGCTTTTCAGGGCGCGGGGCAGGGTCGTCGTCTCCCAAGGCAGGGAGCGGGTGGTCACGACCGTGAAGACGCCAAAGCGGCTCCAATAGCGGCCGGTCATGAAACCGGCGCGGGTCGGCGTGCAAACCGGGGCGACGTAATGCTGGGTCAGTTCCACCCCTTCCCGCGCGAGGCGATCGAGGTGAGGCGTGGGCGCGTTACCACCATGAAAGGCCACGTCTGCCCAGCCAAGATCGTCGGCCAGGATAAAGACAATGTTCGGTGGCTGTCCGGTCCCGGCCGCCGCGGCAGAACCCGCGACCATCAGCCCGCAGGCGACGCCGACCAGCTTCCGGGCGCGATCGACGCCCATGGATATAGTTCGCCGGACTGACGCGATCGAGGCACCATTACGCCGGAGGTTTAGGGAGAGCATAGTCGCATTAAGGAGTTCATCAGAGGTCTTGGAATTGAAGCGAAACGAGGCGATCGGGTGCGCCCTCATTGGCGTCATCGCGATCCGAGCTTGAGCTCAGTGGCCATCGCCACGAGGGCGTCGCGGACCGTAGTGTGGCAGGGGCTGGCCATGCTCCAGCGCGCCCAGGTCCGGGGCGGAGCCCGTGAACCCGTCATTGATGTTCGGCAGGCGGACGCCCGCATCGATGGCCTTGCTGCCGGCCTGCAGTCGCAGATCGAACTCGGACGTCTGGTAGGTCACTCCGTCCCGCACGGG
>JBIJCX010000288.1:0-11036 GCA_044344465.1 Opitutaceae bacterium
CACCGCGACTATCACGCGGACCAATCCGCCCTTTCCCATGAGTGAACTGAAGAACAAAATCGCCCTCGTCACCGGCGCCGGCCGCGGCATTGGCGCCGCCATCGCGCGCGACCTCGCGCACGCCGGTGCCACAATCGTGCTGAACGACTGCCAGGGTTTCGAGTCGGCTGAAATGGTGTGCAGGGAGATCGCTGCCGCGGGTGGGCGCGCGATCACGGTGCGTGCTGACATTGCACGGCCATCTGAGATCAACGTGATGTTTGATCGAATTGAGGCGGAAGTGGGGCCGGTCGACATTCTCGTCAACAACGCCGCGGTCGAAACCCGTGGCAGTGCGCTCGACGTCACGGAGTCCGACTACGACCGAATCCTCGATACCAATCTCAAGGGCGCCTTCTGCTGCGCCCAACGCGCGCTTCCCGGCATGAAGGCGCGTGGCTGGGGTCGCGTAATCAACATCTCATCAATTCACGAATCGAATCCGACCGGCTTCTGCGCGCCCTACAGTATGTCCAAAGCTGGCCTCTTGATGATGACGCGCGAACTGGCCCTCGAATTTAGCCCGTTCGGCATCACGGTAAACAACGTCACCCCGGGCGCCATCCGCACCGACATGAATCGTGAGGTCTTGGCGGACGCGGCCTACGAGGCTCAGGTTATCGCAAAGACCCCGGCGCGCCTGATCGGCGAACCGCACGATATCTCTCGTGCGGTCGTCTTTCTCGCCTCGCCCGCCGCGCGCTTCATAACTGGGGCGTCTCTATTCATCGACGGTGGTCTGAGCCTCTGATCCGTACACCGCACCCGCCTCAAATTCCCCCCCCCCATACTCATCTCCATGGACGCCACCGCTACTCGTATCCGCAACAATCTGCTCCTTCCGGTCGGCCATTGGCGGCTTGCGGCAACACTGATGGCCGCGATCGGATACACGGTGGTCAGTTCCGCCGTTGAACCGTCGTCGTCCGGCTTTATGCACTTCATCACGCGTCAGGGCGACAAGTTGATGGAGGGCGACAAGGAGTTCAGATTCATCGGCGCCAACATGCCGGGATTGAGCCTGCCCTACGACTACACGATGAAGCTGCCCGAGCGTATGGTCCTGCCTACGCCGTGGGAGCAGGAGGATGGTCTGAAGACCTTGCACCAAATGAATCTCCGTGTCGTGCGGATCTGGAACGTCCCTAGCCGCGACCCCAACGACAAGTCTGCCGGCGGGAGCATGACCTGGCACCACGTGCAGGGCCCCGGTCAATTCAATGAGGAGTCCTTTAAGGTCTTAGACAGCCTCCTCGCTCTCGCCAACCGCTATCGTATCCGCGTGGTTTTCAGCCTGACTGATTCCGCCAGTTATGTGGGTGGATTGGGCAGCTATGCGGGCTACCGCGGAAAACCGCCGAAGGATTTCTTCTCCGACCGCCAGATCAAAGAGGATTTCAAGCAGACAATCCGCCACGTGCTCACGCGCCGCAACACCGTTTCCGGCGTGCCCTACAAGGATGACAAGGCCATCCTCTGCTGGGAACTGGGCAACGAATTGTGGACCGTCTCCTACGAGGTCTTTGCACCGTGGCAGAGCGAAATGGCGGCGTTCATCAAGAGCCTCGACACCAATCACCTCATCATGGACTCGCGCGCCAACGTGATTCCCAAGGAGCCGGACCCTAACGTGGACATCTTCAACATGCACTACTACGGCAGCGATTTCGCCGCCAGTTGCCGGATCCACCAAGCGCAGTCGCGGGGCAAGCGACCGTTCGTGATCGGCGAGTTCGGACCCTACGACGGCAAAGGGTTCACGGCCGACAACGTAGAGGAGAAGACTCGCGAATTCATGACGGTCGTGCAGGAAACCGGCACGGCGGGCGCGTTGCTCTGGAGCATGTATTTCCACCATCGCGACGGCGGCTTCTACTGGCACCAAATCTTCACCTATCCCAGTGTCTGGTCCTACCATTGGCCGGGTTTCCCCAGCGCCGAGGCGCAGCGCGAGGTCGGCATCATGCGCGTGATGCGCGAGGCCGCGTTCAAGATTCAAGGCTTGCCGGTGCCGCAGGTTCCAGCGCCGGATGCGCCGGAATTGCTGCCGGTCGGTGATGTGCCGCTCCTTTCCTGGCGCGGTTCAGCCGGAGCCAGCGGCTACAACATCGAACGTGCGCCCAAAGCGGATGGGCCGTGGACCGTTTTGGCGGAAAACGTGTCCGACGCCGACATCGCCTATCGCCCGCTGTTTAGTGATACCACCGCTCGGGTGGGGCAGACCTGGTTCTACCGCGTTATTGCGCGAAATGTTTCCGGAGCATCCGGGCCGTCGAATGTCGTTGGACCGGTTAGGGTGAAGCGCGTCTGTCTCGCGGATGAATTGCAGGATTTTTCACGCGTTCACGCCAAGTCCGCCGGCCTGGAATTACGTAACGATTTCAACGCGCTCTATGCTGAGTATCTGTTCCGCGCTCAGGGCGGCTCCAACGAATGGGTCAGCTACCAGGTGCCCTCGTCGATTGAGTCGGTGAAGCTCGTCGCGTTCTATGCGAAAAAAGGCGACGAACTTTCCATTCAATTCTCGGCCGACGGTGCGGTGTTTAGCACCGTCGAACCCGCCCGCAAGGAACGCCGCTTGGGCAGTCCGATGAGTGGCCCCGCCCGTGGTCAGAGTCGCACCTTGGTGGAATACGACTGCGCAGCGCCCTCCGGAAGTCGGTATCTGAAAATCCTCTGGCACGGTCCCGCCGAACTCGACCGCGTGGAAATCTATCACTCTGGCGCCAAGTAGGCCGTGAAGCGAACCTCGTGATCCTCGCCGATTTTCTACCTCCGAAACGGGACCGCTCATGGGATTACGCCCGCCAGAGTGGCGTAGAGCACGTGATCGCCCGCTGCCATCCACGCGACACCGGCCTCAATCCGCCATGGGACATGGAAGCGCTCCGTGCGGTCCAGAGGCGGTTCGCCGAAGCGGGGTTGAAGCTCATTGGACTGGAAGGCGATGAGTTTGACATGCGGCGGATCAAGCTCGGCCTTGCCGGACGCGATGAGGATTTGGCGCTCTATTGCCGCATGCTCGACAACATGGGCGAACTCGGCATCGGCCTGCTCTGCTATAACTTCATGGCGACAATCGGCTGGTGTCGCACGGACACCCACGTGGTGACGCGCGGAGGCGCGCTCACCAACCGTTTTCAGCTGAGCGCGCTCGATCCCGTAAGGTCAAAAAACTCATGCGGCCGCTCGGTGATAGAATTTCAGGAGGCCGCCGAGGCGCTCACGGGTTTGGATCTTACCGGCGGCGCTGCCGATCCGGTCTGCTTCAACCGGGAATAGGATCAGGTTGTCTTTCCCTTGGTGGTTCCTCTCCTCGTGATATTGGCGGGCGTAGTGCGAGAGCACATGGCGGAGCGACGGCTCGCCGAACAGGATCAACTTCGCGAGGCACTCCTCTTTCACTGATCGATTCCACCGTTCCAAATGAGAATTCAAATTCGGACTTCTTGGGGGCAGCGCCAGGGGTTGAATTCCGGCCGAGCGCAGAATCCCGCAAAACGCAGCGCTAAACTTGGTGTCGCGATCATGCAGCAGATAGCGACAGCCGTTCAAAAAACCGTCGCCTGCCATCGTCATGTTTCGAGCCATCTGCTTCATCCATTCACCGTCCGGCGCCAGTGTGATACCGGCGATGCTGACTTGTCGCGGCGCAATCTTCATGAACACCAACACGTAGTAGGTCGTCAATCCGCCAGCCGTCCAGACTTCCGCCGTGAAGAAATCCACGGCCGCCAACGTTTCAAGATGCGAGCGGATGAACTCCTTCCAAAGCATCCTCCTTCCTCGCTCCGGTGCCGGCGCCAAGTCGTGCCGCTTGAGGATGTTCGCCACGGTCTGGTGGCTGACTTCGTGGCCCAAATTGCCGATGGCACCCACAATACGCCGGTAGCCCCAACTCCGATTCTCCCGGGCAAATTGCAGCACCAGTTCTTCGATCACCGGCGCCGTCGGCGCGCGGCCCGCTGAAGGTCGGTCCTTCGATCCGTCGAACTTCTTGGCAATGAGTTTACGGTGCCAACCAAGAATGGTCTCCGGTCGAACGATCTCGGCCACTTCTGCCAGGGCCTTCCTGCAAAGCCGCCGACCGATTTCGGCCAGATTGACTCGCTCCGGATCCGTGAGTTGTAAACGCCCTTTGATTTGGTTCTTTAGAATCCGGTTCTCCGTCACCAAGTATTCGTTTTGAAGGAGCAATTCCTCGTCGACCGAACCGGAGATGTACGCCAGCATTCGTTTCCAATTCATCGAGGAAAATCAACCGCGCCAACGGCTTGCTCGCAACCTCCTGATCGCCCGGCAAATCTTGGAAAATCGGTCGCTTCGAGTTTTTTGACCCTACGGGGGAAGAACTGTACAGTACGAGGTAGGTGGATGAGCAGAGGTTGCCTTCGAGAGTTGGCATGATGCGAGGGTCTAAGAAAGCCGGGCTTAACGTCGTTAGACATCATGTCATCTTATGACATTAACTTAGGTAACATATTGTCAGTTAGATTCTAATAATCCTTAACGCAATCCGTCATTGACGGCTCCACCACAGAAATGGCAAAAGCTTTGAACCGTTCGATGCATCCCATCAACGCCTCCGGGTCGCTCCGTTCACGATCTGCGCCGAGAGTTCGAATGCACCGGCCGATTTCGGCATCGCTCCATTCCAAGACCAAGATTACACCAATGAAATCCCCGCACGTGCTGTTCGCGTTGCTGATCACGAGCACCGCTTTCTCCCAACAAGCCGCTCCCTTGGCTCCGAAGCCTGAAGATGAGGCGGTCCGGCTTTCGGTTTTCACCGTCAGTGAGGAAAAAGACGTCGGTTACGAGTCCCTGCAATCGACGTCCGGTTCGCGCACGGCCGAGAATCTGAAGGATCTCGCCAACTCCATCTCCGTGGTGAACAGCCAACTGATCGGGGACGTCGGGGCGCAAAACATCAGCGAACTCTCCAAGTGGTTTGTCACTGGCGAAGCGGATCCCAATCCACACAGCACCGTTCTCATCTTTCGCGGCGTTGCCAATAATTTCGGGCAGCGCGATGGCATGATCTGGTATTCGCCGAGCGATTCATACAACATGGGGCGGGTTGAACTGGCGCGCGGCCCCAACGGGTTTCTCTATGGCGAAACCGGGATGGGCGGCTCCAGCAACATCAACGCCAAACAGCCCCTTCCCCGACCTTTCGGCAGCGTCGAACTCACGCTTGGCT
The DNA here is from genome assembly GCA_044344465.1 of Opitutaceae bacterium. Lineage (GTDB taxonomy): Bacteria > Verrucomicrobiota > Verrucomicrobiia > Opitutales > Opitutaceae > ER46. The sequence goes on from JBIJCX010000288.1 coordinate 5,243, forward strand.
CCTTTGAGAATGTCCGCGCCGTAGTCGATCTTAACCAGCCGCTCCGTCATGGCGTGATCGTTCGGGTCAACGCGGCCGCCTCGCACACGACCGCATTTCACAGATACGGGCTGCGGAACTTCAAAGGGTTGACCTTTTCCGCTTCGTGGAGACCAACCCGCACGACCTACATCGACGCATCCTTCGAACATGCCGAAAACGTCTCCAATGCCACCACGCCGATGCGCGACGGTTATTCCTTCACGGATCGCGGAGTCAGGAGCCCGACCTTATATGCGGCCAATAACAATGCCGACCTCGTCTACCTGCCGGCCAGCCGGACCTATTTCCGCCGCAACTCCCCGGGGCAAAGGGTCAGCGTCGGCACCGGTCTCGCGGACGCCGACTTTTCCGTCATGCAGCGAGTCTCGCGCAAATTCAATTTCGCCGGCGCTGACAATCTTGTGACCAGGCCGTTCTCGAACTTCAAATTGAAAGTCGAGCAGAGCGTTGGCAAATCCCTCTCCTTCCTGCTCGACGGCCGTTGGTATTCCCAATTGTACGACGGCTGGTCTGCTTCCGACAACACGATCTATCGGGATTTGAATGCCACACTTCCCGACGGTTCCGCCAATCCGAACGTCGGGAAACTCTACGCTGAGTATCAGCGCAGCCATAGAGTATATGGCAACGTGGTCCGCGACCTTCGCCTTCAGGCCAACTATGATTTTGAGGTCAAGTGGATGAAGCAGAGGCTGGTTCTCTTTGGACAGCAGCATCAAGATAACAACTCAGTCCAGGCCAGCGCCTTTCTGAATGAATTCATTGACCCGGAAAACCCGGCGTTCTCCCTGGGGAATCGCACCTCGGCAGACGTATTTAATTCCGCCCCCACCGCCGCTGCTTTCGCCGCCAATCGCAGTCTTATGAGCAAGTACAGCCAGCGCGTGCTGCGCCGGTTCTACCTCGATGGTGGCGATTACGATCAACTGACCCGCTCAACCTACGCCGTGCCTGGCGTGTCCAAGTACCTGCCGAGCATGGGCAATTACGGTGCGACCGGCGCTCTTATCAACCGTTTCTATACCCCGAGTTGGGGAGCCGGCCTTTCGGGCTCCTATCTGCAGGACCGCCTTTTCACGAAAGTGGGGTGGCGTCATGACCAGTTTCGCCAAGCCCTATCTCCATATATCGTATTGCCCTATGAGAGTAGGGACCAAGTTACCCTCGTCCAGTATCCCAGCGATAACCCAGCATTTTCAAACAAGACATTCAGTCCTGTCTGGAACTTTAATTCCTACAACACGGGCGTGGTCATTCGGCCGGTCAAGTGGGTGGGCTTTTCTTGGAACCGGGCGCAGAATGCCAGTATTTCGAGCGGTTTAGGCGGGAATACTTACCGCCTTGGGCAGACCCAGGGCATTAACGAGGGCACCGGTGACGACTACGGGATTCGGTTCTCTTTGTTTGACGGCAGGCTCGAGTTTAACGTCACGCGCTATGATAACTATCAACCCAACAATCGTCTGAACGGTGTGGTCACCCAAACCGGAGGCAATAGTGCAACCTGGTTGGAACTTACGACACTGTTCCCGACTGCGTTTGATCCAGTTTCCAACGGTGATACCCAGCATGTACAAACCACGGGCTATGAATACGAACTTGTGGGCAGTCCGGTGCGCAACATTCGGTTCATGGCTAATTTTGCGAACAACTACGTGGAGACGAATAATCGGCTTCTCGTGCTCAAGAGCTTCCAGGCAGATGCCCGAAAGCAGAACTTGGCCACCCCCAACCTGGACGCTTTGCTGCTGACGTATCCAGATCACGTACCCAACGCCGGCTACACGAAGCAGCGCGCCAACTTCTTCGGGCGTTACGAATTCAAGTCGGAAGCATTGAAGGGGGTCTACGTGGGCGGTGGATTCAATTGGCGCAGTCCGACGTACCGCGGCAACATCAGCCTTACTGGAAGTGGTGTCGCCACCCCACTTTGGGCTCCCAGCTATACTCTCTACACGCTGATTGCCGGCTACGAAACCAAGATCAAAGGCCACGCAACCAGCTTCGGCCTTAACATCAGCAATCTGTTTGACAAACAGTACTTCCGGGCCACCGGAACGACGAGTGCAGGCTGGGGCGATCCTCGCACAATCCGGATGACCACCAAGGTTTCATTCTGACGAGGCGTTCACGGAAGAGGATTATTGGCGTGGCGGGAAACATGGAATGCTTACCATCGCGCCAAGGGACTGGCTTTATTATCATAATCGGCCTATTAATGAAACCAAATCACCTGATCTTAATGGTCGTCGCGACGGTGTTGCTGGCGGGAGTCATGGTCCCGTCGGCACGCGCAACCGATAACGGCCGCGGGCGGCACAAGCAGCTTTACGCCGTGCCCGCCCCGGGCAAAGTGACGATCGACGGCAAGTTCGACGACTGGGATCTCTCCGGGCAGATCGAAATGTTCGTAGTCCAGGCGACGCGCGGCACGATGAACGCGAAGTTCGCCATCATGTATGACAACGAGGCGCTCTACCTCGGTGCGGACGTCAACGACCCGAGTCCGATGATGAACATGCGCGATCCTCGCACTGATCCGAGGCAAGGTTGGAATGCCGATTCGTGCCAGTTTCGCCTGACCACCGATCCGGCGGTCGGTTACCCGATCCTCGACGAGAGCACGTTCAAATACAAAGGGGCAGGGGCCCCGACGGAGAAGCGCGACGATATCGCCCACCTCACGCTTTGGCACTACACAGAGACGGGTGAGCCGCAGCTAGCGATGCAGCTTGGCATGACCTACCGCGAGCCAGCGAACGCCCCTCGCGGGCTGGTGCCGCAGGATCAGTTCCAATCGAAGTATTTGAAACGCGCCGATGGCACCGGCTACTCGTTCGAATACCGCATCCCTTGGAAGACGCTCAACGCCAAGGTCCCGCTCAAGGCCGGCGACGTGGTTGCCAGCACGGTGCAGTTCAACTACTCGCGATCCGACGGGCAGGAGACCGCGGGAGGCGCGGCCTGGGCCTATGACCTCCAGCGCGAGGCCGGCATCCCGTACCAGAGCACGAAGTGCTGGGGCATGCTCGTTTTCTCACCGACCGGCAAGGTCGATCGCAAGCTCGTGCTCGAGGGGGTGCCGCCCGACCGGCCGTTGCCGCTCGCGTTCAGCTACGCGCTCCCGGAAGACACCGAATGCACGATCCAGCTCTTTAATGAGAAGAATGAGAACGTCCGGATGCTGGTGCCGCAGCAGGCGCGGCTGGGCGGCAAGAACACCGAACGGTGGGACGGCTGCGATGACAATGGCAACCTGCTCCCGGCCGGCAACTACACCTGGCGCGGGATCTACCACGCCCCCGTGAAGGCCGAGTATCGCTTCAGTGTTCACAACTCCGGCCAGCCGGCCTACCCGACCGTCGACGGCAAGGGGGGATGGGGTGCCGACCACGGCTCACCGCGGACGGCCTGTGCGTTCAACGATGGCGTGCTGCTGGCCTGGGATGGCAGCGAATACGGCTGGGGCGTGATCCGCACCGACTTCGAGGGGAAGAAGCGGTGGGGCTGCAACTTCGACGCCACGCATCTAGCCACGGACGGCGCGACCGTCTTTTGCGCCGGCGGCCACGGGTTCACCAAGAGCTTCGGCATCCAGCTTATGACCGCCAAGGAAGCACGACCGATCCAACTTGGCGGTAAGGGTGAAATCGCCGCGCCGCCCGGCGGCGACGGAAGGAACAACGAGGTGACCGGCCTGGCCTGTGACGGGAAGGAACTCTTCGCCAGCTACAAGGCGCGGAACCTCGTCGCCCGGTTCAATCCGAAGGACGGCGCGCTCCTCGGCACCTGGGAGGTGGTTACGCCCGAGCGGTTGGCCGCGTTCGCCGACGGGCGCCTCGCCGTGCTCAGCGGCGGGAAGGTGCTCGTGCTGAAAGACGGCAAATCGGTGGCGATGATCGCGGAGAAACTCGACGAGCCCGCCGGCATCGCCGCCTTCGAGAACATGATCTTCGTGGCCAATGCCGGCAAGCTGATGAATGTCTCGGTGTTCGATGCAGCCGGAAAATACCTCCGCAGCATCGGCAAGGAGGGCGGACGGCCCGCGAAGGGAAAATACGATCCGCTCGGCATCTACATGCCCGGCGGGATCACGGTCGACAAGACAGGCCAACTCTGGGTGGCGGAAACCACCGACACGCCCAAGCGCATCAGCGTCTGGGATGCGAACACGGGCGCGTTCAAGAAGGAGTTCTTCGGGAGTGCCTCCTATTTCGGTTATGGCTACATCGACCCGGCAAAGCCCGACGAGGTCCTCGTCCACAATGTGCTCTGGAAGATCGACTGGAAGAATTTTAAGGTCACGCCACTGACCACGGTCTGGCGTAAGACCGCGCCCGAGATGATCCCCGCGCCGGGTGTCGACGCCTACTCATCACACCCCAAGATCATCACCGCCGCCAATGGCCGCGAATACCTGTATGGCAACAACTACGCCCACTTCTCAGGGCTGTACTATCGCGACGGCGAACTGTTCAAACCCGCCATGAGCATGATCCAAGTCGGCAACGCCCGCATCGGCCCGGCCGGTATCCCGTTCATGGACGACGACCGCGCGAAATACCCGGAAGGCCAGTATTTCTGGCAGGATCAGAACAGTGACTGCTGTGTCCAGCCGGAGGAAGTCGTGCCGCTCAAGGGCACAAAGCTCGAGCGATTCAGAATCGCCCATGTCTTCCCCGATCTCTCCGTGCTCCTCGGCAACGGCTACCTGCTCAAGTCTGTGAGCGTGGACAACGGCATCCCGAAATACGACATCACCAAGGCAGAAAAATACCCGCTGCCGGTCGGCTATAGCATCATGCCGATGGAGGACGGCGGAATCGTCAGCTACACTCCGACGAGTGGGATCTCCTTGGCGCGCTACGACAAAGACGCCAAGCCGGTCTGGAGCTACAACGACATCACTCAGTGGCACGAGGCGCTTAACCTCGGTGTGACCGGCCCCGGCCGGCTCTGGGGGATGAGCCAGTGCATGGGCAAGGGCGGCGATTTCCTCGTCTTCCAAACCTACTTCGGCCCGAACCACGTGTTCCGCACCGATGGCATGTATGTCGGCGCGCTGCTCAAGGACGTCCGGTTGATGCTCAACCGCGGTCAGGACGAAGGTCAGCCGGAAGGCCAGGGCGGCTATTTCGGCAAGCTAAGGATCGAAGACGGCCAGCCGGAACGTTACTTCGTCATCGGCGGCGGCCAAGATGCGCGAGTGTGGGAGGTGGCCGGCCTCGACACGATCAAAGATCTACCGGGCGGCACGTATGTCCACACTCAGGAGTTGGCCGCCAAGGCCGAGCAGGCGCAGCGGGAATACAAAATGGCCCTGGCCGCCGGCAATCGGATCGTGATCGGCAAGGACATCGCCGCGGCGGCGGTGGTGCAGAAGGAACTAGAGAACGGCTGGGGGTTCAAGGCGAAGGTGGCCCGCGACGACAAGAGCCTGCTCCTCAACTACGAGGTCGTGTCTGACACGCCGCTGCTCAACACCGTGCCTGACCCGAAGCTGTTGTTCAAGGGCGGCAACTGCCTTGATATCCAGTTGGAAAACAGCCACGGCGAACCAGTGCGCGTGCTCGTCACGAAATACCGAGGAAGGCCGTTTGCGGTGATCTACTTTACGAAGGTAAAGGGATTCAAGGGCGAGCCGACCGTGCTCAACTCGCCGACCGGCAAGGAGAGCTTTGACGAGATCCGGTTCCTGGAGAACGTCGCGCTCACGGTCGAGAAGATGGACAAAGGCTTCCGGGCTCGGGTC
>JBIJCX010000289.1:0-11033 GCA_044344465.1 Opitutaceae bacterium
GGGCACCCGCCAATTCGTAGACTAAATCGCGAACCGCGCGGACGGCCGTGGCGTCAGGTCGCGGCTCCATTCCCAGCGCCTGCCGGAGTTCGTCAACCAATCCCTGTTGCTCACAGTCCTTCAGGATATCGCGAACGCCATCGGCGACGGGAGTTCGCACGGCAGTGATGCCGACGTTCGTCTGATGGGAGCACACGATTCGATCCATGGAAAATTGAGCGTAATTCCATGAGACTATCCATCCGGCAAAAAGTTGCAGCTCGATGCAGCGGATTTTTCCAAGATTTTTCGGCAATACCCAGTTTTCCAGGACCGCAATACACCGTCCGGAAGTCACGCGTCAAACCCTCAACTCAATTGGATTCCTTGCCGTCAACCTTCCAGCAACGTGTCTTCAGGCTGAGCAAATCTCATCACCAACATCATCACCGCTCACGGCATTCGCCGCACTCCTTTGATTTATTCAGGCAGGGACACGCCACCCCTAACGACGTTGAGGGGAACGGCCGGATTGACCGCCGGTCAACCGCCGTTCTGCTACCGGAATGCCGCTGGACTACCGCTGGATTACCGCCGGGCAGGTGCCGGAGGCGAATTGCGATGGATAACGCGACCCGCGACGGGAATACACGGGCACGCAACTCCAACCCACCGGGCCGGCGAAGTGAGTCATTAAGACCGTTCCCGGCCGGCATCCACCGCCGGCGATAAGATTAGCACCGCCTCCAGGGCGCCACCGCACCCTACGCTAGCGGTGGCTACCGTTCTCGGGAAACGCCACTTAAGCCGGCCGTGATTCTCATGGTCATTCCCGGTTGTGGCGGAGTGGTGGTGAGTAGTTGTCGAGTGGTAGTGGTGGAGTAGCGACGTCACGACTTTGTAGTAGCGGATGCTAGGGGTGGCGTGTCCTCGGATTTATAGGTAGGCGATGCGGCTGGTGCCGCTCATTTTCTGTGATCAATTCGACTTGGATGGCCATCAGTGTGCCGCGGTAAGGGTGCATTTGAAAGCTGACGTCTTGCCGGTGCTGGATTCCTCGGTTGATGAGGTTCGGCAGTCGATCTGTGGGTTGCTTGGATTGGCCAATCGATGGCCTTCATCGGGTCGGTGATAGTTGGTGAGTTGCGGAGGTTGAGGCTTCGTTGGGGCAATGGGTTTCCTTTGGAGGTGGATTACAATGGGTTGGTCGGAGGTTCCCCTGGTGGAGCATCTGTGCGTTCAGAGTCTGCCGTTGCTCTCGAGGTGATCACTTGCGCCAAGTAGGAATCTTTTCGCGGGAACTGGCGGCGTAAGGCCGGTGCCTCGGCCGTCGCCGACACACGGTTTGCCCCCGATGCGAATATCAACGCGCACATCAGCAACTGCACCTGCCTGCACCGCCACCACCAGAATCCAGCACGGCTCAGCGACAACGACGAATCTCCGAAGCAAGGTAATCGACCTGCAACCCTGCACCAGAAGGAACTGAGGATCCTCCTGATTTTATCACCATGAATCCCAGATATCTGGGTTCAACCGACTGCCAGCATGGACTGCCCTCACATCATGGAAACGAGGCCGAAGGACCCTCATCGACGTAATCCCCGCCCTGCTACTCACGCCATGCCCCATCGCGCATTACTCCTACCCACCCGCCAAGAGAAGAAACCGCCACAGAGCACCTTCAGCGCGGCGAAAACCGTTCAAAGTATATTGCGCCACAAAATGGCCTCCAAAAACCCAATCATGATGAGCAGAGACGCAATATCCCTAACGCGTTTTCGCGCGTTGGGCGGACCCACTCAGGAGTGCCCGAACCGTTCGAGCTTCATTCGAGCTTCGTTCGAGGTCGGCACCGCCGGCGCACGGTTGTCGCAGGAAACCTCGAATTTCCTCGAATAACCTCGATTGCGGCATGACGCGAACTTGAGTCGTCGTCCGCGGACCGCCAAACGCCGTCAACAAAGCCAGCCCTGCGTTCGCGCTCCGCTCTTGGCGGTTCCGCGGCTCGCGCAAGGCTGGTGAGCATGGTTGGGCGGCCCGGCCCGTCTGGTGCTCTGCTTGCTGCTCAGGGTGCCCGGCTGCGCCGCCGCCTCTTCGCTACATCCAGACCAGCCGCGATGCGGCCGCGTTGATGGGCACAATACTCTCGGCCCTCGCATCCGCCGGACGGAGTCAAACCGCGGGGCACACGAGTTCACGCGGGATGGGCCGTGATTCCGATTCCGCCAGAAACCACGGCGAATTTCATTGTTTCAGAATCCCCCCTCACCCGGGATAAGCACCCCAACTCGTACAGAGGTAAGCCGAGGAGTTGTCTACAAACCGGTGCTATTTGGGACGCGTCAAAGTGGCGCAGATTGCTGCCGAGTCCCTCTGGTCAAATTCTGTCGGCTCAGGTGAATGAAATTCATGGTTGGACGTTGTTCCTAGCGAGGAACAGACGTTAACCCAGCCGTAGCCAACAATCCCGACGTTGTACTTCTTCATGGGAGTTCCCGAATGCGCAGGGTGCGGAAGTGGATCGGCGAGCCCTCGGATTCGAGGCAAAGAAAGCCTGTGGCCGGATCGGCGGCGGTACCGCCGGAAACCTCCTCGCCGTTTACCCAGAGCCGAACCTCCCCGTTGATGGCACGGATGTAATAGTGATTCCACTCCCCGGCACCGCGGGAGAGCTGGCGGCGCGGGAAACTTCTGCTGCCGTCCGGGGAGAGCGGTGGAAACGGCGTAAGCTTTGCGCGCACAGGGAAGATGTCGCCATTGGTCGTAAACCAATCGGCGGCCTTGGTGGGGTTGCGGCGCCGATATTCGTCGGTATAGCCGTGATCGAGAATTTGCACCTCGATGCCGTCAGGCAGGCCGGGCCGCCCGGCCGTGGTCAGGCGCTTGATGGATGCGGGCGTCGTCCAAACAAACACCCCCGAGTTTCCCGCGGCGCGCAGGTGCTTCCATTCGACGACGAGTTCGAAGTTGGTGAATTCCTTGGCGGTGCGGAGCACGCTGATCGGCTGGCCCGTGCAATGCAGGCCGTCCGCACTCCAGCTCCAGGTTTCGGGAGCACTGTTGACGGGACTGAAATCGGCCGGCCCCAAGGCACGCCAGCCCGGGCCGTCGGAGTCGATGTAGGCGCGCGGCCTGGCGGTGGCCTCACCTGAGATGAGTGAAGTGGAAAGGGCGGTCAAAAACACGACCACCACCGTGAAATGTTTCATGGTTGGAAATGGCGGGCGAAAGGAAGTGCGGGCACCGTTAGCCATTGAGGGTCCAGCCGGCGCGGTAGGTCTTGCGGATGTATTGCTCGGCCTCGGGACAGTTGACCGCCCGCAGGTTGGCGGCGTCCCACTCGAGTTTCTTGCCCACGCGGTAAGCCACGAGGGCCAGGAGGTTGTTTTCGATCATCGCGCCGGAGTAGTCGAAGTTGCACAAAGTGGGCGCGCCCGTCTTGCAGGCATGAATCCACTCCTTGTGATGCCCGAGCGAAGGGGGAATGATGTCTCCCTTGGTGGGCGCCTGATAGTGTGTCATGTCGCCGTTCGTGGGCATGATGATGCGGAAATCGTAATCGCACAGCAGGTAGCCTTTCTCGCCGCTGAAGAGGACCCCCTTGAAGAGTTCCTCGCGGTTAAAGACCTTCGAAGGCAGCCCTGGCTTTTTGCCGCCGTCGTACCAATTGACGGTCACGGCGGGACGCCAATCGTTGGCGGGGTGGGTCCACTCGGCCGTCAGCCAGGTCGGGCAGGTATCGGGGCTGATGGGCGTGCCTTGGGCCTCGCAGCTGGTGGGCAGCCGGAGGTCAAGGGCCCAGTAGGGCATGTCCATCATGTGACTGCCCATGTCGCCAATCTGGCCGCTGCCGAAGTCCCAGAAGCGGTTCCAGCCGAGGCAGCCGCCCTTGAGGTATCCGGCGTTGTACGGGTGATCGGGCGCGGGCCCGAGCCACAGATCCCAATGGAGGCCCTCCGGCACGGGTTCGGCCGGAAGGTAATTGCCGCCCGCCGGCGTGCGGCTGCACCAGACGTGGACCTTCTTTACGTGGCCGATCGCCCCGCGCCGGATGAGTTCCACCATGCGACGGTAGTTCTCGGAGGCGTGGATTTGCGTGCCCATCTGGGTGGCAAGCTTGCCTTTGTTCTTCAGGTAGGTGTCGCGCACGACGCGAGCCTCGTGCACCGAGTTGGCCAGCGGCTTTTCGGAATACACATGTTTCCCCCGGTTCATCGCCCAGACATTGATGAACGCGTGGGTGTGATCAGTGGTGGAGCAAACCACCGCATCGATGTCCTTCTGCTCGAGACAGCGACGCCAGTCGACGTGGGTCCGGGCCTGCGGGAACTGCTTGGCCGCGGCGGCGAGGGTTTTCTCATTCACATCGCAGAGGGCGACGACGTTTTCGCCTTTCATCTCGCTGAGATTGGTCTGGCCGCGACCGCCGCATCCAATCACCGCAACGTTGAGTTTTTCGTTGGGTGAGGCACCGGCGCGCAGGATGCCGGACCGAAGAACGGTCAGGCCGGCGCCAAAACCGATGGACGTCTTCAGGAAGGTGCGTCGGCTGGCAGGAGGACTGGATGAATGGGTCATAATGAGAGGTGTTGGATGTCGAGGAGGTGCAGCTGTTAACTTTAACTCCTCCCCACATGGATTGGCACGCTGGCAATCACCGTGCTTTGGTTGGGTGTGAGGTTCACCCATTCTTGCTGGTGGCCACCTGCGACAGCAGGCGGAGAAAGACACCGGTGGCGTACGTGCACTCGCCGAGGGCGGAGAGCTTGTGGGTTTCCCAGCCGCCGAGCCCGGCCGGGCGCTGGGCACCCTGCAGCGCGCCGTCGCGTCCGATCCATGTGCAGAGTTCACTGAGGCCGCGGGTGACGCGGGCCGCCATCTCGGGCTGCACCCAGCCCGCCTCGATTCCGCCCAGCAGACCAATAAGAATCATCGTGGTGCCGCTGACCTCCAGGTGGGATTCCGCATCGTCTGGCACGATGCGCCAAAGCCCCGCGGGGTGTTGCAGCGGGAGAAGCCCTGTCACAAGCCGGCGGTAGCTTTCGAGCACGCCGGTCCAGCCGGGGGTGTCGGCTGGCACGTGCGTCAGGGTGTCGAGCAGGCTCATGAGCACCCAGCCGTTGCCGCGCGCCCAAAAGCCCTCCGAGCGGTTGGGCGAGTTGGGTACGCCATCGTGGAAGAACAGGCCCGTGGTGGGATCCTGGAGATATTTGGCGTGAACGAGGCACTGGCGCACGGCCTCTTCGGCAAAATCTTTGCGACCAGTGATGGCAAATGTGGCGGCGAGTGGGGCGGCGGTGTAGTAAAGCGTGTCGACCCAGAGGCGTTCGCTGACGACGGGGCTGCCGCTGTTGTGCGCGATGCCGCGATCGGCGAGGCGGATGCTGCCGCTGATGATGTGCTCGCAGATTTTGATCGCGAAGTCGCGCCATTCGTCGCGCTTCGTCAGGCGATGCAGCGGAACCAAAACGAGCGGCAGGCCCCAATCGCCGCAGTAGGCGGCGAGGCGCACGCCCTGAAACGGCGCTCCGGACTTGAGCGGCGACTTGGGAAAGTTCGGGTCGCCGGCCCGTGTGATCCGCAGGTGCGGCCGGCACCAGCGCTCGGCGAGCTGGCCCAAGGCCTCGTCACCGGCGACGCCACAAAGGGCCAGGCCCTGCGGCACGAGGACGTCCTCCCAACCGGTGTTGAGGGTTTCGAGTTTGGTGGCGAGGACCCGTTGGCGGAAACGCGCGAGTTTGGCGTAGGGGGAGAGGCGTGCGGCCGTGCGGCCGGCGACGTCGGCGGAAAATTGGGTGTCGGCAACCGGCGTGAGCGTCGGCTGCGAGGTGGCGGCGCTGGCGGAGAGCGGGGTGCCGGCGAGCAACGTGCCGGTCGAGGTGAGAAAAGCACGACGGTTCATTATGAAAGATTCTGAATGTCGATGAGGTGCAACTGTCGGCCTTCCCCGGTATGGGGTGAATCGATGCAGACGAAGCGTTCGTCACGGCTGAGGCGCGGGTGGGCATCGACCCGCCATTCCCCCTCATAGGTTCGCGGGACGGCAAAGGCGCCGAGGTTAATGCGCCGATTGGACCTGATCTGATAGAGGTGCGGAGTTTGGACCCGGAGCGGGCCACTCGGATAGGTATCGTTCAATATCCACTCGTTGTTGCGCAGGTAGCTGAGGTGTCCTGCAGCATCGAGGACACCTCGTCCGACCTGCTCGACAATGCCGGAGGGTTTGTCTTCGAAGAGGAAATTGCCCCAGCCTTCATGCCCGAGCCAACCCTTGGCCTGGGAAAGAATGTGGGTGGAATCCCGCCAGATGAAATGAGACACAAATCCGTTCGGTATGACGATGCGTAGATCGCTACCATCCACGGCAGCGGTGATCAGGCGGGAAAGTTGTCGGCTTTTCGGTTGGGTCCAACGATGCAGCAGGATGAAGCGTTTTCCATCGGGACCCCAGAGCAGGTGATAGGCGTGGTGCTTTGAGTCGGGCCGGTTTTCAATCACTTCGCCCAGTGCGGCGAGTTGCCGATGGGTGATGATCAATCTTGCCGCTCCGGTTTCCAAATTGAGGTGCGTGATGCCGCTGCCGGCGGGGGCCATGTCGTCGAAAAACGGATCGCGAACCCCGGCATAACCATAGCCCGGACGGCAGTCGGCGACGCGAGCGAAGTCACAGGAAACAGCCTCCTTCCCATTGGGGCTGAGCGCGTAGACCGGGCTCGGCAGGGTGCGTTTCACGCCTGTGCCTGCATCCAGGATGTGGCTCACGAAGCGGTCCCCTTCGCGGTCGTTCCAGATCACTTTCGATGCGGTGCCGGGAATCCATTGCAGCATGCAACCTTGTTGCCAGCACCAGGCTTTCGACGTCCCCAGCGGAATCCAGCGGTCCTTCTCGTGCAAGTCGATCATGCCGACCTCGATGGCGTCGTCGGCCGCCGGCGACCGATGTTCGAAATTAACCCGATTGCAGAGCACGAAGCGATTGTCCGGCGAAAACTGCAGTTTGTCATAGTAGCCGAACCAATGGAACTTCGGCCCGCGCGTGATCTGGCGGACGGGAGCTGGCGGAGCCTCGGTGGCGGCGGCAAACAGGTGCGGCCGCAAGGCGAGCGAGAAGGATCCCATGGCGCCCAGAGCAATTGCCGAGCGGCGTGAAATGGCATGATGGCGTGGGTTCGGTTGATTTTGGTTCATGGCGAAGACTGGCGCGGCAATGTCGAGGCGTGGTCAACGCTCCTCAGTTGGCGACAGTGACCGTGTATTTGATGACACAGTAACCGTCGGATGGGAGCTTGGCTTGAAGCGCGGGGAGTTTGAGTAGCGAACGGCCGCCGGTGAGATGGAGGCCGGCAAACCGGTGTTCATCCAGTATCCTGCCGGAGGGCGTGCAGACTGTGATGGTCAGATCTACGATGCGAGCGTGCCCAAGATTGAAGACGCACGGGACGATCTTGTCCTGCGGGCCGTACACCACATCCACGTTGTCGCTGCCAGCCAGGACCGGCTGAAAGATCATCTTGTGGAGGTGCCAGGCGAGCTTGGCGTGCCCCAGCGGATCCAAGAGCGGTTTTTCATAGGTCCCGCTGTTGGCCCCGCCCTCGATGGTGCACCAGGAAAACCCGGAAACCCCGCGCCAGAGCTGTTTGCGCATCGACTCGTAGGCGCTGAAGGCCTGCCACGCCTGACTGGCCCGCCATTCTTCGAAATTCAAAATGCGGCCGATACTGCCCTTCTCGTAGACGTCTTCGTAGGAACGCAGCCTGTGCCAGGGCCAGCCGGCGGAGAGATTCCAGTTGGGCTGGGCGGCCGACTCTTCGTGCTCAAAATTGAACCAGGCGCGGATGCGGTTCTGCAACGTGTCTGCCGCCAGGCCGGTGGGCCACTCCCGCAATCGACTCCATTCCGCACCATATCCAGTAATAGCGTCCTGCGTGCCGCGGGTGACGAGCGGATGCGTGTACACGGGCACGGGCGTAATCGCGCGCCCCTTGCGGTCGATCGTGCCCAGATCGTTGGCGTAGTGCGTGTGTTGCCAGAACGTTGTCGGCGAAATCAGTCGCGACGTGTCGTGCGCCAGCACCGCCGTGACACTGCGCCGCACAAACGTGTGCGTGCGCTCGGGACTGTCGTCGCTCTTGAACGTGTTGGGGTGGTTGCTCACTTCCCAGATCACGATGCTGGGATGATTATAGACTTGGCGGATGCATGGCCCGATCGCGTCGTAATCGATATGGCGCTCGTCGCCTTCGCGGATCCAGAAAGGCGGACAGGCGATGAGCCAGAGGCCAAGTTGGTCCGCCATCTCCGGGATGCGCGGGTCGTTGATGCCATCGGGCGTGTCCTTGGCGGCGTGGGCGTGGACCCGCAGCAGGTTGCCGCCCATGCGCTTCACCGCGAGCATTTCGGTGAGCAACGCGAGCGCCGGGGCGCAGCGATTGAACTTGGCGCTGTGCTCGACGGCCGGCGCGGGGCGAAACCCCATGATCTGCGCACCATTCAGCATGGCCGGCTGGTTGTTCAGCAGCAGCTGACCGTCGCGTTGGGCAACGGTGCGAATGCCCGTGGTCGTTACGACATCATCCACGGGAGTGCCGGCATCATCCGTGAGCGTGGCGCTAACCGCATACAGAACGGGCCGCTCCGGGCTCCACGGTTCTGCGCGGGTCAACTCAACCGGCAGCACGATTTCCCGCGTCGAGCGCGCCGCCACTGTAACCGACAGGCGCTGAGTGGTGAGGACCTTCCCCTCCACGGGAAACCAGGCGCGATACGCGATCGCCAATGTCCCCGTGAAGGGGCGGTCGCCGGCATTGTCGACGACGACCGTGTGCGACTGGCGGGCGGCACCGTCCGCACCAAGCGTCGCCGTATGCACGCGGAGATCACGCAGCCCCACCTCCCCTGACAGCAGATGCAGTGTCGTTCGTCCCGCGAACCAGCCAATCGCGCGATCAGCGGGAGCGTGGTGCATCGGATTATTGAGCACAAAATGATTGACCTTGAGGGCCAGGAGGTTGGCGCCCGCGCGCACCTGCGGCGTCACATCGACGAAGACCGGCCGCCGATTCGTAATCGTGGCGACCAGTGTGCCGTTGAGATAAATCTCCCCTGAAGGATCCAGCGCCTCAACCTCCAGCCATGCCCGCCGCGCCGCGGGCAGCTCAATCCTCCGGCGCAGGTAGAGGTCTTCGCCGGCTTCTCGGAAGCCACCGCGCACCGCGGGCAACATGGTCTCCGACCAAGCATCGTCACGGTAATCGGGAGTGCTCCAGCCGTGAAGATCCGGCTGCAGTTCAAATGCGTCATCGGCCAGCACTACGGCGGTGTAAGGGGCCTCGACGTCCTTGGTGGGTCGATAGTCGATGAACACAAGGTCGTCCAAGTCGAACGCGCCCGTGGCCGTGAACGCCATCGGCGCCGAATCACCGGCGGGAATGCACAGAGAAAACTCGCCCACGCGCCGGCCATCCCGCGAAACGTAGGCCCGCTGGTTAAGGAGGTCCGTTTGGAGCCGGAAGGCATGCCACCCATCCGCTTCCGACAGCGCGACAGTCGCCGCGGGGGAAGTGCCGAATCGCCAGACCGCCCGTGTTCCGGCCGAGGCCAGTCGCGCACGCCAGGACAACTCAAAGCGCCAGCCGGCGCTCTGACTCAGCTCGAGGATTGCCGCCGTGCCGGCTGGGAGGTGCAGGGCACCGTCGGCGAGCTTCGCGCCAGGAAGCGTTCGCCAGGGCGCGGGACGTTCGAAGGCCCGAGTAGCGCGCCCCGTCTGTTTCCAACCGTCATTCAATCGAACTGATCGACGGACTGATGGCAGCGGCAGCGGTCTGATCCGTGCCAGCTCGGCCTGGGCTGTCGCGGGCGGCACCGCCAGCGTATCGAGCTTGGGATCGCCAAACCACGCGGCGGCGTAATCGGCGTATGCGTTCAGGAAGGCGACGCGCTCCTCGGTGTTGAACACGGCCGTCCTGCCCTTGAAGTCGGTTTCCCCGTTGGCCTTCGGGTTGCTGCTCACGGCGCGAAACTCGAAAGCGCGGGAGAGGACCTCCGCAGTCGCCGGCATGACCGCCAGGCAGACTATTAGCGACATGCTGAGCATTCTTCGGTCGCAGGTTTTCATGGCTTCTGCTGCGGCTGGGCGTGCCTACTTTCGTGATGCAGAGGGCTCTGCGACTTCGAGGCCCAGTTCGGAGTAGAATCGTGCCGCGTAGTCCTGGTTAAGTGACTTGATCGGCAGGCCCGATAACTGCCAGGAAAAGTTGCGGATCAAGAGGGCGCCCGAACTACCGATGGTGTCGCCCTCCGCCCGCCCGCCGCCGATCTTGTGACCACCCGTGTGAGCCGTTGCCCGCTCAAAGCCCCAGGAGAATCCCCCGTCTGTCCGGAGAAATTGTGGCAGCAGGTTGCTCGCGATGAGGACGGCCCGGGGGATGCTGCGTCGCATTTCGATCCGCTCTTCGGCGGTGGCGTGCGCAAGAAATGTACTCATGTTCTCCAGGGCATTTCTGATCGGCATGACATTGGGAGTCGTTTCGCTGGTCATGCACGCGATCATGCTGCGAAAAATCTGCAGGGCTCGCGGCATGGGTCGATCGTAGCCATAATAGACGCTTTTGATCTTCATCGCCCCTGAAAGCCGCGTGTAGCCCGAACCGCGGCCCCAGAAGCCGGTATCCGGATCTTGGGTGCCTTCCAGGTAGGCCCAGATCGTCTCAAGATAACGACTCCTCCTTTGTCCGTCGATATACCGCAGGAACTCGGACAGATCGGAAATCTTCTGCCCGGCACTCCACGGGGAGTGCCACGGCAGATTTTCAAGCCAGCGCCGCAAGTCATCGGTTGAGTGAATGCCGTATTGGGTTGCCACGGCGTCGGTGGCCACCGGCGGCTTTGCGCGTATGTGCTTCACGGAGGCCTGCACTCTCGCCGTTGCGTCGCCCGCCTCGCGGGTGGAAGGTTCAGCCGCCGGTCGCGCCCCCCGAGCCGAAGTCGCGGAGGTTCGAGGTTCGCCGGGCAAGGCGTACTCCGGCGTTGCACCCAGCTTCTTCAAGTGGGTG
>JBIJCX010000626.1:0-3078 GCA_044344465.1 Opitutaceae bacterium
GCCGCCGTAAGCATGAGTTGTACGCCCTTTGACTCCCGCGCGGCGTGAACCTGGGTGCTGGGCGTGTCACCAAAGCGGCCATTAAGGCCATCGGGATTGATGGCGTTGAGTACAGCACTCTGGGTCAAGAAGCGATCGGCATCAGACTTCACGTAATATACTGCGACCGTGCCGGAGATATTTCCGTCCCGACTGGTGCCCTTGGCTCCGACTTCCACGCCAATGCCGTGGTTGAGCTGCGGATCGGCGCCATGCGGGTCACGGCTCTGGGATGCCGGCTGATTGTAGGTGTCGGACGCCCCGATATAGGGCTGAAACCAGTCGGAGAAGCGATAGGTCGCGCCGAGGTTGTAGCTGGTCCGGCGATTGTCGTTGCCGACAATGTTCCGGGTATTCGAATTCACCTGTTCAAGCTCGTAATGCGAGGTCCGGATGCCGGCCATGGTCGCCAGTCGCCCGCCCAGCCACTCGCTGTGGTTGACCGCATAAGCGCCTTCGTTCGTCGTGTAGGTGAAGTTGTACACGGCATTCGTCAATGTCGTGCCCAGCGGATTTGAGGGTGAAATGAGGGCCGAATCGACGGTATTGGAGACCATCCGCAGGTAGTTGACGCCGTTCACCGTTGTCCGGTGGTCGAAGAGCAGGCCCGGCAAAGGATCCCGAACTGGACCATCTGCGATCGACCAGAAATAGGGCGGCATGAGGGTGCGGCCGTGGTTGCCGGCGACCGCCGGATCGTAGATCGGATTCCAATTGCTGTCCGCCTTGAAGAAGGCGGTGTAGACGAGCCAGTTGGTGTTCTTGCTGTAATCCGCGCCGACCATCGTTCGGCTGCGGACCCGGTTGTTGAACAGGGTCGTGTCGTGCAGGGCACTTAGCCGGGCCGCGTTTTCCCACATTCTCGAGTTGTTCCCGGCGTTGTTGCTGCTCGAGGTGCCAACCGCCCACTGTTTCAAGGGATTGTTCACATGTCCCGGCCAGTACAACGCCCCGGGGAGTGCCACGGTGAGATACTTTTGGAACGAGTATCCGGCCTGCAACTGAGTCGAGAAGGAGCGGCTCCACTGGGTTTCCAGACTTAGCCGGTCATAGTCGATTATGGCCTTCGTGCCCCGCGTGTCGCCATAGTAGGAGGCCACGTTTTCCCAGTCCAGGTGGCCGTTGAGGATGCGACCGGCTCCGCTCGTGCCGGTGGCGCTGGCGTCGATTTGATCGGTGGCCATCAGCCAATTCAAGCTCTGGTTATGACGGGCGTCGACGGCGGTGCTGGTGGAATTCAGGGTGAAATAGCCGGCGATGTTCTTCTTCCATGTCATGCGCTGGCCGTTTAGCCGCAGGGTGGTGCGCAGCGGCAGCTTGACCGCCAGTTGGGCGTAGGCGCCTTGAAACGGGCCCCCGAGAAAGTCGCGTTTCGATTTCAGCGCCTGGTTGACGAGGGACACCCGGACCGCCCACTTTTCCCGTCCGTAGCCAAAGTCGAATCTCTCGGTCGCATGCCCGTCGTCATTGATTCTGAAATACAGACTGCCGAACATTGGCCGGTCAAAGCGCGCCTGCTTGGAGATCGAGTTGACCACGCCGCCCGGGGCGCCGTTGCCGTAGAGGAGCGATTGGGGCCCATTGATGATTTCGGCGCGTTCGACGTCGAAGCTCGCAACGAAGGTGTCGGCGAGGCCCTTCGCTCCGACCAGGCCGTCCCGCTTCGTTCCCGCCCGCCCCAGACCGCGCAGCGTGGTGCTGCCGGATTCGATGCCGTTGTCCGACGTGGCATAAGCCGAGGTTCCGGTGCCTGAGCCCTCGTAGGAAGCCCCGGCCGCGTAATTGCGAATCAGGGTGTTGAGATCATCGAGTCCGACGTCCTTCATAAACCTCTCGTCCAGGATGTCGGCCGACAAGGGGAGCTTGGTCAACGGCACGTTGAACCCGGTGACCGAGTTCGAGTTGAGCATGGTGTAACTGTTGTCGTTGCGCTGACCCTCGACCTCGAAGGGGCTGAGCGTGACAACGTCGGCGTCCGACGGTGTGGCGGGGATTGAGGATGGTCGTCCGCTGGCGGCGGTCTGGGCGCTGAGAATCGACCCGGTCAACAGCCAGGCGCCAATCAGGAACGAGGCCGGGCGCAATCCCGCGCGGTGAACGAGGTCGATTTTCATGAGAGCATGATTTCAGGGTTGGATGGGGTGCCGGGAAAACGAAGCGCAAACAACTTCGCGTGTTCGCTTTGGGTTTCAGGAGTACACCCCTGTTTATGGAAGGGTCGGACGGCTGTTAAAGCTTGTTTAACCTGCCAAAAGACTTTGCATGCCCGGGATGCCCCAACCCGTGCCATGGGGGTTTAACCGGAACACGGTCGTCGATCAGGCCGCCACCGCGCTGCGCTCTGCCATCCTGCGCGGGGAATTGCGCGATCCCCTGCCCGGCGGCCATCTTCTCGCGCGTCAACTCGGGATCAGCCGGCCCTCCGTCAGCGCCGCTCTCAACCGGCTGGCCAACGACGGCTTGATCGCCATCGCGCAGGGCCAGCGGATGCGACTGCTCCCGCGGCAAAAGCGCGACTCTCCTGCTCCGCCCGCCGTCTGTGTCTTGTTTCCGAGCGAGGGCGCGAGTCTCTTTTATGCGGAACACCCGCTCTTGTTGGAAATGCACGCTGAATTCGCCAGTCGGGGCGTGCGTTGGGAGGCGGTGCTCGGCACCCGGATGAGTTCCGAACGGCCGGAGGCGCGTCTTCGCCAACTGGTGGCCGCCCGGCCTCATGTCTGCTGGATTCTCTTTTCCGTGCCCGAGACGGTGCAGCGGTGGTTCGCCGCTTCGGGCCTGCCAGTCATGGTCCTTGGCTCCTCGCCACGCACGCTCAAGTTGCCGTCGGTCGATCTGAACTACGAGTCCGTGGGCTGGCATGCCGCGGGCACGTTGATTCGTCACGGACACAAGCGCATCGCGCTCATCCTGCCGGCTGAGCCCCTTGCCGGCGATGGCGCCTGCCGGGCGGGCTTTCACCGTTACCTGAGGCAGCAGACGGAGAACGTCTCGGTCATCGAGTGGCACGCCCCGGATCGGCCCGAACGTTGCCGCGCAAAG
>JBIJCX010000627.1:0-3076 GCA_044344465.1 Opitutaceae bacterium
CGCCGTGAAGGCGATCGCCACCGGTTATTTCCACAGTGCGTTCATCAAGACCGACAACGGCCTCTGGCTCATGGGCTACAACAGCAGCGGCCAACTCGGCGACGGCACCGCGACCAGTCGCGCCACACCCTTCCAGCTCGCCACCAACGTCGCGGCCGTGAGTGCCAGCGAAGCCTACACGCTCTTCACCAAGACCGACGGCAGCCTCTGGGGCACGGGCTACAACGCCTACGGCCAGTTTGGCAACGGCGGTACCGTCGTGACCAGCAGCCCCGTGCAGATTGCCACCGGCGTGATCCTCGCACCCGAGGCCCCTTCCGGTCTCACCGCCACTTCCTCGGTTTCATTCGATCGGGTGCGCCTCCTATGGACGCCGCAGGGCAGCGCCGCCTCGTACGAGGTCTGGCGCCATTCGACCAACAACAGTACCAGTGCGACCTTGCTCGCGTCCGGCGTGCGCTGGCCGGTGTATGAGGATCGGTCGGTCGCGTTGGGGCAGGCTTACTATTACTGGGTCAAGGCCGTGAACTCCGCCGGCAGCACGATTAGCGCCCCGGCCAGCGCCTCGACGGGCACGAGCCTCAACCAGACGATCACCTTCGCCGGTCCGTTGGATCAACCTTACACCACGACCCCGATCACGCTCAGTGCGACGGCGTCCTCGGGACTGCCCGCGAGTTTTAGCCTCGTATCCGGTCCGGCCAATCTTGCCGGCAATCAACTGACTCTCACCGGGGTCGGCACAGTCACGGTGAGGGCCGCACAGGCAGGTGACGCCAGTTACGATGCCGCACCCAATGTGGACCGCAGCTTCGTCGTCAGCAAAGCCACCGCGACGGTGACGCTAGGCAGCCTGAGTGCGACCTACGACGGCACTTCGAAGAGTGCGACCGCGACCACTGATCCCGTCGGCCTCACTGTCGGATTCACGTACGACGGCAATGCGACCGCGCCCACCAACGCCGGCAGTTATGCCGTGGTCGGCACGATCTCTGACCCGCTCTACCAAGGCTCGGCGAACGACTCACTCGTCATCGCACCGGCGACCCAGACGATCACGTTCAACACGCTCCTGAATGTGCCCTACACCGCCACTCCGATCGCGTTGAGCGCGACGGCGAGTTCTGGTCTGCCGGTCGTATTCAGTGTCCAATCCGGCGCTGCGATCCTGAGTGGAAGCAACCTGACCCTCACCGGCACCGGCAGCATCACCGTGCGGGCCGCGCAATCAGGAGACGGCAACTACGCTGCTGCGGCGAACGTGGACCGCACATTTACGGTGACCGCGAACTTTGATTCCTGGGAACTTGGCCACTTCACCGCGCCCGAGCTCACGGATGCCAATGTAAGCGGCCCCAACGCCGATCCCGATGCCGATGGATTTTCTAATCTGGTCGAATATGCGCTCGGGCTTGAGCCAAGGACCCCCAGCACCACGGGCTTGCCGGAAGTGACAACCGACGCGACGCACTGGATCTACACCTACACGAGGCCCGAGGGCCGCACCGATATCACCTGCGCGGTGGAGGTCTCGACGGATCTGAGCGGGTGGGGGGCACCGACCGTCGCCGAAGTGCTCGTTTCGGCGAGCGGCGGCGTTGAAACCTGGCAGGCGAAGCAACCGCTGTCGTCCGCCAATACTTTCTTCCGTCTGAAGATCAGCCAGCCGTAGGACCCGGAGAGGCGGTTACAGGCGGCACTTGCCGACCTGCGGCGGGAGCGTACGGGGGCCGAAGGAGACGTTGAGTTCGCTTTCAAAGGTCAGCTCCGCGGGGGTGAACTTCAGGCGCACCGTGGTCAGGAAAGGAGTGCTATAGGCGCAGAGTTTCAGGGTGAAGGTATCATCGGCCGTCCAGGCGCCGCTGGTAGCGTACGGCAGCTCGGAGCGTCCGCCGAACGCGAGGCGGGTCTTGGTCCAGCCCCCGGGCGCGCAGGCAACGGTCTGCACGCGGTCGCCGGTCTGCAGACAAAAGACCGGGTTGCTGTCGGCGGAGAGCGTGTAGCTGATCGCACGGGGCACGTCATTGTTGGCGGCGAAAGTGTACACCTTGCCGGCAAATTCGGCCGCTCGCGGCGACACAGGGGTCGCCGGTTGGGGCGGCAGGGACAGCGCGGCCAGGCGGGCGGCCAGTTGCTGGTTACCGGCAGGATCGGAGGGCAAAGGGGCGGGTTGGAAGGCCGGAATCAGGTGATCCCAAACCGCGTTCATCAACGCCTGCATTTCCGGCGTACCCGCCGTGATGGCGACGACGGCGTCCTGTTCGGGCAGGACGATGCAGAACTGACCGAAAGCGCCGTCGCCGCGGTAGACCCGCGACGGACGGCAACGCCAGAACTGGTAGCCGTAGCCTTGCTGCCAATCGTTCGTCGGATCACTGCCGTTGGATGTCTGCCGGGCCGTGGCCTCGGCGATCCAGTCGCGGGGCAGAAGTTGCCGGCCATTCCACTCGCCCTGCTGCAGGAGCAACTGGCCGAACTTGGCGATGTCCTCCGTGCGCAGGTCCAGGCCCCAGCCGCCGGTGGCAATGCCCTCGGAATTGGTATCCCAAACCGGCCGGTCGATGCCGAGCGGTGCGAAAAGCCGGGGCTGGAGATAATCGACCAGGCCCTCCCCGGTCACCCGTTGCAGGATGGCCGCGAGCGTGTAGGTGGCCGCGGAATTGTAGAGGAAGTGCGTGCCGGGCTTGTGCGGCACCGGCGCTGCGAGGAATGACTTGGCCCACGGATCCATCGTGTCCCCGAACGAGGGTTCCTTCTCATGCCCCGTGGACATGATCAGCAGGTCCCGGATGCGCATGGCCTTGAGATTGTCGCTGGCGTCGGCCGGGGCGAAGTCGGGGAAATACTGCAGCACCGGATCGGTGAGCTTCAGCTTCCCCTCGGCCGCGGCCAATCCGATTGCGGTCGAGGTAAAGCTTTTGCTCAGGGAATAGAGCTGGTGCGGAACGTCGGCCGCGTACGGCACCCACCAGCCTTCCGCCACCACGTGGCCGTGCCGCACGATCATGACGCTGTGCAGGGCGTCGATCTACGTCTCGGCCGCCTGCACGAATTCCTGCACGGCCGCGGAGGCGAG
>JBIJCX010000629.1:0-3043 GCA_044344465.1 Opitutaceae bacterium
GTTACCCCGATAGAGCCGGCGGATTTGCTCCTCCTCCAACCGGTTGCTCTCGTCCTTGGCCACGCTCGCGTCCCCCGTCCGGGCGGCGATCACGTTTTCCTTTGCCCGGGTCGCGATCGTCTCCTCCTTCCTGCGAATGAGTTTTTCGACATCGATCGGCTGCACATTGACCACGACCTCATAGCGGTTGAAGGGGAGGGTGGTGAGGGCGTGGAAGAGACCGGATTCGGAACGGTTCTGGCATGCCTTGAGCGTAAGCAGCGCCTGATAGTAGCCGTGGCTGTGGATGCCGTGCGGGGTGTTGCCGGCGATGCCGGACGAGAAGAGCTGTTCGCCAATCGAAAGCCCCGGCTCGAAATTCTTCGCCGAGCCGCCGGGCATGTCCTCGACGCTCGGATCGATCGTGCGCTCCAACAGTCGGAAATGCTCCCGGTCGCCAAGCGGAGTCACGGTGGCGAGTTCACCGATGGCCGAGCGGAGTTGATCCCCCAGGCGGGCGAACGCCCCGCGATAGTGGGTGAGCAGCATCCGCGCCTGGCTGGCCTTCGCTTCCCTCGTGATCTTGAAACTGCCTAAGTTATTAACTCGTGAGGCAAAAAAGACGTGAAGATCCTCCGCGCGCAGTTGCTGGCTGCGGTGGAGACCGCGAAAACGCCGGCTGTGGGCTTCGCGCCGGGCGCGTACGACGGGAAACGGCGAGGTCGCGGTCACCCGCTCGTAGTCGTCCAGGACGGACGCAAACGGGCAGTTTGGGCGGTAGCGGTGCTGGAGGCAGACGTCGGGCGGGAGGTTCTGATAAAACCCGGCCAGCCGGTCGCGCAATTCGTCCTGCACGAGGTCGGCCGCGACTCTGGCGTCGAGGGTGCTGATGCGAAAGCCCTGGGCGACGGCCCCGTTGACTTCGAGGTCCTCCCACACGGTCAAGCCGTCGATCAAATAACCGTCAGGTGCGCGGCTGTGCAGCATGGGGCGGGGGCTTGGGGTCGCGGAAGTCGGCGTCGTATTGACCGAGCAGGTTTTCCTCGGTCCAGTCGATCAGGTAACCGGGAGGTTTGCCTTGGATGAGAAACAAGGCGGCGGCCGTGACGAGGACGGCGGGTCCGACGGTCAGCACGGACGCGGTCGACCAGGCCAGGCCGAAGCGGACGTGGGCCAGGGTCAGGATCATGGCCGCGGTCGTCCAGGCGCCGGCAATGGGGTAGAGGGCGCCGCGTTCCAGACCGAACAGGTCGGGAGCCCTTCGGCGGCCGGCGAAAGTCTCGCGCGAGGCTTTCAAAATCTGGGCTCCACGGTCGCACTGCCGAGGCCGGCGGCGGAGAACATGAGCGTCACCGACGGAACCGCGAGGGCGAGCAGAAAGGCGGTCACGAAGGCCCACTTCGACATTTCCGGATTCCGTCCCCGGGTGATGATGCCGACCGTGAAGGCGACCACGCCGAAGAGAAATGAAAGGACCACCATCACGCCAAGCGCGCTGCCGATCAGATCCTTGAACTGCGATATCGTGGTGATCGCGCCGAGAATTGGCTCGACGGTGCCGGGAATGCGGACGAAGTGGGGAGTCATAGTATTTGGAGTTTGCGTCAAACCTAAGAAGTTATTAAGTTTCACAAAATCGGAGTCAAGCTTTTATGGATAACGAAAGACACACCTTCAGTTTTCAGGTGAACAACACCCTGGCGGAAAAGTTGAACGAGCTCGTCGGCTTCTGCCGGAACAACGAGGTGCGCTGCTCCGAGGGCATGGTCATGCGGGCGCTCATACAACACACCGAGCTCGGGCCTGATCTTTTGGGCATCGTCCGCGCGCGCAAGGAATTCGAAAAAGCGCAGCGGCGCGAAAACTTTGAAACGACCGACCGTGCACCCCGCAAACATACTCGAGCGAAAAGAAGCAGCTGAACGGCTGGCGAATATCGCCGCGGAGCTGCGGGCCGAGGTCATCGGGCAGGAGCACGTGATCGAGCCCGTCGCCGAGTGGGTGACGCAGGCGGAGCTCGGACTGACGAGCCGGCGCAAGCCGTGCGGTTCGTTCATGTTTCTGGGGCCGACGGGCGTCGGAAAAACGCAACTGGTGAAAGCGCTCGCCCGGCGGCTGCCGCCGGGTTCGGACCATGCCCGGTTCGATCTTTCGGAATTCCAGACAAGGGAGTCGGTGGACGTGTTTCTGGGCCAAGGGTCCGGCGACGAGGGGCGGTTCGGCGCCGAGATGGCCCGCGTCCCGCACTGCCGCGTCTTGCTGTTTGACGAATTTGAAAAGGCCCACCCGCAGCTCCTCGATCTTCTCCTGCAGATCCTGGACGAGGGGCGGCTGACGGTGGCGAGCGGCCGGGCTTACGATCTGCGATCGCTCTACATCGCGCTGACGTCAAACCTTGGCGCCGGTGCCGCCGCCCGGATGCGGCACAACAGCGACAGCGCGGTCGAACGCACGGTTCTGGCGTATGCCCGGCAGAACCTGCGGCCGGAACTGTTCGCCCGGGTCGATTTGGTCGGCGTATTCCGCCGCCTCAATCTGCGCACGCAGGAGGAAATCTGCCGGTATCACGTGCACCGAAAACTCGCGGAACTCCGCGGCGCCGGCATCGACGTGACGATCGATCCCGCGGTGATCCAGTTTATTCTGGGGGAGGGATTCTCCGAGCTGGACGGAGCGCGCCCCTTGGAGCGCGCGATTCAGAACCTCATCAACCGGCCGCTCGTCGCGGCGTGGACCGCCGGGGAGGCCGGGTGCGGGCATTTGACGGTGAATGCCGCACGCACGCGGTTGGAATTCGGGCAACCCGCCGATCTGCCGGAGCGAGTCGGGGGCGCATAGCAACCGGTCTGCGTGCCACGTCGTTCAACGGGTAGGCGAGATTCGATTCCCCCCACGGAGACTCGTTTCACCTATGACGATTGTCTATGCGCAGAAAAGTGGACGGATGGCCGCTCTGTCCCACCACGATGTCCGGCGGAACTTACAGCCCCCCACACAACAGGCATAGGTCCGATGCGCCTGAAACGTGGCGAGCACCTCGGCTAACGCTGCGTCCCGCACTTAA
>JBIJCX010000630.1:0-3039 GCA_044344465.1 Opitutaceae bacterium
GGGGGCCGAGAGCGTATCCGATGGCCTGCGACGCCTGCTGGACATGGTGCTCGGCTGGCGCCTCCACCCCGGTTGCCCTCTCCCAGACCACTCTCGTCGCCCGCGCGACGTGGGATAAGTGCAGGGTTTGAATACCGCTGGCGCGCGCCGAGCGGAGCACGACCAGCCCATCGCCATCGGGCAGCATCCAATCCAGGATGATGAGGTCAAAGCCCTCGGCCTTCAGCAGGGCGGCCGCCTCGCCTCCATCGGACGCCATCCGCACCGCCCAGCCTTCCAGCCGGAGTCCTTCGGCGAGGGATTCGCGGGTCTTGGGCTCGTCCTCGACGATGAGGACGCGGATCGAAAACGGCGGGTCCGACGCGGCCGTCACGACTTCAGGATCGCCGCCATGGCGGCGATGTGGGCCGGAGTGCTACCGCAGCAGCCACCGACCAGGCGCGCTCCCGCACGGAGGAGGCGCGGCGCGGCCGCGGCAAATTGGCTGGCGGATTCGGCATAGCTGATCTGGCCATCGATCAGCTTGGGCGATCCGGCATTCGGCTGCACGATGACCGGACGGCCGGCGGCCGCCGCGACGAGCTCGGCGGTGAGCCGCTCATAGTCTTCGAGGGAGAGCTCGGTGCCGCAATTGGCGCCCACCACATCCGCCCCCGCGGCGATCGCAGCCGCGACGGCGGCCCCCGCGTTGGTGCCCATCATCGTCCGGTAGCCCACCGCGGTCTTTTGAAAGGCGAAGGTGGCGAACACGAGCCCGGCGCCCGCCGCCTTGGCCGCCTGCACCGCGAGCCCGGCCTCGGCGGGATCGGACATCGTCTCGACCAAGATCGCATCCGCCCCGCCGGCGAGCAGCGCCTCCGCCTGGTCGCGAAAGGCGGCCGCGACCGCTTCCGCGGGCGTTTCCCCGAGCGGTTCGAGCATGCCGCCAAAAGGCCCGATGTCGCCGAGCACCCACGCCCGATCGCCCGCGATTTCCCGGGCCAGCCGCGCCCCCGCGACATTGAGCTCACGCCCACGCGCGGCCGCGCCATGGGCCGCGAGCACGAACGAGGTGCCGCCAAACGTGTTGGTCGTGAGCAGATCGGCGCCCGCCTCGCGATAGAGTTGGTGGACCCGGCGGACGCGCTCGGGCTGATCCGTGTTCCAGAGTTCACCGCACGCACCTGGCGCAAGCCCCATGGCCTGCAGCTGCGTGCCGGTGGCACCGTCGCCGAGGAGCGGGCGCCGGGTGAGTTCTTGAAGCAGGGCGGAGGTGCGTGGAGTCATGGTCATGGCGAGCAGGGACGGTTTCTTGGCAGCTTAAGATCGAAGCAGTCGGAGTGAACCACGAATCGATCCAACTCAACGCGGCGTGCCGTTAAAATCCCGGATCGCATCGACCATGGCCACGATGTTTTCCACCGGCGTGCGGGCCTGGATGTTGTGGATGGTGTTGAAAACGAATCCGCCGCCGGGCGAAAACGCGCGCAGACGTTCCGTGACCTGCGCCTGAACCGCCGCGGGAGTGCCAAAGGGCAGCGTATGCTGGGTATCCACGCCGCCACCCCAGAAGACGATCCGGTCGCCGAAATCCGCCTTGAGCCGCACCGGGTCCATGTCCTTCGCGGAACACTGCACCGGATTGAGGATGTCGAAACCGGCGGCGATGAAACGGTCGACCAGCGGACGGACCGCCCCGCAGGAATGCTTGAACGTCTTCCACGCCGTATGCTGGTGCACCCAGTCGTTCACCTGCCGGTAGTAGGGAGCAAACAACTCGTCGAAGGTCGCGGGCGAACAGAACTGCGAGGTCTGGGTGCCGAAATCAGTGCCGCACACGAAGAGCACGTCGACCGTGTCGCCCGCGAGGCGGGCAAACGTCGCGAGATTCTGCAACGCGATCTCACACTGATAGGAGAAGATGCGGTGGATGTAATCGCGGCGCTCGACGAGCGAGATATACCATTCGTTGACGTCGCGAATCCCCTTCGGGTGCTTGAGAAACGCGGCGGGCACGAGCGCGATGTCGCCGAAGCCCGTGCCGCCCACGCTGGCATGCACCGAGCGGGTGGCGCCGCGCACGCGCGCGATCTCCGCCGTCCAGTGCGCGATTTCGGCCGGGCCAAAGCGTTTGAATTCCTCGCAGTTGTCCGCCGCGTCGAGCTTGTCCTCATCGATCGGCGGCTGCCGGATGATCGCGTCAAAAAAATAGCCGCCCGCCGGCATGTGTCCGCTTGGCGGCACCGTCGGGTCGCCCTCGGGAAAGAGAAAAACGTCGCCCGCCGCCTCCTCCCGCGGTCGGAATCCCTCGGGCACGAGCACGACCTGTCCCCAGGGCGTCCGCCATTCGTGCCAGCCCTCGTTGGCAAAACCGAACATCGTGCCGCGCCCGCTCACGCCGACGCAATCGGAGCCGAGCGCCGTCAGCAGATCGCCCTCGACCGCACCGAGCATCTGGAACGGCTCCCACACCTTTACCGGATGCGCGGGCAGCCCGTAGTGGTCGCGCAACGCGGCGACGCAGCTCACGTGCAGGCCGGTCACGCCGGTGCTGCCGAAATCCACCGGCACCGGGCCGGGCTCGTGCCGCAGGGCGCGCTGGACTTTTTCGCGAGAGGTCATGGTCGGTCCAGGCCGCAGGAGAGGCGGGCCGTGCGCTCCACGCGCGGCTGGCCGCCGGACGTTCTCGTGATCGCGCACGGAGCGCACGGTCCACCCTCATCGTTCGCCGGCCACAACGACGGCCGAATTCGGCGGCGACCTTCCAGTTTTGCGCGGCTCAGAACACCACGCCAACAATCGATGGAGGAACCCACGAGCAGTTCACCCTCCCGCGCCCTCACGCTGCGTCACCGAGCAGCCGGCGGGCGACCTCGACGGCGGTGCCGGCGTCGGCGGCATAGCCGTCGGCCCCGATGTCATCGGCAAATTCCTGCGTGATGGGAGCGCCCCCGATCATGACCTTGAGATTCGGCAGCTCGGCGGCCTTGAGGACGCGCACGGTCTCCTTCATCGCCGGCATGGTCGTGGTGAGCAGCGCGGAGAGGCCGACCAGGTTGG
>JBIJCX010000631.1:0-3038 GCA_044344465.1 Opitutaceae bacterium
CCATCTGCGCCCGGCGCAGTTCCCAGCCGCAATTTTGTCGCGGCTGAGCACTGCACGGTTCTGACATCGCACGCCACCGAGCCCGACGACAGCCAGCTTGGCGTCGCGTTCAAAGCGTGGCGAGCCGGCCGCCGCGTCGCCGTGGAATACTGGCACGGTGTTGCATCCTGTCGCGTACCCGAGGGTTTTTTTGCCGAGGCCCCGGCGGACGGTGCCCTCGCGATCATGCGCGCCCGGTTCGATCTCTGGTGGGCGCTCTTCGTTCGCGCGCTTCGAATCGTCCTTGGCGAGGCGAATCCATCCTACGCCCGAATGTTGCAGGCCCTGCCCCGCCTGCGGGCCAACGCCAGGCGTCCAGATCAGAAGTACGTCCTCACCGCCCTCGTGCAGGAATGGCGGGAGGCCAATGCGGAGCGCTACGGGCTGCTGCAGGACATCCATTTCCCGGTGTTGCAACGTCGCGCCGAAAGAAAACTGCGAACCGTCGACACTTGGTTCGAACGACACGCGCCCGGATTCAAGAACGACGCGGCGGCGCGAGATACTGCCGCCCGCGCGCTCGGCCAGATCCTTAAGTCAACTCAGTCCTCCGATCTGCCGATTTACGGCAACAACTGAGCGGCCAATTGCCGCGCCGTTTCAGACTATTCGGCGAACACCGCCCTGACCCCGGTGTTCGCCGGCTTCGTTTGGGGAATCGTGCAAGCAGTGGCAAGATGGTGCCATGTTCACGATGGCGAAACTTTACAACGGGTCGACCTACCTCGCGACTCATCTCACCGCAAACGACTACTACTCGGAGAACGAGTCGGTCACGGGAGTGTGGGTGGGCCAGGGGGCGGAGCGCCTCGGCCTCGCGGGCCGCGCGATTGCTGCCCATGACGAAGCATTTGAACACCTCCGCTGCAACCGCCACCCACTCACCGGCAGGAAGCTGACCGTACGCACCGGCGCGAGGCGGATCGCTTTTCTGGATTTTGAATGCTCGGCGCCCAAGAGCGTCTCCTTGCTCGCCGTCACCTTTGGGGACGAACGGTTGCGCCAAGCGCACCACGAAGCGGTCGGCGTTGCCTTCGCCGAGTTGGAACGTTTCGCCGCGCGGAGGGTGCGAGGTGGCCGTTTGGCTTGGTCAGAGGAGGTCGCCATTACCGGCAACGTCTGCGCTGCCCGATTCGAGCATGACGCTTCCCGGGAGCTCGATGCCCACCTGCACACCCACCTGGTCACAGCCAACGCCACCTTCGATGCGAAGTCCGACCGCTGGTATGCGATCACCGAACGCGAGATGTTCTCGGCCATTCGCTATGCGGGCAAAGTCTATCAGAACGAACTTGCCCGCGGCGTTCTCTCGGCCGGCTACACGATCGAGCCCGCGCGAGATGAAGACGGCGTCATCGAGGGTTTCGAGATTGCCGGCGTCACCGCCGCGGATCGAGCGTTGGCGTCAAAGCGTCGGGCGCAAATCGAGGCAGGCATCGCTGCCTTCAAGAAGAAGCATGGCCGCGCCCCGACAACCAAAGAGATCCACGGCATCACCACGCGCACCCGCAGCCGTAAGCTGACGGAAATCACCACCGCAGAAGTCCGCCGCCGGCAGCGGGCCGACTTTGCCCCCGAGCGCCTTCAAGCACTCGATGCGCTGGTGGAGTCAGCCCGGCGCACGGATGTCGCCCCATCGAAGCCCGCCCGCGAGAGCCCTGCGTTGCGCTACGCCTGCGACCATCTTTTCGAACGGTCCAGCGTACAGCGTGGCCATGAAATTATCGCCGAGGCGCTCAATCAAAGTCTCGGCACGGTCTCGCTCGACACGCTGAAACAGAAACTCATCAAGGGCCACGCCTCCGACTGTGTGGCACTGACGAACGGTCCCACCTGTCTGCACTCCGCCTATGCGACGCGCACCGGCCTCTGGCTGGAGTTGGACGCCATTCGGTGCGTCGACTTCGGACGCGACTTCTACCCGCCACTCGGCGCTCGGCAATTTGAGCCGGATCAACGCCTCTCCGCCGAGCAGCGCAAGGTCGTGCAGGCGTTGCTCGCCTCGACCGATCGCGTGTGCGCGCTCCGCGGAGTCGCCGGCGCCGGGAAGACTTTTGCCCTCAAGGAGATTCAGCGCAGCGTGGAGGCGGCCGGTCGCACCGTCTTCGCCTGTGCGCCGACCACCTCGGCGGCGGGAGTGCTGCGCGCCGACGGATTCACCAATGCCACGACGCTGGCCGATCTGCTGAAAAACGGAGAATCCGTGCACGGCGAGCGGCTGCGCCGGGCCACCCTGATCGTGGATGAGGCGGGGATCGCCAGCAACCGCCAGGGTGCTGAGTTGCTTCACCTGACGCAGCGCAACGACGCTCGGCTGGTTCTCGTGGGCGACTCCCGCCAGCACTCCGGCGTCGAGGCCGGCGATTTCCTTTCGATTCTCGAAAGGCACTCCCGGCTGAAGACCTGTGAACTCACCGACATCCGTCGGCAGTCGGCGAGAGAATACCGCGCCGCCGTGAAGCTGATGGCGCAGGGCCAGTCGCGCGCCGGCCTTGAGGCCATCGACCGGCTCGGCTGGCTGCGGGACGCCGGTGCCGAGTACATCCAACGCGCCGCCGATCACTACGTGAGCAGCGTCATGGCAAAGCGTGATGTCATTCTCGTCGCCCCCAAGTGGGAGGAAATCAACCGGCTGACCGACGCGGTGCGCGCCGAATTGAAGAAACACCGGATGCTCGGCGAGGGGAAACCCACCACTGTCGCCGAGCCGATGGCCTGGACGAAGGCGCAAGCCGCAAGATCTGCCAACTACCGCCCCGGTTACTTGATCACACTCCACCGTCCGCTCCCGGAGGTCGGCCTTCGGGCGGGCGAGACTGTTTCCGTGGTCGCCGTCGCACGTGGCCGATTGCAGGTCCGGACCTCCAACGGACAGGAGACGACGGTCGCACCCGCCCGCCAGGCGGCCGCGTGGACGGTCGCCACGCCGCGCACCATCGAACTTGCCGCAGGCGATCGCGTGCTCATCCGCCAGAACCATCGCACCGCGGGTCTGATCA
>JBIJCX010000291.1:0-10783 GCA_044344465.1 Opitutaceae bacterium
GGAACTCTGTGTCGCAGAAACAATGTCGGCCGGGACTTCCGGAAGCTGGCGACGCAGATCGGGCTGCGCGCACCGGGCGCCAAACACGGTCCGCGGATCGACGATAGCTTTTCGCGTACGTGCGACCGGCAACTTCAGCCTCCTGCGCACGGGTCCCCGCCATCACGGGGATCGCACCCTCAGAAACGGCATTGCTCGAACCCCAACGACTGCGTAGGGTCGAAGACGCTATGTTATCGTTCGACGAGGCGGTCGCGGATTTCCTGGCGCAGAAGCGCATCGCGGTCGCCGGGGTGTCCCGCCGCGGTGGCGCCGCCGCCAATTTCGTGTTTCGGAAGCTCCGGGCCGCCGGCCACGACGTGTTCCCGATCAACCCTGCCGCGTCGGCGGTGGAAGGCGTCCTATGCTATCAGGATCTGACGTCGATTCCCGGTGGCGTGACCGCCGTGGTCGTGATGACACCCCCGCACGCCGCTGAGAGCGTGGTCCGGGAATGCGCTCGCCTCGGCATCACCCGGGTGTGGTTGCACCGTTCGATCGGTGCCGGGAGTGCGTCGGAGGCAGCGGTGTCGGCGGCCCGCGATGCGAAGATAACGCTCATTCCCGCCGGCTGCCCGGCGATGTTCTGTGAGCCGGTAGACCTTGCGCACAAGTGTTTCCGGTGGTGCCTGCGTTTGACCGGACGGCTGCCGGCGCAAGTGGAGGACGTGAGGACTGAGCGAGCAGCGACATAGGTGACGCTGGGCCGGAATCATCGGCACATCCTTGGCGCCCGCATCTGCCAGCAGGGCCGAGATACTGGGATCCGGCGGGCGATAAAAACCGGTGCCACTGTCCGGCCAGTATCCTACCTACTTTGTTGCAGATCCAGTCGCCGCGTCCCGGATCAATTTCACCACCTTGCCGGCGAGTTCATTGGGGATCGGTAGCGTCAAATGGTACTGGCTGATCCGCCAGTCGCTGCCGATCTTTCTCAGAACTCCGGAACCGCGGCAGACGCCATACGACTTATTGTCGAGGATCTCGTCGAACCAGGCGACATCACCTTGGGGCGCCAGTTCAACGTGGCGGGTCCGCGGCACGTAGGTCCAGCCTTTGCCCTTGGCGAAGTGCGGCGCCGCGTAGCTCTTGAACTGCTCAACGGTCCAGCGTTCGGTGGCGTCGGTGCCGATGAACACACCCTCCGGGGCAAACAGCGCAAAATAGGCGGTTCCGTCGGCTTTCGATGCGGCGTCATGAAATTGGTCCAGGGTCTCCTCGACGGCTCTCGCGCCACGTCCCGCACCGTCCACGCCTGCCGACCTGAGTAGCGGCGCCAACATCACCGCCACAACGATCCATGTTCGACGGGAAAAGTTCATTCGGCTAGGGTTTCAGAGTCCGTGACCCGGTCAAACCGCTTCCGCGCCGAGAAGTGAGGATCGGAAAGTGTGCCAGGCGTTTGCCTGCAAGCCCTTTGCCGCTTCTTTGATCGTGTTGTAGGCGTCGGTTTCGGAGTGCCCTACCGCGCCATGTTTCTCGCCAGAAACTCCAGCACCACCGGCCGTAGATCGCGAGGCAGCGGTTTCCTCTTCCATGTCTGCAAATCGAACGTGTGGCCGACCCCATCAAGAAGGATCAATTCGTGCGGCGCGCCGCGCTCTTTTGCCACGCGGTCGAGTTCTTCGGCCTGTGCGTAGTCGACCGTCGGATCGTTTCGGCCGTGCAGCGTCAGAAGTGGCACACTTGTTTTAGTGACGTGTGTGACAGGTGAGGCGAGGCGCAGAGCCGGGGAGTTCACCGTCTCCGCGCCGAACAATTGCAGCGTGTTCTCTGAGAGCTTGCGAGTGAGGATGTTCGTCACGCCGTACATGTTAATTCCACACCGGACCTCACTGGAAAAGCGTGGATAGGGCGTCGCCGTCTCCACGGGCTCAAGCTCGTTCTGGCCGGCGGTAAGGGCAACCATCAGCGCGAGGTGACCCCCGGCCGAACCGCCGGCAACCGCGATTCGGTTTGGATCAACGTGGTATTTGGCCGCGTTGGACCGCAGGAAGCGCACGGCATTCTTGCAGTCAATGAGGTTGGTCGGCCACGCGCCGGGGCCGAGTTTGTAGTCGATGCTTACTGCGACGTAACCGGCGCCGGCGAGCGTAGTACAGACGTTCTTCGCGCGGGCCTCATTTTTTGCGCCGCCAGACCAGCCGCCGCCGTGAATCCAGACCAGTGCCGGTGACAACGTTCCTTTCGGCGGTTGCGCCGGCAGGTAAAGATCGAGCTTCTCGACCCGATCAGATGCGAGGAAGGCGACATCGGCCGTGATGCGCACCGCGGACTCGGCGGCAGTGGCGAGGTGAACGGAAAAAGCCGATAGGCAGATTGGGACCGCGCGGCTGATAATATGCATGGAAACGGAATCTTCGGCGAGAGGCGTGGCTACGTCGAGAAAGACCGCTGAGACCTCCGTGCTTCGTACAAGACGCCCTCGGAGATTAACGTCGGGTGGTCAACGACTGGGCGGTTAACGGGCGATGCGAGTCGCTGTCGGAAGTGATGCGAGTCACTGCGCCCCCTGCAAGCGCCATACAGGCCACATTTCCGGCCGTTTGCCGCATGGCTCGGGTCCGCCCGGAAAGGGGGGTAGGTGACCACGGGTGTCCGACTAAGGGAGTCTTCGGAATTCGCAGGTGCCCGAGGTACAGCGAGTAAGCCAAGACCTGATCAATATACCTATCCAGATGGACATCATCGGCTTCTGATCGGACACACGTGGGTAGGTGACCAATTCGCCCCGAATTGACCCGTACCGCGCCGCGATTATAGGATTGGTCCTGGCCGAAAGTAACAATGGACGCAGCTCCGCCAACAATTCCCTCGCCGCCGCGCGGGACATATTTGCTGACCGCTTTGTTTTTCCCGGTCGGAATGACCTTTGGGGCGGTCGTCGTTCCACCAGTATTCTATTGGTTGGGCTGGAACCCGGCCCGCGGGCTGTTTCGGCAGGATGGGATTTACTGGGTCTTGGCGGTCGGGGTCGCCTGGCTGGCAGCACCGCCTCAACGCGAAGGCCGCCCGTAACGATTGCCTACCTCTTGCGGCTTAAAATAAATTTAGAACTCCCGAACTTCGTCTCACACCCGAGCGGGGATCTTGCCAGACCTGGGGTTTGACGTGCCGGCATGTCGCGCATTGCCGACCTGCCGCAGCAAGCAGCGAACGTCCGCCCTGGCAACGAGCCTCTGGGGTAGCGCGGGGCTTCAGCCCGCGCCGCGAATACCCCAAGTGGTCCAAGCAGGGCTGAAGCTCCGCGCCACGGTTCGCGTTCCGCGGAACAAAGACCCGTCTCACCCCTGTTCGGGCGGCAGGGTGTGGAGTTTCAATTCGGGGTTCTTTTCCAAAAAGTAGCGCATCGTCCATTCATTCGGGAAAAGCGCGATCGGGTGATCGAACTTGTCCGTGCCGAAGCTCACGCCGGTGGCGACGATCAGCGAGCCCGGGTTTTTGAGCGCCGGGTGCGGCTCGAGCCAGCGAAGCAGCGTCCACGGGGTCGGCGTGAGCCGCGATTCGGCGCCATACTCGGCCTGCAGGCGCCATTGCACGACTTCGAATTGCAGCGGTCCGACTGCGGCCAGCAGCGTGGCTCCGGGCGGCGCGTTGCGGGCGGTGAAGGACTGCACGACGCCCTCCTGCAGGAGCTGTTCCACGCCGGCGCGGTATTTTTTCGCGTCGGACGAGCTCGGATTCGAGATGTAGGTGAAGACTTCGGGCGGGAAACGCGGAATCTCGTCGTAACGGATCGACCGGTCGTCGGTCAGGGTGTCGCCGATCCCGATCTCGCTGTGTCCGATGAGCCCGATGACATCGCCGGGCCAGGCTTCGTCGACTGTCTCGCGTTCCTGGCCGAAGAGCTTGTGCGAGGACGAGAGGCGCATCGTCTTGCCGGTGCGTTGGTGCGTGACCATCATGTCGCGCTCGAACTTCCCGGAGCAGATGCGCAGGAACGCGATCCGGTCGCGGTGTTTAGGATCCATGTTCGCCTGAATCTTGAAGACAAAACCGGAAAAATGTTCGTGCTCCACGGGCACCAGCGGAGCGGCCGGAGGCAGGGGGGCCGCCGACGTGGTGGCATGGCCGTTGGCCGGCGCTGGCGGCGGGTTGCTGGCGATTTGAGTCGCGCCGCCTTCCGCGCCGGCATTGCGCCGCGGCGCTGGCGGCACGGAGTCGTGGAGGAAGCCATCCAGCAGCAGCTGGATGCCGAAATTGTTCACCGCGCTGCCGAAGTAGACGGGCGTCTGCTGGCCGGCCCGCACGGCCGCGAGATCGAACGGGTGGCCGGCGCCGTCGAGCATCGCGAGCTGTTCCGTCACCTCGGCATAGGTGTAATCGTCGAGCTTGGCGCGGACCGCGGGGTCGTCGAGCGAGGTGACGTTGACGGGAGCCTGAAACTTGCCGCCGGGGACGCGTTCGAACAGGTGGACTTCGCGCGTGCGCCGATCGAAGACCCCGCGGAAGGACGGGCCGTTGCCAAGTGGCCAGACCACGGGCGACGACTGGAGGCCGAGGACGGTTTCGAGCTCGTCGAGCAGCTCGAGGGTATTGCGCGTCGGCCGGTCGCACTTGTTCATGAAGGTGAAGATCGGCACCCCGCGGCGGCGGCAGACTTCGAACAATTTGCGGGTCTGGGTCTCGACGCCCTTGGCGGCGTCGATGACCATGAGCGCGGCATCGACGGCGGTGAGAACGCGGTAGGTGTCCTCGGAGAAATCCTTGTGGCCGGGGGTGTCGAGCAGGTTGACCGCGTAGCCGGCGTAGTCGAATTGCAGGACGGTCGAGCTGATGGAAATGCCGCGCTGTTTTTCGAGCTCCATCCAGTCGGAGGCGGTGGCGCGCTGGTTCTTCCGCGCGGTGACGGTGCCGGCGAGATGGATCGCATTGCCGTACAGCAGGAACTTCTCCGTCAACGTGGTCTTGCCGGCGTCGGGGTGGGAGATAATCGCGAACGTGCGACGGCGGGCGATTTCTGCGGTGGGTGACATCAACGTGGCGTTAGGCGGGAAGCGGGTGGCGGAGCGAGCCGGATAACAAACCGCACCGGGCGCGGAGTGGAAAGCGGAAAAATTGCGCGGACGCCGTTCGTCAAGAATTCTGCGGTTTGAAAATCGTCGCAAACCGGAACGATCCGGCAATCGTGGGGGCGTGCCCAGCCTGCCGTCATTCAAACTCAAAGCCAATGCGCGGTCCCGCGTCCTGACCGGGCACCCTTGGGTGTTCGCGAACGAAGTGGAGGCGCTGCTGCCATCGGAACACGACGGCGAGGTGGTCGAAGGCCGGGACCGGACCGGACGATTCATTGGGAGCGGCATCTGGAATTCGAAGTCGCAGATCGTGTGGCGGCGGCTGAGCCGGGACCGCGTTGCGCTCGACGCGGCGTATTTGCGCGGGGCCGTGGAACGTGCGGTCCAGCGCCGCGGAGCCAGCCCGGTGCGTTCCGGCTCCGTCGGAGAGCAACCGGCGAGCCTGTCCGGGGGCGTGGCGGACGGCGTCGCGAATCCGCGACCCTACACCGGCCGGCTGGTGTGGAGCGAGTCGGACGACTTGCCGGGCGTCGTTGTCGACCAGTATGGCGACACTCTGGTGGTTCAACTGCAGACGCTGGCGATGGACAAGCGCTCTGCGCTGCTTGGCGACGTGCTGGCCGAGGTTTTGCAGCCGGCGGAAATCATCTATCGCAACGACGCCCCGATTCGCCGGTTGGAGGGATTGCCGTATGAGGTGCACACGCGGTCCGGGCGCCCGTGGGAAGCCCGTTGGATGCGGATCGGCGGGCTCGAGTACTGGCTCGATTTGCAGGGCGGACAGAAGACGGGGTTCTACCTCGATCAGCGCGCGCAGCACGCGGCCGTGGCGAAATACTGCGGCGGCGCGCGGGTGCTCGATGCCTTCTGCAACCAGGGGGCCTTCGCGCTCCACGCCGCGCGGGCCGGGGCGGTCGAAGTGCTCGGGCTTGACAGTGCGGAGGACGCGATCGCGGCGGCGCGACGCAATGCCGGGCGCAACGGCGTGACGGTCGAGTTCTCGGTCGCGAACGTGTTCGATTGGTTCAACGACCCGGCCCGCAGCATCGAGCCGATGTGGGATGTCATCATCCTCGATCCACCGCCGTTCGCGAAGTCGAAGAGCGCGCTCGAGGGGGCGCTGCGCGGGTACAAGGAGATCAATTTGCGTGCGATCAAGCGGCTGGTGCCCGGCGGCGTGCTGGCGACCTACACGTGTTCGCACCATATGCAGGACGCCGAAATCCGGGGCGTGCTCGCGGACGCGGCGACGGACGCGCGCCGAAAGCTACGGGTGCTCGAGTGGTGCCATCAGCCGCCGGATCATCCCGTGCTCGTGGCGATGCCGGAGAGCGAATACCTGCGCGGCTACATCGTGCGCGCGGAGTGAGGGCCCGTCACGGTGCGCTGCCGGGGAGCGGGCTCACTTGAGCGATTTCTCGAGCTGACGGCGCATCGTCCTGATTTCATCGAGCTGCTTTTGCAGGTCCTGTTTCTCGTCCTTCGTCCGCGCGCGCGCGATCGCCTCAAGCAGGACCTTTTCCTCCTCCATCAGGCTGACGCGTTCCTTGGCCACGTTCGCCCGGTACTGGTTCGATTCGCCGCCAAAGATCGAGAAGGACTTGGCCACCTTGGAATCGTTCAGGGCCTTGTCCAATTCCGTCGGCTGGGTGTTCTTCTTTTCGCGGGCGATTTCCTTTTCCTGCTCGTAGAGCTGGCGATCGAGCTCGGTGATCCGGCTCTTCCTGACCTCGACCCGGGGGAGAACGGTGGCCGGCTCATCCTTGCTCGGGGAATTCTTGGCGGAACCGGCGGTGCTGGTCGGGATCGGCGTGTTTAACGCGAGGACCGGCGGGGTTGGCGTTTCGGCCGGCGGGGCGGCTTTTTCGGTCGTCGCGCCTTGAGCGGTCGATGGGGAGGAGCGCGCCGGCTGGGGGGCCTTCTTCTTGGCGTCCTCGGCCAGCCGGGCCTTCAGCACGTCGCGCATGTGCGATTTGCCCCCGGCATCATCCGCGGCGAACGCTCCGGCCGTGAGGCACAGGGCAAGGCAAGCGGTGGAAAGGACGAGGGTTTTCATGGCGCGAATAGAGATCCTAAATCGAGTGCCGTTGGAGTCGAGGCGATTGCCGCCGCGCGACATCGGCAACCACCGGTGCGAAAATGCGCCGCGGAACGGGGCCTATGGTCCGTCGATCTTGTTGATCCGAGTCAGGTGCCGGCCGCCTTCAAACTCGGTGGCGAGCCAGGTGCGGACGATCGCAAGGGCTTCGACCTCGCTCACCGTGCGCTGGCCGATCGAGAGCACGTTGCCGTCGTTGTGGGACCGGTTCCACGCCGCGAGTTGCTCGTTCCAGCACACGCCACAACGGATGCCGCGAACCCGGTTTGCGACGATGGCTTCGCCATTGCCAGAGCCGCCCAGCACGATGCCGCGCTCATATTCGCCGCGGGCGACGGCCTCAGCCACCGGGCGGATGAAATCGGGATAGTCGCACGCCGCGTCCGAATACGTGCCGAAATCTCGCACGGTGTGGCCGGCCCCGACGAGCATGGCCTTGATCGCCTCTTTGTAGGCAAAGCCTGCGTGATCGGAGCCGAGGGCGACGGTGAATTTTGTGGGAGTGACGTGGATCATGTTTCGTGGTGTGAGCGGAAGCGGACAACAGGGGGCGGACGGCGGAGAGACGGTGGCAGGCAGAACGGGTGGAGGACTCAGGACGGCGCCAGGATGATATTCCAAAACGCGGCATCGTCGGCAAGATCGGGGAGGAGTGCGTCGGGCGCATGCGCGGCGAGCTGCTCGTGGGTGTGGCCGCCGGTGGCTACGACGAGTGCCCGGGCCCCGATGGCGCGGGCGCAGGCGATGTCGTGCGGGGTGTCGCCGATAATCCAGACGCGGGCGGGGGAGAACTCGTGCCCGGTGTGGGCGCAGGCGCGGCGGAGGGCATGGGGGCCGAGATCGTTTCGGTATTCGCCATCGTCGGCGAACGCGCCGAAGGGGAAGTGCTCCCACAATCCGTGGTGGGCGAGCTTCACCTGGGCGCCCCGTCGCATGTTCCCCGTCAGCAAGCCTTGGGAAATATGGCCGCGCCGGGCCGCCGCTTCGAGCAGGGCGCGCACCCCGGGCAGCACGCGGGCGCGGGGGTTGGCGAGCTCAGCCGGGAGAGCGGCGACATAGCCGTCGAAGAAGCGGGTGAAATTCTCGGCGGTCTCGGTCAGGTGAAATTTTCGGAACACCGCGTGCATGAGCCACGTGTCGGTGCGGCCGCCGAAATCGATGTCGTCGAGCGAGCCGTCGACCGCAAAGACCGCCCGCAGGGCGGCCCGGAGCGCACGCATCCCGGCGCCACCTGAGGCGATGAGAGTGCCGTCGATATCCCAGAGCAGAAGGGTGTTCACGCGAAAACCGAAAACTTCTCGCAGTGAGCGGTGGGAGGCGAGCAAAAGTCACGAACGGCCGGCCGGCGGGCGCAGCTCAGCTTCTTCCTCCCATGATCCATGGTGGGCGGGCCCATCCCCGTGCCCGCATTCGAGGCGCGATCGAGCGGGCCCGGCGTCGGCGTCTCCCACCGCATACACCCAAGGCCACTCCTCCGCTCTCGCGACCAACCCGGCCCGAACCGGATTCGCCCGGATGTAACTCGCCTTCGCGTCCAGGGATTCATCACACCGCAGCCGATGGTCGAAGAAATCGCGCTGCCAGCGGACTCCGTCCGCAGCGAGTGTTTTCGCCGTGTAGCTCTTCCATTGCGTCACCACCGTCCGCATCGTGCGTTCGGGGGGAAACGCCAGCAAAGCGTGCCAGTGATCCGGCATGAGCAAGAAGAGCCGCGCATACCAGATCTCACGCGCCTGATAGGCGCGAGCTGCCGCGAGCAGTTGTGGCGCAACTGCCGGCAGGCACAGTGTGTTCACCCGGCGATTCGCGGCGATATTTTGGCTTCGCCGCCGGCCACTCCGCCGGTACAGAGTTGTGTGCCCCAGGGAACGCTTATCGAGTCCGTTCTAACATGCACCTATCACGAATGCTCCGGCTGTATTGCGCCCTGATCCTGAACCTCGTCTGGCCGCTGGCGGGCCACGCGGCGGAGGCCAGTTCCAGCACGATGCGCCCGGTCATCCGCGGACGTCACGAGGCCGTGAGCTCGATGAAGGCCGAGGCGACGTGGGCGGCGCAGGAGATTCTCCGGGCGGGAGGCAACGCGTTCGATGCCATCGTGGCCGGCCAGGCGGTGTTGGGCCTCGTTGATGCATCAAACAATGGCGTGGGCAGTGACGCCGTGATCCTGATCTACGATGCCAAGGCAAGAAAGGTCTGGTCGATCGATGCCGAAGGCACCGCGCCCGGACTCGCAACGATCGACTGGTATAAGAAAAACCAGGACGGCAAATTGCCCGACAGCGACGGATTGCTGGCGGGCACCGTGCCGGGAGTCGTCGATGCCTGGTTCCTGCTGCTGGATCGTTGGGGGACGATGAGTTTTGCCCAGGTCCTCGCGCCGGCGATCGAAATGGCCGAGAATGGATTTCCGATCGGCAACCATCTGGCCGGGGCGATTCGCGGCTCCAAGAAACTGCGCAAGTATCCCACGAGCGTGAAAGTTTACTACCGGGACGGACAACCGCCGCAACCGGGAGAGCTCTTTCGCAATCCGGATCAGGCGCGGCTGCTGCGAAAACTCGTCGAGGCGGAAAAGGCGAACGCTGGCCAGGGCCGCCACGAGGCGCTCCAGGCGGCGCGGGACCGGTTCTACAAGGGGGATATCGCGCGAGCCATGGCGGTGTTCTCCGAGGCGAACGGGGGACTTTTCCGTTACGAGGATTTTGCCCGCTACACGGCCAAGGTCGAAGAACCCGTCTCGATCGACTATCGCGGTTATCAAGTCTACAAGAATCCTTCCGCGAACCAGGGTCCCGCCGAACTCTTCACCCTCAATCTCCTGGAGGGCTACGACCTCAAGGCGATGGGCCACAACAGCGCGGCCTACATCCACCTTTCCGTGGAGGCCCTCAAGCTGGCGTTTGCCGACCGGGAAAAGTACCTCGGCGACATGAATTTCATCCACATTCCGTACGAGGGGCTGCTCTCGAAGGAGTACGCGCGGGAGCGGCGCAAGCTCATCGATCCCAAGGCTGCGTCGCTCGAGTTGCGTCCCGGTTCGCCGGAGCAGTTCACCCGGAACCGGGTGGTGTTGCATCGGCCGGTGCACGTCACCCTGGCGGGCGAGGCGGATCACGAAGGCGACACCAGCTACATCGGGGTGGTGGACCGGGAGCGAAACATGGTTTCGTTCACGCCGAGCCTGCACAGTGGCTTCGGTACCGGGATCGTGATGGGAGATCTCGGATTCATCTTCAACTGCCGGGGCGATTACTACTCTTTGGTTCCCGGCGAGGCGAACGCGCTGGAGCCAGGAAAACGGCCGCGCAGCACCCTGCAGAGCACGCTGGTGATGAAGGCGGGACAGCCGCACATGATCATGGGCAGCCCGGGCGGAGACGATCAGATCATGCGGACGATGCAGACGCTGCTGAACATGGTGGAATTTGGGATGAACGTGCAGCAGGCGATCGAGGCGCCGCGGTGGTCCACGCGCAGCTTTCCGGCGTCGCCGTTTCCACACACGATGTATCCCGGTGAAATGACGCTGGAGGCGAGGGTGCCGGAGACGGTTCGCGCGGACCTGGTGGCGAAGGGCCACAATCTGAAAACCTCCCGCGCCTGGACGATGGGTTCGAATGCCGCCATT
>JBIJCX010000292.1:0-10777 GCA_044344465.1 Opitutaceae bacterium
GAGGGCACCAACGTGACGGTGAAGCGCGCCGGCACCACGCTGCGCGCGCCCGGGGTCGGCGACGACACCCGCGCGCTC
This sequence comes from Opitutaceae bacterium, assembly GCA_044344465.1. Taxonomy (GTDB): domain Bacteria; phylum Verrucomicrobiota; class Verrucomicrobiia; order Opitutales; family Opitutaceae; genus ER46. The sequence continues at coordinate 79 of JBIJCX010000292.1, forward strand.
GCGTTTCTGCTGGCCTTCCTCCGCGCCACGCGCGAGGCCGGGGTGCAGACCGCGAGCGATATCCTTTTCATCGGCAACGTGGGCGAGGAGGGCCCCGGCGACCTGCGCGGGGTGCGTTATTTGTTCCAGCAGAGCCCGTGGAAGGATCGCATCAAGCGTTTCATTACCGTGGACGGCCGCTCCAATGACGTCATCACCAATTCCGCTCTCGGCAGCCTGCGTTACCGGGTGACGTTCAAGGGCCCGGGTGGCCACAGTTGGGGCGCATTCGGCGCCGTCAGCCCGGCGTTTGCGATGGGCGACGCCATCGCGCGACTGGGCCGGCTCAAGGTACCGAAGAAACCAAAGGTTTCCTACAACGTCGGCATTCTCTCCGGGGGCACGTCGGTCAACTCAATCCCCTTCGAAACCATGATGGAGATCGACATGCGCGCCGTCGCGCCCGCGGCCCTCAAGGAGGTCGACGCGCAGTTCAAGAAAATCGTGGCCGAGGCAGTGGAGGCCGAGAACGCCGCCCGCTCGACCACCACCGGCAAAATCACGGCGGACGTGAAACTGATCGGGAACCGGCCGTCGGGGACCACTCCGCCGGATTCAGCGGTGCTCCAGCAGGTCGCCGCCACGATGCGGGTCTACGACAAGGTGCCGGTCTGGGAAACGAGCAGCACCGATGCTAACATTCCCATCAGTCTTGGCATCCCGGCTTTCGCGATGGCCTCGCAGTCCGGTGGCAAGAGCGCCCGCTCGCACTCGCTCGACGAATACACGGACATCGGCAAGCCCGACGCGGTGAAGGATTTCGCCGTCGCCGCCGCTATCATCCTCAGCGTGGCGGAGCTGCCCTGAGCCGCGGCGGGCGCGCCGGCCGCTGGAGAACGCAATCCCACTATTTGGAACGTCATGTTAGGAGTTCCACGTTCAGAGGGCGTCCAAAGACGACCTTTGATTGTCATTCTGAGCGCTAGCGAAGAATCCAGCAGGAGGTTCGACCTCGCGAGCGTGCGGCGTAAGTCCAACTGGACTCTTCGCTGCGCTGCCCATGAACTCGAACTGTCTCACGCCAAGGACGCCGAGGTCGCAACGGCACAATCCACTGCTGCCTCCGCGTACTTTGCGCCCGTTGCGTGAGGCAAGATTGGGAGGGAATGCGGGCGGATGCCCCGTTGATGCTCGTTTCATCTTTCCTGCGGTCGCTGCTCATGCGATCAATCCCCGCCAATGATCGAAGCCTGTCATCTCACCAAGACGTTTCGCGACAAGAAGCGCGGGGAAATCCACGCGACGGAGGACGTCTCGTTCCAGGTGGTGCCCGGGCAAATCTACGGGTTGCTCGGCGCCAACGGGGCGGGCAAAACGACGACCCTCCGCCTCCTGGCCACCCTGCTGCAGCCGACGTCCGGCAGCGCCACGGTCGCCGGACTTGACGTGGTGCGTGACGCGCAGAAGGTCCGGGCTCACGTCGGTTTTCTCGCCGCGAGCACCGCGCTCTATGGCCGACTGACGGCGCGGGAAACCATCGCCTACTTTGGAAAACTCAACGGCATGGCGGACGAGGCCATCAAGCAACGCACCCAGCGACTCGCCGATGAGCTCGACATGCACGAATTTCTCGATCGCCGCTGTGACAAGTTTTCGACCGGCATGAAGCAGAAGACGTCGATCGCGCGGACCCTCATCCATGATCCGGCCGTGATGATCTTCGACGAGCCGACGCTGGGACTCGATGTGATGGCGGCGCGGACAATTGTGCGCTTCGTCCGCGACTGTCGGGCGCGGGGCAAGACGGTCATCTACTCCACGCATGTGATGAGCGAGGTGGAAAAGCTCTGCGACGTGATTGGCATCATTCACGGGGGCCGCCTCCTGGCGGAGGGAACGTTGGCGCAGCTGCGCGCCCGATTCGGCGAAACCGAGATGGAGGAAATCTTCGTCAAGGTCGCCGGGGAAGAGGCTTAGGGCCTGGCTGGCGCCATCGGCAAACCCACCCATGAACTGGAATAACATCCTCACGATTTATCTGAAGGAGCTGCGGGACATGCTACGGGACCGGCGCACGCTGATCTCGATGATCGTCATTCCGACGCTGGTCATGCCGGGGCTGATGCTGGGCATCGGGTTTGTTTCCTACAAGATCGTCAACCAGGCCCGTGCGACCGTGCCGACCCTGATGATCCTGGGCGGTGGGGATTCACCGCAAATCCGGGCGGCACTGGCCGCGAACCAGAAGCTGAAAGTCATCCCGACGACGGCCGATTGGAAGCAGCTCATTTCCGACAAGAAAGTGCGCGCCGCCGTGGAGATACCGCCCGGCTTCGATGCCGCCATCGAGCGCGGCGCGCCGACCGCGATCAAGATTTACAACTACGAAGGCGAGATGCGCTCGGGCTTTGCGGTCAGCGAAGTGCGTCGTTTCTTCACCCAATTTCGCGACAAGGTCATCGCGGCGCGGCTCGCCGAGCGGAGCCTGCCGGTCACCTTGATCCGGCCCTTTGAGGTGAACGCGGAAAACGTGGCGCCGCCGGAGAAAGTCGGCGGCAACGTGATCGGCGGGATCATTCCCTATTTTTTTCTGCTGCTCTGCTTTACCGGCGCGATGTACCCGGCGATGGATCTCACCGCGGGCGAGAAGGAGCGCGGCACGATGGAAGCGATCCTCAGCAGTCCGGTCGCGCGCATCGATCTGGTGCTGGGGAAGTTTTTCATGGTCCTCACGGCCTCGCTCAGCACGGTCGTGTTCTCGCTCGTTTCGATGGGGCTGACCTTCGTGATCGGCGGGGCGATGCTGGCGGGCAGTGGCGCGGCCACGCGGGCGGCGCTGCCGACGCTCGATCCGCTCGGCCTGCTCGCGGTGATCGGCATGGTCCTGCCGATGTCGGTCCTGTTCTCCGCCGCGCTCCTGGCAATCTCCCTGTTCGCGAAGAGCTTCAAGGAGGCGCAGAGCTACGTGTCCCCCTTGATCATTGTGATCATCATGCCGGCCGTCGTTGGCATGCTGCCCGGAGTGGAGTTGAATGCGCAGCTGGCGCTCGTGCCGATCCTGAATGTCTCGCTCGTGAGCAAGGAACTGGTGTCGGGCGTATGGCACTGGAACTACCTCGCGCTGATTTTCGGATCGAGCTGCGTCTACGCGGGGATCGCGCTCGCGTGGGCGGTTAAAATGTTTAATCGCGAGGACGTGATTTTCCGAACGTAAATTTTTTTGGAAATAAGGGATAATCCAGGTAAAGCCGGGGTAAAAGCCCTGTGTACCCATGGCGCAGAGGGGCCGAACCGGTTAAGGTGGTGTCAGCAGCAGAAACAATATCACCACCATGAATTCAGCCATTACCTTCCCACCCCCGGGCCCGACGCTGAAGCTCGCGCGCCCGTCCGCCGAGAAATGGGTCGCCACTCTCACCGAGGAGCGTCGTCGTTTGTTCGAGGACCAGGAGGCGCTGCGGGAACGCGAAGCCAACCTCCGGGTGTACGAGTCACGGCTGCGTGCCCTGCAGGCTGAAATCGACGCGGGCCGAAATGGCGTCGAGGCCCCGGCCTCTCTGCGCAGCGCCGCAGGCGCCTATCAGCGCCCCGGAAGCCGCACGCCTTTCACGGACGAGACTTCACTGCAGGCGGCGTGGGATAAACTCCACCGCGCCCGCGAACTCCTCGAGGCCGAGCAGGCCCACTTGCGGGATGATCGCATCGCGCAACACGCACTCGTGGCGTCGGCCAAACGTCGGGAGGAGGCGGTCGCGGCGCGGGAGGCGGTACTCGCCGAGCGCGAGGCGCTCGTCGCCGCGGCCTTGCCCGACACGCCCCAACCGATTGCGGCGGAACACACGATGTCCGCGATAACGCGGTTGACGCGGGCACCGTTCGAAATCGCCCGGTCGGTCTTTGGCGGTAATAAATGACGTTTTGGTGGTGTGTGGGTGGTGGGTGGGTGCCGTCGTTCTTCGTTCCCGTAATCTTTTTCGTTCCCGGTCCCAGCTGAGGCCGAACGAGAAGTGAACAAAGAGAACGAGGAACGACGGCTGTTCCCCTGAGCACCCCGCCCGGGCGGATCATCCGTCGCAAACGTGCGTTGCCACTCGGGCCGCGGCCCGGCAGGCTCGGGTGCTTCAATGAGCTCAACGCTTTTTCCCCAGCACGTCATTGCCCGCAAACGCGACGGACATGTCCTGTCCCGCGAGGAAATCCAGGCTTTCGTCCGCGGTGCGACCGACGGTTCGTGGGCCGACTACCAGCTCAGTGCGATGCTGATGGCGATCTTCTGGCGCGGCATGACGCCGGCCGAGACCGCCGGCTACACGGATGCCATGATGCATTCGGGCGCGGTCGCCGACCTTTCCAGCGTGAAGCTGCCCAAGGCGGACAAGCATTCGACCGGGGGCGTGGGCGACAAGATTTCCCTCCATCTCGCCCCGATGGTGGCGGTGTGCGGCGTCGCGGTGCCCATGATCAGCGGCCGCGGGCTCGGGCACAGCGGCGGCACGCTCGACAAACTCGAATCGATTCCGGGCTTCCGGGTGAATCTCTCGCTCGCCGAGTATCGCGCCCAGTTGGAAAAAATTGGCGTCGCACTCATTGGGCAGACGGCCGAACTCGCCCCTGCAGATCGAAAGCTCTACGCGCTGCGCGATGTGACGGCGACGGTCGAGTGCATCCCGCTCATCTGCGGCAGCATCCTCTCGAAAAAACTCGCGGAAGGGATCGACGTGCTGGTCGCGGACGTGAAGTTTGGCCGCGGGGCGTTCATGAAGGACAAGGCGAAGGCGCGCGAGCTGGCGCAGGCGCTGGTGGCGGTGGCCACCGCCCAGGGCAAGCGCACGCGGGCGGTGCTGACCGCGATGGATGAGCCGCTTGGCCGCACGGTCGGCAACGCGCTCGAAATGGCCGAAGCGATCGCCTGCCTTCACGGTCACGGACCGGCGGATACGATGGAGGTCACCTACGTGCTCGGCGAGCAGATGCTCGTGCTCGCGGGAGTCGCGGCCACGACGGCCGAGGCGCGCCGCCAATTGGAGGCGGGCCTCGCGAGCGGGGCGGCGTTGCAGAAATTTCGCGAGCTGATCGCCGCGCAAGGCGGTGACGCGCGGGTCGTCGACGAGCCGGGCCGCCTGCCGCAGGCCCGGCTGAAGGTGCCGCTCCGGGCGCCGCGGACCGGGTTCGTCGGCGAGGTCGACGCCATGGGCGTGGCGCTGGCCGCGCTGCGCCTCGGGGCCGGTCGGGCGAGGGCGGACGAACAGATCGATCACGCCGTGGGGGTGAGCGATCTGGCGAAAGTCGGCGAACGCGTCGAGGCCGGCTCGATCCTCGGCATGATTCACGCGAATGACGAAGGCGCACTGGCAACGGCAAAGACGATGTTGGAGCAGGCGATTGGGATCGGGGAGCACCCGGTTACGCCGGTGAAACTGATCGACGAAGTGATCGGATAGGCGGGAACGGGTTGAACCGGTGATGCCTGGACCAGGGCTGACCGGGGCGGGGACCAACGCTGTCCGGGTAAAGTGTTCTCGATTCTCGATTTGACCCCTTCCACTTTTCTCATGGTCGAATTCATATGAAAAAATCACCGCTCCGGTCTCCCTCGGTCTTCCCGATTGGGAAGTGCGGGCTTGCCTGTCTGGCGGGCCTGATCGCGAACCTCTGCCTGCCCGTGCCGTCGGCGGCGGGCGAAGCGCCTTCGGGGCCGGCGCCCCAATCGCGCTCAGCCCGGCCGGTCGAAGGCATTCCGCCGCCAGCTTCCAGCCGGCCAGATGATGGGCATCGCGCAGAGCAGTTGCCCGCGCCCGATTATACGCTCGAACTGAGCGAAATCCTGCCGGCCTCCGCCGAGGGCGGCAGCTGGTTTCAGCCGCGGCCCGTCGCGATTCCTGCCCCGAGCGGCCCGCCGCGTGTCGTCATGACGATTCAAAAAGCGATCGGCAGCGATTTCTTTTCCGGCCTGAGCACGCTGCGAACCGATGACCTCGGACGGACCTGGTCGGCGCCGCGACCGGATCCGGGACTCGGTTGGCGACCAGCGGAAAACGAGACCAATATCGGCATCTGCGATATCACGCTCAACTGGCACGCTCCGTCCGGGAAGGTGATTGGAATCGGGCACTCCGTCCGGTACACCAAGAAGGGTTTTGGGGGCAGCGGCGACCGCCGGGATACGACTTGGATTGCCTACGATCCGGCCACTGCGACGTGGACACCCTGGAAAATCCTCGCGCTGCCCGAGCATCCGGACAATCGCTATTTCATCAACGGGGTCCATGGCCAATGGCTGGTCGAGCCGGATGGCTCATGCTTGGTGCCATTCTATGCCCTGGCCAGGAACCTCGCGAATGCGAAATGGACCTTCTCTTACCGGGGCGCGGTGGCACGGCTGAAATTCGACGGCGGCGATCTCAGGTTCGTCGAGGCGGGTCGGGAACTGCTCCTCCCGGTGCCGCGCGGCCTTTACGAAAAATCGCTCACGTGGTTTCGCGGTCGCTATTACATGACCATCCGCAACGACCAGAAGGGGTATGTCACCGTGAGCGCCGACGGCCTGAACTTCGAGCCGATCCGGCCCTGGACCTTCGACGACGGCAGCGATCTGGGCAGCTACAACACCCATCAAAAATGGGTGACTCATGGCGACGGGCTTTTTCTGGTTTATACCCGGCGGGGCGCGAACAACGACCACATCCCGCGCCACCGGGCCCCGCTCTTCATCGCCCGGGTTGACCCCGATAAATTGCACGTGCTCCGGAGCAGCGAGCGCATCGCGGTGCCGGAGCGGGGCGTGGATATCGGCAACTTCGATGCAACGACGGTCAGCGCGGATGAGACCTGGATCACCGTCGCAGGAACCGTGGCGAGCGGGCCGGCGTACCTTGCGCGCATTCGCTGGTCGAAGCCGAATCGACTCGTCGGACGCGTCCACTGAATCAGCGAGGACGCCAGCGGAACGCTTCGGATCAAAGCGCGAATTCGGTCCTCACCTGGCTGCACGAGTAAGTGCTGAGCGACAGCTTGAGCTTCAGGCGGCCGCGCGGGCCACGCGGGTGAGTTTTCAGGCGACCCGTACGTTCGCGACCGGGAAAATTCCCCGCCTGGCTTGGCTCAATTCCTCAGCTGCACCCCGAAAGAAAACTGGGTGTTGTGCTCGTCATCGAACTCGACGGTCACCGACGAACTCCAGCCGCGATTGAGCCGGAAGCCGGCCTTGACGCCGCCGTTCCAGCCGCGCTCGTGGAAATGGGGTGTCTCTCGGAAGTTCACGAAGGGGGTGAGCGAAAACTGGGGCGCGAGCAGCAGCTCCAATCCGCCTCCGACCAGGTAGGCAAACGAGTTCCGGCTCACGGCGCCCGCCTTCGCCCAAGCCCAGCCGGTCCGCCCCTCGAGAAAAGGTTTCACGCTGCCCCGCGAGATGTAACCGGTGAAGGCGAGGTCGAAATCGTGCTGCCGGCCGTTCGGCCCCAGTGTCGTGCCGCGGGTATAATTATAGCGGAACGCCGCATCGATATTTTCCGCCTCGAGCAACGGACGGCTGGTGACGAAGCCGTAGCGATGCAGCACACTCGGTGCGCTTTCGGTGTGACGCGTGTAGCCCCAATCCAACCCGGAATAGGTTTGGCCGATGAATTCTCCGGTGATCGGCGCCGACGCCGGCTGGGCGGATGCCGAAGCGGGCCACGTCAGGGCGAGCAAAAGTGCTCCGCCGGTGAGGAGGAATGAGTTCGTGGTTTTCATGGGTGTTATTTCCAGCTGGGTTTACAGGTACAGGTAGTCGAAGCAGGGATGGTCGGCTGACGAAGAACATTGCCGCCAATCGCGGAAGAATAGGGCAAGATCAGCCGCACGCAATCCGCGTTTGTGCAACAACGGCGGGGCCGTGCCTCCCCCCGTTGGCCTTATCGGGCCGCCGCCTTCGCCTCCGCGCGGGCTTCCCCGGCGTCCACGACCACCGTCGTGACGACATCGGAGCCGACGTTCGTCATGGTGCGCACCATGTCGAGGACGCGATCGACGCCGAGCACGATGCCGATGCCCTCGGGCGGAACGCCAAAGGTCGCGAGCAGGCCCGCGATCAGCGGCAGCGATCCACCGGGGATCCCGGCCACGGCGACGGCGCTGAGCACGGCGAGAAGCAGCAGTGTGCATTGCTGTGCGAGTGACAGCTCGATCCCGAAGACCTGGGCAACAAACAGCACCACGCAGCCTTCATAGAGCGCGGTGCCGCTCATGTTCATCGTTGTGCCGAGCGGCAGCACGAAACCGGCGACGCTCGGCCGCAACTGCAGCGTCTCCCGAGCGCAGTCGAGCGCGGCGGGCAGGGTGGCGTTGCTCGAACTCGTCGAGAATGCCGTCACGAGCACGGCCCGGATATCCTTGAAGAACTGCAGCGGCTTTCGATCGGTCCAGATCTTCAGCCAAATCGACATCGTGCCAAACAGGTGCAGCAGCATGACCGAGATGCAGCCGAGCGCGAAGACGCCGAGCGCGAGCAGGATGTCGACGCCGATTTTCACGATCACACTGTAGATCATCGCCGGCACCGCGTAGGGCGCGAGCCGGAGCGCGAAATGGACGATGCCGGTCATCAGTTCGCTTACGAGCTCGAGGCTGTCCTGGAGCCGGCGGCGTTTTTCGGGGGAGAGTTGAGTGCCGACCGCGCCGACAAAGATGGCGAAGAGGATGAGCGGCAGCACATCGCCGATGACGGTGTTGGTGTGCCCGACGACCGCGCCGAAGAGGTTCTTCGGCATGAACATCTCGACCACCGTGGCGAAACTCATCTGCGGAGAGGCGGCCCCGGTGGCGATGTGCTTTTGCGCGGCACCCCCGAACTCCTGCAGCAGACGGGTCTTCGCGGCGGGATCGAGGTGATTGCCAGGCTTGAGCACGTTCATCATCACGAGCCCCAGCGCCGCGCCGATCGCCATGTTGAGGAAGAAAAGCGAAAACGTGCGCCCGGCGAGCGGCCCGAGCTTGTCCAGCCGGCCCAGTTGCACGACGCCGGTGGCGAGCGAGGCAAAGACTAGCGGGATAACCACAAAGAAAAGCATCCGCAGAAAAATCTGCCCAAACGGATCGAGGACGCTCGTTGACACCCTGCGCATGACGTCCAGCGACGCGGGCCAGACCCGGCCCAGGCCAAGTGTCGCGATGCCCGCGATCACGCCGATGGCCAGTCCGATGAGAATGCGATTGGCCAGGGGGCGGTTGGTCTCAGCCATGATGGCGCGGCACCCTGTCCGGCGGCTGGAGCGTTGTCCAACGAGAATTGGCCCGGGATCGCCTCCCGGCGGTTGACAGGGTGCGCGAGTCCCATCCATGTGGCTGAACCCTGATATGAATTATCGCTGGATGATGCGCCGCCTCCACGGCTGGGGGGTTTCCCGCCACAAGTTGCGCGGGGGATTCCTGCATACGCGTCTCGGCGATCGCGTCCTCCACCGCGAACTTTGGATTCCGACGCGCGAAAGCCTGGCCCTGGCTTTTCTGGTCGGGCTGCCCGTGACGATGGTCCCGTTCCTCCCTTTGCAGACGGTGATCGCGTGTGTCATCGGTTTCATGTTGGGCGCCAACCTGCCGGTCGTTTTTCTCCTGCAATTTCTCTCGAACCCGGCGACGGCGGTGATGCAGTTGCCGGCCTGTTACCTGGTCGGCGAACTCATCCTGGGCGGGGATCTTTCCCAGCTTTATGCCCAGGTACGGGCCCATCCGATGACGGCGGTCTCCGGACACAACCTTTGGGCGCTCTACCTCGGGTCTTTCGTGCTCGGGCCGCTGTTGGGTGCGCTCGCCTATTTTGGCACGAAAATCATCTGGCGGGAGCCGCCGCCACGGCCGCGCCCGCCTGGCGGTCAGGGCGACAGTCGCCCACCCATTCCGCGGGTACGGCACAAGAAGCCGGCCTAGGTCGGCTGCGATGGAGAAATTCAGCGCCGTCCTGCTGTCCGTTGCGGCTGGGCGGGGACTCCTGCACGGGCGGGAAATCACCGCGGCCGAATCGGCGATGTTCGAGAACCGCAATGAGCCGGGGCGTTTTCCGATCGGCCGCACGCTTTCGCGCGAAGCCCGACAAAGTCCTAGGCGTAACGATCCTCCGTCCACGGATCCGCGGTGTTTGAATAGCCGCGCACTTCCCAAAAGCCCAATTTGTCCTCGGCGAGAAACGTGATCCCGCTGACGAACTTCGCGCCCTTCCAGGCATAGAGCTTCGGGACAATCACGCGCGCCGGGCCCCCGTGCTCGCGGGCGAGCGGAGCACCGTCGAACGATGTTGCCACCAGCACGTCGTCGTCGAGGCACGCGGCGAGGGGAAGGTTGGTCGAGTAGCCGTCGTAGCTCGTGAAATAGACAAACCGGGCCTCCGGCGTCGGCTGCACGAGCTCATAGAGCGTGGTGAACGCCACGCCACCCCACCGGCAGTCGTACTTGCTCCACGTTGTCACGCAGTGAAAGTCACTCACGTCCTCCACCGGCGGCAGCCCGTTGAACTGCGCCCATGTCAGCTCCGCCGGGCGTTCGACGAGCCCGTCGAGCTTGAGTCGCCACTCGGCGGCCGGGATGTCTGGTTGCACGCCGAGATCGAGCACCGGAAAACCATCGGTCAGTTTCTGCCCCGGCGGCAGCCGATCCTGGGACGCGACGGGGCGCGCGGTGACGCCGCGGGCCTTTTGCTTCTCGGCCCACTTCTGCTTGGCGGCGATGTAACGCTCCTTGGACATGTGCG
>JBIJCX010000293.1:0-10775 GCA_044344465.1 Opitutaceae bacterium
AAAACTACGCGGGCGTGCGCATCCTCATGCAGGGCGAACTGGGAGAAGTGATTGCCCAACGCGACCAGATTACGATTCCGCGGGAGCTCTATGTATTCAATCCCGGTCCGGATTTTCTCCTTCGCATTCACAGCGGGCTCCGTGATCTTGACCCGACGGCGTGGTTACAGGATCGGGGCGTGCATCCGGGTGTCACCGAGGCAGAGCGTCGCGAGCTCGCGGAGTGGGATTCGCAGCGTTTCTTCTATCACCACAGTTCCTTCACGATCTTCGACCCGCAGAAATTCGGCGCCTCGCACCCGGAATACTACCCGGTGGTCAACGGCAAGCGCTACATCCCGGCCCCGGCGATCCGGAGCGGCTGGCAACCCGTCTACAGCGAAGCCGCGGTGGTCGAGCGGGCGATCGCCTTTGCCGACGAGCAGTTCACCGCCAATCCGGGCCTGAAATCGATCTCTCTGACCCCCAACGACGGCGGCCGGTGGGCGGAACAGGATCTGCAACTGGCCGCGGCGCGGGGCGTGCCGATCCGGGAAATATTCTTTGATTACATGAACCGCGTGGCGCGAGGGATCAAGGCCCGGTGGCCAGACCGCTACGTCTCCGCGCTCGCCTACCTCGACTACCAAGAGCCACCGTCATTTCCGCTCGAAGACAACTGCATGATTTTCATCTGGACCCAGGATGGCAATGTGCAGCGCGTCTTCGAGCGGTGGCAGGGGAAAGTCCGGCATTTCGGCTCCTACCAGTGGATCTACGGTCCGGCGTATCCGTTTCCCAATCAGTGGCCGCACGCGTTCCAGGAATTCCTCCGGCTGATTCGCGGCTACGGCGCCCAGGCGTTCAAGTCCGAGTTCTACGACGTTCACGGCCACGGCTGCGTGCGGCTGTGGGTCGTCGCCAATCTGCTGTGGAACGTGGAGGCGGATGTCGACGCCATCCTGCGCGACTACTACGAGCATGCCTATGGCCGGGAGGCCGCCCCGGCCATGGCCCGCTACTACGCCCAGTGGGAAAAGGTCTACGAACGCCGGCGCAAGCCCGGCGAGTTCAATCTCGTGATACGCAAGGAGGGGGAAAAGAAATTCGAACCCATCACCGACGGTGACATGGCGGAGTGCCGTCGCGCCCTGCAGGAGGCCGGGCGATCGGTCGTGGGCGAGGCGAACCGGCAGAGGATCGATATCGTTGCACGGCTCTTCGAGCGCGCCCGGCTCTATTACGAGATGTATCGGAACCTGCTGGCCTTGCGGGCCGGACCGGATGCACCCCGCACGCTCGCGGAAGGCAAGGTTCAGCTCGCCGCCGCCGCCGGCATGCTGGCGGCCGAACAGGGCATCTACACGTGCAACGTCGAGAGACTTGAGCCGCTCGGGACGTACTGCCTGGTGCCCCCGAGCGGAACCGGGGAAAAGAACAAGCCCTGGCCGTTCAACTATCTTCAACTGGATCCACGGGTGCTGCATGTTACCAGCGATGCGCGCTGGGTGCTCGAGGATCAGCGGATTGCCCGCATCGCCCGCACGATCACTTCCCTGGTGCGCACTCCGACGTCGATCGATCCGGCCGTGGAATTCTGGCGGCAGATGGTCGCGGATCATCCCGTCCTCCGGCCCTATGCGGAGTCCGAGCGGCAGGCCTTGCTGCAACCCAACCTGCCGCTCGCCAATCTCGTGCCGAATGGCTCGTTTGAGCGGCCAGCGCGGCCGGAGTCACCCGAAGCCCTCCAACTGCTCGGCGACATGCGTTCGTACAAGATCGGTTGGGTCGATGCCGATCACTGTGAGTTGCCATATGTTGCCCGCGACGGCTGGAACGCGCTTGAAAATCGGTGTCCCGATCGCGTCAAGGTGGTCGCCGATCGCACGGAAAGACGCGAGGGCGACGTGGCACTCCGGGTGGAATCCATCGGCCAGTTCGGCGGCGTGATCACCCATGTGCAGTTGCCCGATCCCCAGGCCCGCTATCGACTCTCCTTTTGGCACAAGGCGCCAGCCGGAGGAAAGATCCAATACGGAATCATGTTCTACCAAATCCGGCCCACGCCGTACTTCGAACGCAGCCAGAATGCCGCCAAGGAGTGGACCCGGGTGGAGGTCGAGTTTCCATTTAATCACGCCCTCGCCCGGGACGAGGCATCCGTCATGAGCCTGTGGCTGGGCGTGGCGGGTGGATCCGCGGAGGCGCCCGTTTGGTTTGACGATGTGCGGCTCGAACGCCTCGCGGTCCCGGCCCCGTGATTCACGCATCGCCCGCGGGTGGCTTTCAAGACACCGCCATGATTACGAATCCCACCCAACACCGATGACAATCGCGTCATTGCCCAGTTACGGGATACGATCGACCTCAAAAACTCGGATGCCGATCTCAAGGAGTACCAGACCCTGTCGGGGGGAGCGATTCCGTATCCAAGTTCCCACAGGGTGGCCCGGCACTTCGAGGGGAATCCCCGGCTGTGGTCCGAGGACCGGCCGTTCGGGATGCAGAGTTCGCTGCTGTCGCGCCGCAATCTGACGGAACGCATTTCCGCCGCCTGCATCATGGGTCGGGTGGGGTTCGGACGGGCCTCACTGCTCGGCGGGGTGCGGGTCGGGGTACTGGTCCAATACCGACGATCCCGCGTGATCCGGAACTGGAAATCGAAATACAATTTCTCCCGAAAATTGAGTGTATTTCTCGATGTCGACAACGTCACCTCCACGCCGAGCATCGTTGGCTACATCGGATTCAAGGAGCGGCAAAACAACTGGTACACGTTTGATCCGAGGATTCAGGTCGGCATCGGCGGGCAATTCTAACGTCGCGGACAATCACCCCCGCAACGGGCACTCGCCCCACTCTGCCACCATCTCACGCAGGCGCTTCAGCCGATCGAAGCGTGCCCCGGGCATGATATTGTCCGACACGCCGAGGATAAAGGCCCGTCCCGGCGCGACCGTGCGGAAGATGGCCCGCATCTCGCGTTCGAACTCCGCGTCGGTCACCGGATCTTCAAGCAACGTGGACGGCAGTCCGCCCCAAATCACGATCTGGTCTCCCCAGGCCCGGCGCGCCTCGGCCAGCGTGCACTTGACGAGCGGCGCCGTGGCAAAGGTATCAGCAACGTCCATGCCGGCGTCACGAATCTCGTTTAACAGCAGCCGCGAATCGGCATCGAGGTGGAACGCGAGGTACTTGCCGCGCTCGTGCAACATCGCCGAAAAGTCGCGGTAGTAGGGTTGGATGTATTGCCGAAAAATCGCCGGCGGCGTGATCATCGAGTCGAAGTGCACGCCGTGTTGAATCCAGACCGCCGGTGACTGGGCAATCAGCGGCCATAGTTTTTCCCGCTCGCAGGCGGTCATTCGCTCGATCAGCCGTTCGACCGTGGCCGGGAAATCGTTCAGGTGCAGATAGGCCTCCTCGTAACCGACGAGTCGAATCTGCCAGGCATGAAATGGACAGTCGCCCCCAATGACGAACGGCAATCCCTCGGCGCCCACCCTCGCGTCGTACGCCAGAAACTCGTCGTAGGTCGGCACGTACTCCGTGCGCTCCACCACATACTCCCAGGCCCGGTAATCAGCCTCGGACTTGATCGGATATTCGCTGAAAACGGCGTTGAAGCCCAGCGCGACATGCCCGGGCGCCAGCGAGCGGCCAGAGCGCAACGTCCCATGCGGCGTAACCCACTCGGTGACATCCTCCGTGCCCTGGCGAAATGTCCGCACGTCCAGATCGCGGTACTCGACCCGATACAGACGCCCCTCGCGCGCGGCGTCGCCCATGCCAAGCCAGCGTTCGGCCTCGCGCTGGTTCATGCCGTGCAACTCCTGCGGCAGCGTACCCGCGCTCTGGTGCGCCGTGTACCACAACTTCAGCCGTGGAATCCACGGGATGCGATCGGGCATCTCCCGGCGCAGGATCGCCAAAACTCGTTCTCGATTGGTCATCGTCGCTCCAAGGGAACCGTTTCTGCCGATTCCCACGACCGGCCACAATCACGGCCTGCCTGTATTTTGGATGGACAAGTCTCCCAGCGTATCGCCCGCGATAAACTCCGGCACCAGCAAGGTGTCGCGCGTCGACACGGCGCCGCCCCGCACCGTCGTCAGTACCAGGCGCGACAGTTTCTGCACAAAGAGGGGCACGTCGATGGCGTAGCGCGCAATCGTGGGGACCACGAATTCCAGCAAAGCGTCACTGTCCCGCCCGATGACGGAGACGTCCCGGCCGACCTTCACCCCGAGCGCAACCAGCGTCGTCACCGTGCCGACGGCAAAATGGGGGAGCGAGACCAGGATGCCCGTGGGCGAGGTCCCGCGCAGCAGCGCGGCCACACACTGGCGGAGCCCCTCTGGGGTCGCGTCGTGGCGCACCACCCGCACCTCCGCGCCCGCGCACTCGTCACAAGCCGCGCGAAATCCCGCCACCGTGTTGATGTGTCCGGCTTTTTCCTCGTGCGGCAACAGCACGGCCAGTTGCCGGTGACGGCGGCGGAGAAACTGGCCGGCCGCGTGGCGACCAAGCGCGCAATAATCGGTCCCGATGGACGGCAGCGAAACACCTGGGTGCCGGGCGCCCACGATCACGCAACGGCTCTTCCGGTCCATGAACCAG
Source organism: Opitutaceae bacterium (assembly GCA_044344465.1). Classification (GTDB taxonomy): domain Bacteria; phylum Verrucomicrobiota; class Verrucomicrobiia; order Opitutales; family Opitutaceae; genus ER46. The sequence continues at coordinate 4,600 of JBIJCX010000293.1, forward strand.
CGCTGCAGCGGAGCCGTCGAGTTCATCAGTACCCAGGTCGCGGCGGACTTTTCGTTCACCAGCTTGGCCAAGGCGGCATCGGGGCGCGCTGAAAAGCAGGTCGGGCTTACGTGTACCTCCAGCTCAAACCCGGCCAGCGCCAGCTTTTCGCGCAACCCATCCACGTGCATCAGGTGCAGGCTCCGCATCCGGTCGAGCGGCACCGCGGTCACGATCACGATGCGATTGTTTTGGGGCCGAAAATACCGCGCGCGGTGCTTGAGAATGTGCCGCCGACGCCCTTGCGAGGACGTCACCCAGCCCTCCCGCGCCAGGACCTCGAGCGCCGCCCGCAGCGTCATCCGGCTTACCTGCAGCTTCCGGCTCAACTCGATCTCACCCGGCAGAATCTCCGACCACGTCCCTTGCTGAATGGCATCGCGCAGAATGTCGCGGACCTGGGCAACCAAGGTCGCGCGCTGTAATATTGGAGTGTGAGGGGTCCCAAGCTTCGGTCCAGCCATGGCGGGTTCTTAGTCAACTTCTCCGACACTGCAACCCCGGCGGACGCGAGGCAGGGTCAAAACTTCGCGAGCAGGAGCACAACGGCCACGATCAGCACCACGAACAGCACCACACCCGTCCACCATGTGGCCCGCCGGTTATCGCGGCTGGGGCCGAATCGACTGACCAGGTATCCGACCCCCAGATCGAAGACCAACCCGACGACGCCAATGTAAAGGAAACTGATCGCTGGCCGCCCGGTCATCACGTCCCAGAACGCGACCAGGACGGAAGCCGTCAGACCATACACCGCCCCAAGAAGCGCACCCAAGGGCGTCGCGCAGGGCACGAACAGGGCGAGAAAAAACAAACCGAAGATCGTGGTCGCCTCCAGGTTGGCCAGCTTGCTCGTCATCTCCAAAATATTTCCCGGCACCAGTTGGACCAACATGCTGGCACATACGACTGCGAATCCGATGCCGAACGACACGTATTTCGTCACCGTCAGCCGCCGCGCCTCGGTCGCCGGCTTCCAGCCGAAACGCTCAAAAAAATCCTTCATCACCACCGCGGTGACGGCGTTGACCCCCGTATCCATGCCGGACGACGCCGCCATAATCGCGGCAACCACCAGGCCCGACACCCCCACCGGCAACAGGTTTGAGACGAAGTACGGAAACAGGTGATCGGCACTCTTCTCCAGTTCCATCCCGGGCCCCAGCAACTCCGGGAATCGGGAAAAGAAACCGAGGAGCGCAATACCGAGCACCGCCAGGACAATGGTGACCACCATGGCGGCGCACGCCATGGTAAGATAAGATCGGCGCGTGGCGGTGACATCCCGCGTCGCCATGTAGTGCTGGATGGCCATCTGGTCGCCACCTGCCGTGCAGACCCGCCAGATCAACATGCTAATCGTCGCCCCAAAAACCGTCACCCGAACATGGGGGTCCAAGCTGAAGAACGGCTGCGTGTCCCAGTAGGGTGACCACGCCGTCGGCCACCAGGAGAATCCCCCGCAGCGCACGGTCACGATCACGATGGTGACGATGGCGCCGAGCAGCAGCAGGAAGAACTGGACGACATTGGCGACCACCACGGCACGCAGGCCCCCCATGGACGTATAGATGAGCGGCACGATTCCGACCACGACAGATACGGCCGGAATCCACTTGAAATTGAGGTTGAGAATCACGACCAGGGCGGTCGAAGAGACATAAACCAGGAGTCCCATCCAGACGAGGCGGAGCTTGACGAACAAGATGGCCCCCAGCAACCGGCCCGTCACGCCCAGCCGCGCCTCGAGCAGCTCATAGGCGCTCGTCACCCGTTGCTGCATGATTTTCGGGATGATCCAATAGGCCACGATATAGTAGGCAATGGGAATGGATATCACCTGACCGACCAGCACGACCGGCCCCTTGTTGATCATCTCACCCGGCTTGCCCAGATACGAAATCGTGCTGAGCAGCGACGCGAAGAGCGAAATCCCGACCAGAAAGGGATGAATATGGGTCTTCGCCGCGGTGAAGTACTCCGCGTTGCTCGATTGGCGTTTGGAATAGTAATTCCCCAGGCCCAGGACGGCGCCGAGATACACCACGATGATGACCCAGTCGACCCAGTGAAGCCCGGCGCGGCGGCCCAATGTCGCGCCACCCGCTTCCGCCCCAAAAGCGGTGACCGTGAGAAGTGACGCCAGAATCGCCCCTCGCGCCGCAAGACTGACGCAGCGCGAGCCCAGACCGTCGCGACTGCGGGAACGCCACCTGCGGTCGGGCGACAAAGGCGGTGGGGCAAACGGAGTTGTCATGGTCGTAAGGCAGGAAGGAATGGCCGACCCGGTTCATGGTCCGCTGCCCCCCGACCCGACAAGCGCCTTACACCTGTTTTTTCGCTAGACAAGCCCGCGGTCGATAACCGCGCCCGTTCACTTTGTCTACCGAAAAGACAAGTACGGCAGAATTGTCCCCGACGGTCTTCCTTCCACGCTGATCGCGATGACCCGGCTTCAACGCTCCTGCCCTACCTGTTTCCTCTCCGCCCCATGAAATCGTTCCTCCTCCTCGCCCCACTGCTCATGCTCGCGCCATCCGGTTTTGGCGCGGACGTTGTTCCGGCCGGCGGACCGGTCCAGCTCGGCCGGCACCGTCAACTTTTCCTCGATGACCACCTGATCGAGAGCAGCACGCACCTTATCCGCCGGGTGCAGCCGGTGACCAAGCATCCGGACAACCCGCTGATCCTGCGAACCAACGCGTTCGAAGGCGTCGGCGTCACCTTCCCGTCGGTCATCTACGATGAGCAGGAGAAGATCTTCAAGGCCTGGGTCGACGCTCTCGGCCCGGGCGTGTTTTATCTCACGAGCCGGGACGGCATTCACTGGGACCGCCCGAAGCTCGGGCTCTTTCCGCAATTTGATCCCGAGCCCAACCACCGCGTGGTCCTGAGCGGCTACGAGTTCGCGATCAAGGACGCCCCCAAGGACAAGCTGGATTATCTGCGCTCGCGCGAACGCGGCTGGAAGTACTTCTGCAACCTCGGCGGCGTCGTGAAGGATCTGCGCGACCCCGACCCGCAGCGGCGCTACAAGATGTCCTACCTCTGGATCGACCGGAACTATGTGCGTCCAGGCGCGACCAAGGGCGGCAAGATGACGGGACTCGGCGTGGCTTTCAGCCCGGATGGGATCCATTGGACGCCCGTAAACCAGCCGGTGTCGGATGCAGTTTTCGACTGCCCGCTCCACATCACGTGGGACGAGTCGTGCCGGCGCTGGGTGGCGCTGGCCCGCGTCTTCGGTGTCACCACGCCCGAGAAGAAGGCGAAGTACGCCGGCAGCGAAAATTTAAAATACAACGGCGGGCGCGCGGTTATCCGGCTCGAAAGCGAGGACTTCCTGCGCTGGACGCCCGCCAAGGGCGACCTCGTCATGGCCAGCGACGAGATCGATTCCCCCATCTCGGAGATCTACAGCCTCCGGGCCATTCCGTACGAAGGCATCCAGATCGGACTGGTGCACTTCTTCTACAACGAGCCCGGGGATGTGCGCCTCTACTTCCAACTGGCGGTCAGCCGCGACGGAAAGACGTGGCAGCGGCTGAGCGACCGCTCGCCATTCATCCCGCTGGGCGGCCTCGGCGACTGGGATCGCTCGACCCACATGCCGACGGGTTCCGATCCCCTGGTGGTCGGAGACGAAATCTGGATCTACTACAGCGGACGCAACATCATCCATCCGACGCGCTGGAAACTGGACGACGACTCGACCACGCTGAGGGATCTGCCACCGTATCGCGGCGGCATCGGCCTGGCCACGCTCAAGCGGGATCGCTTTGTCGCGATGGAAGCGAGCCTCCGCCCCGGCACCCTGCGCACGAAGTCGTTCATTCATCAGGGCCGGCAACTGCACGTCAACGCCGCGGTCAAATTCGGCGCCCTCACCGTGAGCCTGCTCAATGCCGATGGCAGCGTGCAGCAGAAAGTCACGGTGCAGGGCCAGGACGCCGTGGACATCCCGATGCCGGAACTGACCGGCCTGGCCGCCCGTTCGGGCCAGCCAACCCGGCTGGAGTTCAACCTGACGAACGGCCGGCTGTTCTCGTTCTGGATCGATTAGCGCCCATCCGTTGGAATAAGTGTCGCATCGCCGGCACGCCGGCTCCGGCAATCAGTATCTCATGATCTTCCGCTCGCGATTCGACCGCCTTCTTCCCACCATCGCCCTGATGTTTGGCTCACTCCATCCCCTCTCCGCCGGGGCCGAAGCCGCCACGCCGCCGCCCGGCTGGCCGGCCGCGGTGCGCGAAATCAAGTATCCAAGTGCCGCAGACACCACGCTGCAGCCCGCGCTTTACTACGCGCCGCGCAGCGATGAACCGAAGCCACTGCTGGTCGCCCTGCACACGTGGTCCAGCACCTATCTGAAGGAAACCGGCGCACCCTATGCCGAGTGGTGCATCGCCAACGGCTGGGTCTTCATTCACCCCGACTTTCGTGGCGTCAACAATCGCCCGGAAGCCGCGGGCTCCGAACTCGCGGTCCAGGACGTACTGAGCGCCGTCGCCTTTGCCCGGCAGCAGGCCAACGTCGATGGCTCGCGCATCTACCTCGCCGGCGTCTCCGGGGGCGGCCACATGGCATTGCTCATGGCCGGGCGGGCGCCGGAACTTTGGGCGGGAGTCTCCGCCTGGGCGGCGATCACCGATCTCAAGGCTTGGTACGCCGAATGCCGTCAGCGAAAGCTGGGGTATGCCGATGACATCGTCCGCATTGTCGGTGGGATCCCGGGAGAAAGCGCGGCCGCCGACCGGGAGTGCGCCCGGCGTTCGCCTCTCAGCCATCTGGCCGCCGCCAAAAATCTGCCCCTGGACATCAATGCCGGGATCATGGATGGACATACGGGCAGCGTCCCGATCCGTCACTCCCTGCACGCCTTCAACCTCCTCGCGGCCGATCGCGACCGGCTGACCGCAGAGCAAATCGCCACCCTGGTTGAACAAGCCAAAGTCCCGCCTTCGCTGGCCGGCAACTATGGGGATGCCACCTACAGGGCGAAGCCCGTGCTCTTCCGCCGGCAATCGGGGGCCACGCGCGTGACCGTCTTCAACGGCGACCACGAAATCATTTTTGAAGCCTCCCTCCGCTGGCTGGCGCAACAGCGAAAACGGTAGCTGGCCGGATCCAGCCTGGCCCGAAATCCGACGGGGCGAAAAATTCAGTTGCCCATTGGCACGTCGCGCTTCACTCCCCCACTCGATCCTCCAAAAGATGAAATTCTTACTCGCCCTTATCGCGTCCTGCCTCGTGGCAGGGTCAAGCCTCGCCGCCGGCGCCCCAAAGTCTGCGGCCTCCAAGACTGTTTTCAAAGCCGGTTTCACCGAGCGCGACATTACCCCGGACATCGGCATGGAAGCGCCGGGCGGCTACGGCAAGAGCTACCACCGGACCTTCCACGATCCCTGCAAAGTCCGCGCCGTCGTCTTCGATGATGGCAAGACGCGCGTGGCTCTGGTCGGCATCGACCTCCTGTTCATCACCCGCCATTTGGTCCAGGAGACCCGGGCGGAGATTCAAAAGCGCTGTGGCATCCCCGCGGACAAGGTCCTGATCGGCGCGTCGCACTCGCATTCGTCGGGGCCCATCGGCATGACCGAGCCCGGGGATCTCGACCGGGCCTCGCCGTTGGTGAAGGAATTGGTGCAAGAGAAGAGCACGATCTCCAATCCCGGCTTCACCCAATTGCTCAAGAGGCAGATCGTCGAAGCAGTCGTGCAGGCTGACGCCACCCGCACCGACGCCAAACTCGCGGTGGGCTTTGGCCACGAGGACAAGGTCGCCTTCAACCGGCGCCTGCGCATGAAGAACGGCCTTTCCTACTCCCACCCCGGCGCCGGCAATCCCGACATCGTTGATTATGCCGGCCCGGTCGATCCACAGGTCGGCACGGTCGGCGTGTGGGATATGAATAACAATCTGCTCGGAGTGGTCGTTAATTTCTCCTGCCACGCCACGACCAGTCCCGGCGGCATTTCCGCCAATTGGATCTGGTCGATGGAAAAGACGCTGCGCGGCGCGACGGGCAACGCCGCCTTGCCCGTGGTCTTCATGCAGGGCGCGTGTGGCGATGTCACCCAGGTGGACAACCTCTCGAAGTTTCAACGGCCAGGTGCCGAGGAATGGTGCGAACGCGT
>JBIJCX010000294.1:0-10770 GCA_044344465.1 Opitutaceae bacterium
GCGCATGAGTGACCAGCTCGACCTCGTCGTCCAGGGCGGTTTCATCGTGACGCCCGAAGGCGTCCAGCGCGCCGACCTTGGCGTCGCAGAGGGGCGGATTGTGAAAATCGCGCCCGAGATTCGAGACTCGGCTGCGGTCACGATGGCGGTCGGCGGCCGCTACGTTTTTCCGGGCATCATCGATTCGCACGTGCACTTCCACGCGCCCGGCCCGGTGGAGCGGGAGGGGCTGGCCACGGGTTCGGCGGCCCTTGCGGCGGGCGGAGGCACCGTTTTTTTCGATCTGCCGCTGAACTCCGAGCCGCCCGTGCTGGATGCGGCGGCGTTGCGCGAGAAGCGGGCGCGGGCTGAGGAGCGATCCTGCCTGGACTTTGCGCTCTGGGGTGGACTGACCGCGCGCAATCTCGACCAGCTCGCGGGGCTCCGCGACGCCGGAGCGATCGGGCTCAAGGCGGTCATGGGCGCGGGCGGCGCCGAGCGCTTTCCGCGGGTGGACGCCGCGGTGTTGCGCGAAGGCATGAAACGCGCGGCGCGACTCGGGCTGATGGTGGCGGTGCACGCCGAGGACGAGACCCGCGCGGCGGCGTTCCCGGCGGAACAGAAAGCAAAGGGGCGCGCCGGCGCCCGGGCGTGGCTCGATTCCTGGCCGGTCGAGGTCGAGCTCGCGGCGATGCGCACGGCCATCGAATTGGCGGGCGAAACCGGCTGCGCCTTGCACGTGGTGAATGTGAGCAGCCCGGAGGGTGTCGCCTTGATCGACGAAGCGCGCCTGCAACGGGTCGACGTGACGGCCGGCACGGGCCCGCATTATCTGCTCCTTAACGAGAAGGACGTCGCCCGGATCGGGACCGCCGCGAAATGCGCGCCGCCGATCCGGGACGAGAAACGCCGCGTCGCGCTGTGGCGCGAATTGCGGGCGGGGCGGATCCAGATGATCGGGTCGGACCATGCACCGGCGCCGGCGGAGCAGACGGCGGCGGAGGATTTTTTCGCAGCGCAGACTGGCCTGGCCGGGTGTCAGCATGGTTTCGAACTGCTGTTCTCCGCGTGCGCGACGACGCGGGAAAAGGATCTGCCCGTCCTCGCCGCCGTGCTCGCGCAAAATATCGCGCGACGCTTCCGACTCGATGCGCGCAAGGGCCTGCTCGCCGAGGGGCGCGATGCGGATTTCTCGGTGGTCGAGTTTGGGCGCGAAAAGGAAATCGAGTCCGGCGATTTGTGGACGCGCCACCGGTCAAGCGCCTATGTCGGGCGGCACAGCCAGGCGCGGGTGTCGCACACGTACGTGCGCGGCGGAGCGGTTTACGCGGACGGCCGTTTGACGAACCTGCCGCAGCGGGCGCAGTTTCTCACGCCGTATCGCTAAAGTGGCTTGCTTTCAGAATAATGGCATCAATGTAATCATAAGAAAGATGAGAATTACGGTAGAGATTGATGAAATAGATCTGAAGCGGATTCAGCAGATCACGCGGCAGAAAAAGGTGTCACCGGCGGTCAGCCAGGCGCTGACGGATTACCTGCGGCAGCAGGAGAGACGCGCTTTCATTGAGCGTGCGCTCTCCGGCGGAACCGATTACGCGCTCACCAACGATGAGCTGGAGGCGCGCGACGTCTATGAGGCTCGTTGACTCATCGGCGTGGGTGGAGTTTTTGCGGCGCAAGGGCGATCCGGCGGTGAAGGAAGTGGTGGCGCGGTTGCTGGAAACGGACCAGGCGGCTTTCACTTGCCCGGTGCGATTTGAGTTGATGAGCGGGGTGCGTCCCGCGGAGACGGCGGACCTCGCGCAGGCGTTGGCATTAAGTCATCACCTTCCGTTCGAAGCGGTTGACTGGACCGCGGCGGCGGAGCTGGAACGTAGCTTTCGCGCCACGGGACTTACGGTGCCGCGTAACGACTTGTTCGTGGCAACGGTTGCCATCCGCACCGGTATTCCGGTGGTATGCCGCGATATTCACTTTAACGCGATGCGAAAGGCCGCGGGTGCGCGATTGAAAGTCGAACAAGTCTGAGCAATTAAGGGACTACCTTTGAGTTGCCCGCGCGGTGTCCCTGAATAAGAACACTCCATGAGCAACCTGTCCGCCGTACCCGAAGGTGCGGCGCCAACCGATTCCTTAGAGTTTACGCTCAACGGCGAACGCGTGGTCGTGGCGGGTCTGGCGGCGACCACAACGCTGCTGGACTGGTTGCGCGCCTCGGGCCTCACTGGAAGCAAGTGTGGCTGCGCGGAGGGTGACTGCGGCGCCTGCACGGTGGCGCTGCTGGAGCGGAATGCCGCCGGCCGGCCGGCCTATCGCGCGATCAACAGCTGCCTCGCGCTCCTGCCGATGATGGCCGGTCGCGAAGTCGTGACGGTTGAGGGCCTCGCGGCGCGCGGTTTTAACGCCCGGCACGAGCCGGCGCTGCACCCGGTGCAGAGTGCCATGGTGGAGCACTACGGTTCGCAATGCGGCTACTGCACGCCGGGCTTCGTCGTCTCGATGTTCGAGGCGTATTATCGCGGCGGACGGATCGACCGGACGCAGATCAGCGACCAGCTTTGCGGCAACCTTTGCCGCTGCACCGGCTATCGCGCGATCCGCGATGCGGCGGTGGCGGCGCTGGCGCCGCGTACCGCCGAGACGGACGCGAACGATCCGTTTGCGCGCCGCTTGCAGGACGCGGTTGAGCCACTCTCCGCCCTGAACTACGCGGGCGCCGGCGAAAAGTTCTTTCGCCCCGCCTCGCTCGAGGAGCTCTTTGCCCTCAAGCACCGCCACCCGGAAGCGAAGCTGGTGGCGGGGGCCACGGAAATTGGCGTCGAGCTGAACAAGAAGTTCCGGAGCTTTCCCACCCTCATCTCGGTGGAAGGCGTGCCGGAATTGACGCGGGTCACGGCCACCGAGGACGCGTGGCATATCGGTGCGGGGGCGACACTCACCGCCATCGAGGAGGCGCTCGGGGGTGGGTCGAGGCCCGTCGTCGATGCACCGGGTGTCACTTCCGACGTGCCGGAATATCCGTCGATCGCCAGGATGCTCGCAGTCTTTGCGTCGCGGCAGATCCGCAATCGCGCGACGCTTGGCGGCAACCTGGTGACGGCGTCGCCCATCGGCGACAGCGCCCCGGTGCTGCTGACCCTTGATGCCAGCGTGGTGCTGGCGTCGACGCTGGGCGAGCGGACGCTCCCGCTGCACGAGTTTTTCACCGGCTACCGGGAGACTCAGCTGCGGCCCGACGAGGTGTTGCAGGAAATCCTGCTGCCCCGTGGCGGTCCCCGCGCGGGTCTGACGCGGCGGGTGGATTTTCAGAAGATTTCGCGCCGGCGGGAGCTGGACATCAGCATCGTCGCGGGAGCGTTCCGCATCGACTGTGATGCCCAAGGTATCGTGCGCGAGGCGCGCATCGCCTATGGTGGTGTCGCCGTGAGGCCGTGGCGCGCGCGCACGGCGGAGGCGGTGCTCACCGGGCGGACCCTGGCGGCGGCGGCCGCGGAGGTGGCGAATGTTTTGCGCGGTGAATTCACCCCAATCGACGATGTCCGGGGCAGCGCGGAATACCGGCGTGGCCTGGTGATTGCGCTCTGGGAGAAATTTGTCGCCGGCGACGCGAGCCCCGTCGTCGAGACCAAAACGGAATTTGCCGTCAACGCGCCGTGGGTCGTGGACGATGCCTCGCGGGATCTCCGGCATGAAAGCGCGATCGGGCATGTGACGGGCCGCGCGCAGTATGTCGGCGATCTCGCGCAGCAGCGGCCCATGCTCGAGGTCTGGCCGTTGCTGGCTCCGCATGCCCGGGCGCTGATCAAGCGGCGGGATGCGACGATCGCGCGCGCCCTGCCGGGCATTTTTGCGGTGCTGATGGCCGAGGACGTGCCGGGCCACAACAACGTCGGGGTGGCGCGGCCGGACGAAACGCTCTTCGCCGCGGACGAAGTGCAGTATCACGGCCATCTCGTTGCCCTCGTGGTCGGCGAATCGCTGGCCGCGTGTCGGATGGCGGCGGCGGCCGTCGAGGTGGAATACGAGCCCCTGCCGCCGATCGTCACTTTGGCGGAGGCCATCGCGCAGAACAGCTACCACACGGATCCGCGGGTGATCCGCCGCGGGGATTGCGCCGCAGCCCTGGCGGCCGCACCGCGGCGACTGGCGGGCGAGTTTTCGTTTGGCGGCCAGGAGCACTTCTATCTCGAGACGCATTCGGCCTGGGCGGAGTGCGGCGACGCCGGCGACGTGCAGATTTGCTCCTCGACCCAGCATCCGGCGGAGATTCAGGCCGTCGTCGCGGAGGTGCTGCATCTGCCGCGTAACAAGATCGTCGTCCAGAGCCCGCGGATGGGCGGCGGCTTCGGCGGCAAGGAAACACAGGGCAACACTCCGGCGGCCCTGGTGGCGCTCGCGGCATTCAAGACGGGACGGCCCGTGCGGCTCCAGTGGGATCGCGACCTCGACCTGACGCTCACGGGCAAGCGGCATCCGTTCGCCGCGAAATTCGCGGCGGGCTTCGACGACGATGGGCGGCTGCGCGCGGTGCAGGCGGATTTGGTTTCGGACGGCGGCTGGTCGCTCGATCTGTCGCAGCCGATTCTCGATCGCGCGTTGTTCCACCTCGACAACGCCTACTATCTGCCGGCGGTGCACGTGACCGGGCGGGTGGCGAAGACCAATCTGGCATCAAACACCGCCTTCCGCGGCTTCGGCGGCCCGCAGGGGATGCTCGTGATCGAGGAGATCATGGACCGCGTGGCCCGGACGCTCGGTCTGCCGCCGGAAATCGTGCGCGAGCGCAATCTTTACCACGGCCACGGCGAGACCAACACGACGCACTATGGCGCGGACGTCGGCGACGATCGCATCCCGAAAATCTGGCGGCTGGTGCAGGAGCGGGCGGAGTTCCCGGCGCGGCGGGCGGCGGTGGCGGAGTGGAACCGCACGCATCCGCGGGTGAAACGCGGGCTCGCCGTGACCCCGCTGAAGTTCGGCATTTCCTTCACGCTGACGCATTACAACCAGGGGGGCGCGCTGGTGCACATCTACCAGGACGGCACCGTGCAGGTGAACCACGGCGGCACGGAAATGGGGCAGGGGTTGCAGACCAAGATCCTGGGCATCGCGATGCGCGAGCTCGGGCTGCCGGCATCACGTATCCGGATGATGCCCACAAGCACGGACAAGGTGCCCAACACCTCCGCCACCGCGGCCTCGGCGGGCGCCGATCTCAACGGCGCGGCGGTGCGTGCGGCGTGCGTGACGTTGCGCGAGCGGCTGGCGCCGGTGGCCGCGAAGCTGCTGGGCGAAATTGCCGGAGCGGCTTTAGGCCGCGATGGGAATGCGGATACGCCGGCGGGTCGCGGTGCTGGGCCGCTCCTCCAGCCGGAAGAAATCGGGTTCGCCGACGGATTTGTCTTCGCGCTATCGCAGCCCGAGGTGCGCACGGGTTTCGCCGCGCTCTGCAAGCGCGCCTACGTCGAGCGCGTGAGCCTCTCCGCGACGGGCTACTACGCGACGCCCGGGATCCACTGGGACTGGAAGACCGCGACCGGCCGGCCGTTTGCCTATTACGCGTGTGGGGCCGCGGTCGCGGAAGTGGAGCTCGACGGCTTCACGGGCATGAGCCGGGTCCTCCGGGTCGATATCGTGCAGGACGTCGGTGACTCGTTGAATCCCGGCATTGACCGCGGTCAGATCGAGGGCGGGTTCGTGCAGGGCATGGGCTGGCTCACGAGTGAGGAACTGAAGTGGGACACGGCGGGCCGGCTGCTCACGCACAGCGCGAGTACCTATCAGATTCCCGCCTTCAGCGACGCGCCGATCGAGTTCAACGTGACACTGCTGCCCGAGGCCGCGAATGCCGCCGCCGTGCACGGGAGCAAGGCGGTCGGCGAGCCGCCCTTCATGCTGGCCTTCTCGGTGCGCGAGGCGATCCGCGACGCGGTGGCGAATTTCGGTGTGTCGGGCGGCCAGGTGCCGCTGGCCTCGCCGGCGACCGGTGAGGCGGTGTGGCGGGCGATTCAGGCGCGGACCTGACCGGTGCCTTCAATCACAAATTTGTAGCTGCAGAGTTCGCGCAACCCCATCGGACCCCGGGCGTGGAGGCGGTCGGTGCTGATGCCGATCTCGGCGCCATAGCCAAACTCGAATCCATCCGTGAAGCGCGTGCTCGCGTTCCAGTAAACCGTCGCGCTGTCCACCCCGGCGAGAAAACGGCGGGCCGCGGCCTCGTCGGCCGTTACGATGGCATCGCTGTGACTCGAGCTGTCGCGGTTGATCATGGCGATGGCGGCGTCGAGCGAATCGACCACCCGGACCGCGATGACGGTGTCGAGAAACTCGGTTGAGAAGTCGGCCTCGCTGGCCGGTGTGGTGGCGATGTTTTCGCGGCCGAGGATCGCGGCGCTCGCGGCATCGCAGCGCAGCTGGACGTTTTTCGCGACGAGGGCGCGGGCGGCCGCGGGAAGAAAAGTTTCCGCGACGCAGCGATGCACGAGCAATTGCTCGGCGGCGTTGCACGCGCTCGGGCGCTGGACCTTGGCGTTGAGCGTGATGGCCTCGGCCATCGCCAGATCGGCCGCGGCATCGACGTAGACGAAGCACACGCCCTTGTAGTGCTTGATCACGGGGATGGTGCTGTGGGCGGCCACGAAGCGAATCAGGCTCTCGCCGCCGCGCGGAATCACGCAATGGATGAGGTGGTCGAGCTTGAGTAACGCCGTGAGCGCGGCGCGGTCAGTGGTCGGTACCAGTTGCACGGCCTCGGGGGGCAGGCCGGCGCCGATGAGGGCCTGCGTGATCAATGCGGCGAGCGCGGTATTGGAATGAAAGCACTCCTTGCCCCCGCGGAGAATGGCGGCGTTGCCGCTCTTCAGGCAGAGGATTGCGCAGTCGATGGTGACGTTGGGCCGCGACTCGTAGATGATGGCGATGACGCCGATGGGCACGCGGAGCTTGCGGATGCGCAAGCCGTTGGGGCGGATGACATCCTCCAGCACATCGCCGACGGGATCGGGCAATGCGATGACTTCGCGGACGGACTGGGCGAGGTGGGTGAGGCGCACCGGAGTGAGCGTGAGCCGGTCGCGGGCCGCCGGGGTGAGCGCGGCAGCCTCCGGCGAGGCGAGGTCACGGGCGTTGGCGGCGAGCAGCGGGGCGTGGGAGGAATCGATCAGGTCCGCGAGTTGCGCGAGGGCGGCGTCCTTGGCCGATGTCGGCGTGGTGGCAAGCACGAGCGCCGCGGCGCGGGCGCGCTGCGCGAGGGACGTGACGAGTGGGACCAGATCGGCGGACATTTGGACGCGGCAGGCTGCCCTCGGATCCCGCGGAAGACACGGAAAATTTTCGGCCGGGATCGGCCTCACTCGAAAATCTTCTTGTGGTTCAGCCGCCAGATCGAGATCGCCATTACGCCGGCCGTGATGCCGACGAGGACGCCGAGGGTGGGCAGGAGTTCGAGGAACGTGTTGCCGGCCCACAGCACCTGAGTGAAGCCCTCCATCGCCCAGTAAACGACGGTGAATTTGCCGACCTGCTGCATGAACTCCGGCATCAGGCTGATTGGATACCAGGCGCCGCCGGTCGCGCTCATCACCATCACCACGAAGGTCGCGAGCCCGTTGGCGGCCTGGGCATTGGGCGAGACGGCGGCGATGAACATGCCGAAGGACGTGCACGCCGCCGCCGCCGCGGTGCAGATGACCAAGAGATTGAAGGCATGCCCGAGCACATCGATGCCAAAAAAGATGCTGCCGGCGGTGAACATCGTGATCAGCTGCACCAGGCCGAGGACGATCCCAAAGATGAAACGGCCCCAGAGCAGCTGGGCCCGGCTCACCGGGGCGGAGAGCAGCCGCTGGAAGAGCCCGGCGTTTTTTTCGTCAAAGAAAGCGGCCGATGATCCGCTCACGGCGAAAAGCAGAAACATGATCGCCCAGCCGCCGACCACGCGGGTGGCGTCGGGGCTCTTCACCTCCTTGCCGACGACCTGCTCTTGCTCGATGTTCACGAGACGGGAGAAGAAATCCGTCGCGGCTGATTTCTCCGCGGGCGTACTGGGGCTGGCCGTCGCAGCACCCGCCGCAGCCGCGGAGCGTGCAGGCACCGGAGTCGAGGGCGAATCGAGGCGCCGCAACGCCGGGTCGGCGGGCGGGGCCGCTGCTTCCAGACGATCGAGGCCGAAGCTGCCGGCCTCTATGGTGCGCTGGATTTCCGCCTTGTCGCCGCCGAACGCGCTGGCTACGGCCCCGGCCAGGGTGCCGTTGAATTGCTCGAGGCGGGCATCACCCAGGATGGTCCGCGCCCGGGACTGGAGCGACTGGCCGAGGAGTTCGGGCACGTGGGAAAAAAGCGTCTTCTGCAGCATACCGTTGACCAGCTGGGCTTCGATCTCGTTGCGCGGATCGGAGAGAATTTTCAAGTGCAGCCCGATGCCGGTTTCCGGGATGAGGTCAGCTGGAATAACCACCCCGAAGCGAAGCCCGCGCTGCCGGATCAGCGTGCGCACGTCGGCTTCGGTGAGGGGGCGTGTGGTCCGGTCTGGACTTTCGAAAGTTGTGATGACGCGGAACGACTTCTCGGCCCTGAGCACGTCGACGAGTTTCTGCGCGGCGGGATGGCTGCTGAGGTTGACGACCGCGAGTTTGATGCCGGTCGGGCCCGTGTCCTTGCGGTTGAGGCCAAAGACGAAGCCGAAGATGTAGATGAGCCCGATGGGGATGATGAACGTCAGGCTCACCGCGGCGCGGTTGCGGAGGAAATTCGCGATGTCCTTGCGGAGGAGGGTGAGAATCGTGTGCATGGGGCAGGAGGGAGGAGGGTGAGGGCGAGGGGGAGGGAAATGCCGCCCCGTCCGCCTCTGCTAGCCGATTACGCGCAAACCGCCAAAATATCGGGTAACCCAATAGGTTACTCGACCGGTGGATTTCCGCTCGGATATCGGAAAATACATGACGGGGTGATGCTAGTCCCGCAGCTTCCGGCCAGTGAGATGGAGAAACACGGCCTCGAGGGTCGGGCGCTCGGTGGTGAAGAGGCGTGGCGGCAGGGCGTGGGCTTCGGCGAGGGCGTGGAAGGCGGACAGTTTGAAGTCGGCGCGCGGGCGAAACCGCTGCGTGCCATTGCTCGCGCCGATTTCGCCATGGGCCGGAAGATCCGCGGCAAACGCGGCGGTCGCAGGCGTGGCGGGGAAATGGATTTCCTCCTCGAAGGGCAGCCGGGTGAGCAGCTCGTCGAGGGCGCCGAGGGCCAGGATTTTGCCGTGATCGATGATGCCGATGCGCGAACAGAGCCGCGTGGCCTCCTCCATGTAATGGGTGGAGTAGATGATGGTAAGACCCTCGCGGTTGAGTTGCCCGAGAAACTCGAAGATGGCGTGGCGCGAATGCGGATCGACGCCGACCGTGGGCTCGTCGCAAAGGAGCAGCTTGGGCCGGTGGACGAGGGCGGCGATCAGGTTCAGCCGGCGCTGCATCCCGCCGGAAAATTTCTTCACCTGGTCGTGGCGGCGGTCGGCGAGCTGGACGGCGACCAGCGCTTCCTCGACGCGGGCGCGCAGTTCCTTGCCATGCAATCCGTAGAGCGCACCGAAGATCCGGAGGTTTTGTTCGGCACTCAGGTCCTCGTAGAGCGCGATGCTCTGGGGCACGAGGCCGAGGGCGCAGCGGATGGCGACGTCGGCGACGGAGAGCGGGGCGCCGTCGAGCGTGAGCGTGCCGGCGTCCGGCGAGCGCAGGCCGGCCACGAGCGACATGAGCGTGGATTTGCCGGCGCCGTTGGGTCCGAGCAGACCGAAGAACTCGCCGCGGGCGATGTCGAGCGACACGCCATCGAGCGCGGTGATCGCACCGTAGCGCTTGGTCACGGAACGGAGTTGAAGCATGGGATCAGTGGTGTGCCAAAGCGGCGTGCCATTGCGAGCCTGGCGAAACCGGGCGCGGCCCACCTCGCCTTGTCGCGGCCAAGGCCTTGGGAGACGCCAGAAAATCGGGCGGAGACTATCTCAGCTCCGCGATCGGGGCGGCGTCCATGTCCGCAAAGACCTGGTTGTCGCCGCCCATCGCCCAGACGAACCGATACGCGCCGGTGCCGGCGCCGCAGTGGATGGACCACGCGGGTGAAAGCACGGCTTCGCGATCGCGCACGACCAGGTGGCGCGTCGCGTGCGGTTCGCCCATGAAGTGGAAGACGACGTTGTCGGCCACGTCGAAGTAGAGATAAATTTCCGTGCGGCGGCTGTGCGTGTGCGGCGGCATGGTGTTCCAGACGCTGCCGGGTTCGAACTCGGTGAAACCCATGACGAGCTGGCAGCTCTTCACGCCGTCGGGATGGATGAGTTTGTTGACCCGGCGGCGATTGGCCTTGGCGGGATCGCCGATCGGATCCGTGCGCACCTCGGCGCGCCGGACCACGGCGGTGGGATGCGGCGCGTGGGCTGGCGTGCTGATGAAGTAGAACTGGGCCTGGCCCGCGGATCCGTTTTCAAAGGTCACTTCCCTTTCGCCGCGGCCGATGTAAAGGCAGTCGAGCGGGCCCAGGTCGTAACTGGCCGGGCCGACTCGAACCGTGCCGGGTTCCCCCACGTTGAGGATGCCGATTTCGCGGCGTTCGAGAAAGAACGACGTGCCGAGCGCGCGATCGGCCGGAAGGGCGAGAGGAGCGGTCGTCGGCACGGCGGCGCCGACGACCATGCGATCGAGATCGGTGTAGTGCGCGATGACGGCACCGGCTTGAAACAGGCCGCCGACGAGAAAGGTGTCGCGGAGTTGGTCGGTCGAGAGCGTGTTGGTCGCGGCCGGCGTT
>JBIJCX010000633.1:0-2977 GCA_044344465.1 Opitutaceae bacterium
GAGGAGCGGGCGTCCCTGTTGGTCCTTGGCGATCACCACGCCGATTTCGTTGGTCGGCGGTCTCACCGGAAAGAACTGCGGCTTGGTGCCGGCAATTCTGCCGAGGGCCGTTAGCGTCTCCCGGTCACCGAGCACGTCCACATCCCGCGATACAAACGGCGCCAACGCGGTCGTGCGCGACGCGTAATACATGGCCCAGACATTGACGGCTTGGCCGCCCACCAAAAGGACCGGCTCTTTCGTCGCGAGGAGTGATGCGAAGTCCTCCGGTTGTCTGTCGAAGGTGCACTGGCGTTCTACACGCTTCAATGAACTCACGCCAATGGCTCGGTGGTAGGCAATCGATATCCCCAGGGGAAAAAGAACTTTGCCTCCCGCATCAGTCGTTCAATCAGCAGCCCGCAAAGTAATTTGGCCTGAATCCAGGCCCGGCACGAGGCCTCGTCATATTTGGGTAGGCAGCCCAACCCGAGAAGACTTTTCAGATGCTTGAAGCGCAATTCGATTTGCCAGCGAACTCGATACAGTTCTAACACCTCCGTGGTATTGAGATCGCTTTGGCGAACGGTCGTAAAGACCAAGATGAACTCGGCCAGCCGCCGGAGCAAGCGTTGGAGCATCGGATGGGTGTGCACATTGGCGATGTGTTTCGCCAGGAGACGGGCGGCGTGGCGGGGGATGGCGTCAACATCGCGGCGCGTCTCGAGGGCAAAGCCCCAGCCGGCGGCGTGTGCATCAGTCAGATGGTGCACGATACCGTGAAGGGCAAAGTCCCGATGCAGGCCGTCTTCATCGGGCCGGAGTCATTCAAGAACATCACCGAGCCGATCCCCATTTGGCATATCGCGGCGGAGGGTGGTCCCACGCCCACGCGCCCGCCCTTTGCCGCCGGCGCGAAACGGAACCGCACATGGAAGCTGCCGGCGCTCGCAGCCGCAGCAGTCGCATTCGTGGCGGTGGGCTTCTGGTAGCCCACGGCTTCTTGTTTGGCAGATGCGAGTGATCCGAACGCAGTATTATTTGAACCGGCCCAAGGCCCTGCTAAGCGACCTCGATGCGATCGAGACTGTGGACAAGTCGGCGGTCCGTTCGGAAGGCTTGCTCGGCTGGCGCATCCGTGCCCAAGGCCTCCTGAACAACTTCGATGAGGCTCTGAAACTTGTGGAAAAGTACCGTCAGCGGTATCCGAATAATCTGTTTCCGACCTTTCAACAGATCTACTTGCTGGGGCGACTCGGCCGGGTGGATGCAAGCGTCGCAGTTTGGGCCGAGGCGGAGCGTCTGCCTGGCGCGGGCACGCGCTATGGGGCGCTCTTGCGCAATGGTAGTCTCGCCTTTCTGCGCGGGCGGATTCCTCCAGCCGAATTACGAAAACTCGCGGAAGAGGTTTTGCGCTGGGGTGACAGCCGGCCGGCTCGGGACTGGTCCGCGGAAACGTTCAGCCCGCTGCGGCGATCCCGGGTTACTGCGCTGAAGATGCTGGAGCGGTATGAAGACGTGAAGAAGGAATTGGAGCGCACCCCGTTGGCGGCACGGACGCAGGCGTTCGAAAACTGGAATTTGTGGTGGTCAGAGTGGGGAGTCAACGCCGTGCAACGTGGCGACCAAGTGGAGGCCCGCGCGACCTTGCAGTGGCTGAACGAGCGAGAACCAAAGTTCCAATTCGGGAAGTGGCATTATGCGCGGGCGAAAATTCACGCAACGCTCGGCGAGCGCTCCGAAGCCCTGCGGGCGCTGCGTGAGGCGATCGCGCAGTCCTATCCACTGGCGGGGGAAGCGCAGACCGCGGAGTTCGACGCACTGCGCGACGATCCTGAGTTCAAGGCATTGATCGAACCCAATGGCTGAGACCATGAGGGATCCCACGAGAACCGTTTTCTATCGCTACGCGTAGCACGACGCGGAGGTGGTATTGCACATGGCCTGGGCGCTGCTCAACGATTCGAAGAACAACGCACCGCTATTTTGAGGGGGCTGAGGGTTGGTCGCTACTGTGCCAATCTGGCCCGTTCCCAATCGCACCGATTCCTGCACGGACCGAGGACCAACGTCTTGGGTGACGCGCCTTGCCCTGCCAGTGGACGCCGGAACCAGCAAATAAGCGGACTGTTTCCAAAACGTACGGTGTCGGGAACGGCGCTTCCTCGCTGCCCAGAATGCGGCCACTTTCACGATGACGAAGCTTTGGATCCGGGTGCCGCCTGAACGCCGATCCACGCGAGCCGGTCAGGTTGCCGGAGCATTCGCGCCAAGGCCACTTCTCGCCAACACTCGGCACACCGTGCTTGGTGAGGTGTGGATCTCGCGGGCAATTGCCCGTACTTGGTGACCCAATCGAGCCGCCGTGTCCTGGATGAGCCGCACGACCTTCGGATCCAGTGGAGGACGTCCCAACCTCTTCCCGCGCCGACGCGCGACTTCCAGACCAGCCAGCGTCCGTTCCCTTATCAGCGCCCGTTCGAACTCGGCGACTGCCATGAGCCCCCCAAGTTGAAGCTGGCCGACGGGATTCTGCTTCGAGGTGTCGATGCCCTGGCTGGTGCAGATCAGGGCCACGTTGCGCATTTGCAGCTCGCCGACGATAATGGCGAGGTGAGTGAGGCTGCGGCCCAGGCGGTCGAGCTTGTAGGTCACGACCTGATGAACGCCACCGGCCCGGACCTGAGCCAGCATGTCGTCGAGCCCCGGGCGTGTTGATGTCGCTCCCGACGCGGAGTCACGGAAAATCTGGGGCGATAACCACCCCCGCACGCGGCAAAACTCAAGCACCTGGTGTTCCTGCGAATCTGTTTCCTGCTCAGCGGTCGAAACCCTGAGGTAGATGATCGTTGGGTTCTTTGTGTTCATGAGAGGATGCGTTTTGCATCGCTCTCACGGTAGTCAGTTCGAGCGGGTCCGCGTCCTCGGCGAAGCGCGCCGTGGCACCCGGCCCCCCCCCGGGGCCGTTCACATGGCGTTCCTTTGCGGCACGGGCAAA
>JBIJCX010000634.1:0-2975 GCA_044344465.1 Opitutaceae bacterium
TCACAGGGCCGAATGGTTCCGGCAAGACCACGACGTTGCACGCGGCGCTGCACGCGCTCGATCACCGGGCGCGTGTCATCCACACGCTGGAAGATCCCGTGGAATATGAATTTCCCGGTATTCGGCAGACCGAAATCCGCGAAAAGATCGGGCTGACCTTCGCCGCATCGCTCCGCGCGCTGTTGCGGCAGAATCCCGACATCCTGCTGGTCGGCGAAACGCGCGATGCCGAGACGGCGCAGCTCGCCATCCGCGCGGCGCTCACCGGGCATCTCGTTCTCTCGACCCTGCACACGAACGACGCGTTGGCGGCCATTCCCCGGCTGCGCGATCTCGGCGTGGAAAGTTTTCTGCTGGCCGCATCGCTGCGTCTGGTCGCGGCGCAACGGCTCGTGCGCCGGCTTTGTAGCAAATGTAAGGAGCCCCATCCCGACAACGCACGGCTGCGCGAAACGCACCGGCTGCCCGATGCGCAGTTTTGCCGGCCCGTGGGCTGTTCCGCGTGCCGCGCGCGGGGGTTTCAAGGCCGGCTCGCCATCCACGAGGTGATCCCGGCCGAAAAGTTTCTGCCGCTCATCGCGGCGAACGCGCCGCTGGCCGAACTGGCGGCGCTCCGCAAACGCGAAGGCGGCGCAACGCTCTGGCAGCACGGCCTCGCCGCCGCCGCGCAGGGCCTCACCACCATCGAGCAGGTCGCCCGCGTCCTCTGATTTTTTCACCGGGCCATCCGGCCCATAACCCAAAAACATATGAAGAATACCAAAAACCAACGTCTCCTCACGCAGGGCTACTCCCTGCTCGAACTCGTCCTCGTCCTCGCGATTGTCAGCGTGCTGGTCGGCCTGCTGTTGCCGAAGGGCTTCGACGCCCTGCGCAACGCGCGCATTCAACAGGTCGAAAAGACCGTCGATACGCTCAAGACTGCGCTCACCGACTATTTGTCGATGCCCGGCGGCAACGGCAGTCTCCCGCGCACCGAGGGCACCGGCATCCCAACCTCGGGCGCCGCCCTGACCGGTGGCACGGATGTCGCCAAAGGCAACGCGGCCCGGCTCGACACCGTGCTGCTGGCCACCGGCAAAATTGAAAGGCCGCTCTCGCTCCGGATGGGCACGCAGTCGTTCTCCTCCACCGGCACCGGCAACGAAGTCACGTGGACTCAGGCTTCGCTTGCTTTCGTGATGACGCCAGACGCCGCGCCGCAGCGCAACTGGTCAACCGTCACGCGAGCCGAAGCGCGCACCGCCAATCCGGCGCTCGCTCCTTCGGCCGCGCTCGGTGCGAACTTCAGGTTGGACGGCGCCACCAACCTGAACGCGAACTACGTCGTCGCGTATCTGGTGATTCCGGCCTGTCCCGCGAAAGACGCGTATGAACTGGCCGTTTCGATGAATGGCGCGCAGCTCGCGCCCGTGGAGGGCGCCGCGTCCGACAGCGGTGTCGTCGCCTATGCCACCCCCGCCAACGGAGTCACCGACGTCTATGTTTATCTCACGTCCATCTGAGCCGCGCACGGTGTTGCTGTGGGGCGACCGTTGGTGGTTCGCCGGCACCGGCCACTCGCAACAGTTCGCCGACCTGGCGCAGGCGGTCGATCTGCTCGTGGCGCATTACGCCTCCGAGCCGAAACCTGTTCGCATCCGGCTGCTC
The DNA here is from genome assembly GCA_044344465.1 of Opitutaceae bacterium. Lineage (GTDB taxonomy): Bacteria > Verrucomicrobiota > Verrucomicrobiia > Opitutales > Opitutaceae > ER46. The sequence continues at coordinate 1,651 of JBIJCX010000634.1, forward strand.
TTCCAGCCGGATGCGCTCCAGACCGTTGCTGTGACGTGTCCGCAAGGCAACCGGGCGACGTTGGCCGCTGCGCTGTCGGGGGAGTTCCCGGAGTTGTCGAAGCCCGATCACGCGTGGAGCCACGAGCCCGTGCTGCCGATCAAAAGTGACTTCTCGACGCTGCTGCACCTCGAAGCGCAACCCGGACTGCTTGGTCTCGCCACCCGACTGGCCCGCCGCGGTCTCGCGGTCGATTCCGCCTGGCCGCTCGCAACCTTTCTGCATTCGTTGCCGGAGGACTGGAGCAACTCCGGTGCGGTCACGGTTGTAGCCGTGCAGAAAGAACGCGCCGTTTCGTATCGTCATCCCGCCGACGGCACCCGCGGAGTCCTGCAGTGGCACGGCGAGTCTACCCTCGCCGAAGTCGGCGAATGGCTCGACCAGTTGCTCGAACGCGACGCTGAAGAACCCGTATTGCTCGTCTGTGCGGACGAAGCGACCGCCGCCGCCCTCGGCGTTTTCGTCGGAGTCAAGGAGTACCCCGGCGTGGAACTGATCCCCCTGAGCGAAGCCCTCGCCCGAAAGGTTGAGTTCCCGCGCTATCATCCGGCCCAACTGCTGCCGCGTCCACCCATGGTCACGGCGCAGCGCGTGATGATCGCCGCAAGCGTGGCGCTCCTGCTGGCTGCCGGTTGGTCCGGCACGACGTATGTGCGCGCCCATCTCGCCACGCAGGTGGCCGCCAAGCACCAGCAGGAACGGCTGGCCGCGTTGCGCAGCGAGGTCACGCAGTTGCGCGAGAACGCCGCCGAAATCGCCGGTCTGCGCCGCTCGTTGGAGGGTGGCGCCGCGGGACCGCCCTGCGGCGACTTGCTGCAGAAGATCGCCACCACGCTGCCGGCCCAGGTTACGCTCGGCTCCTTGCGCATCACCGGTCGGACGGTCGCGCTCGATGGCTGGGTCGCACCCGGCGCGGGGCGAAGCGCCATCGATGACTGGCGCTCTCGGCTGGCACCGGCAGACGCACCGTGGACAGCGGAAGCAAAAACCGGCGCAGCGGGATCGTTCAGCCTGATGGGAGGATTCCGGCTATGATCACGAGGCCTTCGATCTCGCGCTCCGTCTGGCTCGTCTTCGGCGGCAGCATTCTGTTGTTCGGAGCCACCTGGTGGACTGCGCACCATGCGCCACCGGTAGCGCCGAACGGCGCCGCGGAATTCGCCGCACTGGAACGCGAACGCGAGCGGCTGAAGGGCAACGACAACCCGCTTCGCGATCGGCTGCGCGAGCAGCAACGCGGGCTCGCGCGGATTGCCTGGACTCCGCAAAAACTGGCCACCTTGCAG
>JBIJCX010000295.1:0-10708 GCA_044344465.1 Opitutaceae bacterium
TCCCCGCGATGGTCCAACCGGTCCAGTCGCTGGGGATCTGGTTCTGCGCCCAAAGTGCATCCTCCATGCCGGCCTCGGCGAGTTCGATGCTGCGCGAGCCCTGCGCCGTGCGGGTGCTGAATTCGAGCGTGCGGTAGCAGAGCGTGATGTAGCTGCTCATGGCCACGGCGAGGACGCTCGCAAAACACAGCGCGGCCAGCAGCGCCGAACCACGCTGGGCGGCACCCGAACCCATGCTTCGCCCCACCTCGCGCGCGGCGGGTTCAAAGGCAGAGTGAGTTGTAGTACGAATCATCGTTACTGCGGGTTCTGCGAGAATCCGAAATCACCGACCTTAGTCCATCGTCAAATCCACGAAAAACACGCATCGCCACCTGCGTAGAATTGCGAAGGCGGCGGCACCCGCGCACAAACCGCTTCCCTCCCGTGGCAATCCCAGCTTTGTTTCCACCCGCCATCCCGCCCGAGAAGCGCCACCTCAGTTCGAACCCCGCTTTGCCATGAAGGTCACCCCCTCCACCAGTCGCCGGCAGTTCATCAAGACCGCGGCCACGGCCGTCACGGCCTTCAACATCGTGCCCCGCCATGTGCTGGGCGGTCCGGGCTTCGTCCCGCCGAGCGAAAAGGTGAACGTGGCGATCGTCGGCGCCGGTGGGCGCGGGACGCAAAACCTGCGTGAACTCCTGGCGCAGGCCGATGCCCAGGTGATCGCCGTGGCGGATCCGGCGGAGTCCTACAGCCTGGCGCAGTTTTACTACAAGGGCCTGGGAGGCAGAAAACCCGCCATCGCGGAGGTGGAGAAGCACTACGCGGCGAAGACGCCGAATTTTCGTTGCGCGGACTACGAGGATTTCCGCGTGATGCTCGAAAAGGAAAAGGCGATCGATGCCGTGCTCTGCGCCACGCCCGATCACCTGCACGCCTGCGTCTCGATCCACGCGATGCGGGCCGGAAAGCATGTCTACTGCGAGAAGCCGCTCACCCATAATATCTGGGAGGCACGCCAGGTGGCCCGCCTGGCCCGCGAAACCGGCCTGGCCACGCAGATGGGCAACCAGGGGCATTCCACCGTCGGCATTCGCGAAACCGTCGAGACGCTCCGCGCTGGAACCATCGGCCCGGTGCGCGAAATCCACGCGTGGGTCTCGACCCGGCGCTGGAACCCGGCGCTGATCAGCCGGCCGGCGGACACGCCGGCGGTGCCCGCGGGGCTGAATTGGGACTTGTGGCTCGGCCCGCGTGAACCGCGGCCGTTTCATCCCGCCTATTTTCCCGTTTCGTGGCGCGACTTCTGGGCCTTCGGCGGTTCCGGGATGGGCGATTTCGGATGCCACGATCTCGACGCGGCAACATGGGCCTACGATCTGCCGGCCCCCACGCGGGTCGAGGCCTTCGGGGCCGGGCCGATGGACGATGAAATCGCGCCCCACGGTTGCACGGTCTATTACGATTTTGCGGCGCGGGGCGACCGGCCGGCGGTGCGGCTGAACTGGTACGAAGGCGGCCTGATGCCGGCGACGCCCGAGGCGCTGGGGAAGTTTCCGCTGCCCAATCGGGGCGTGCTCTTCCTCGGGGAAAAAGGCGTCATCCAGTGCGACGGGGCGGGTGGATTGCCGCGCGTGTTTCCCGAAAGCCTCCGCGCCAGCGTGACAAAACCGGAGCCGACCTTGAAGCGTTCGCAGGGCCACCATCGCGACTGGCTGGACGCCTGCAAGGGCGGTGAACCGGCGAGCAGCAATTTCGGCTACGGCGCGCGCCTGACCGAGATCACGCTCCTCGGCGTACTTGCCCTGCGGATGCGCCGGCGCATTGACTGGGACGCGGACAACCTTCGGGCAGCGGGGCTCCCCGCCGCCGACGCCATCATTCGCGGTTCCTATCGCGCCGGCTGGGAGATCTGATCTCGTCGGAGCAGAAGGTGGGCCGGGCGCTCCGTCGCGCGGCCTCGATCCGCCACGAACCCTCGAATCGGAGAACAGCCGCGCGCGGAGCGCCCGGCCCACCCCGCACCGTCGCTGTTGGATCTGACCTGGCGGCGGCAAATCCCGATCCGCCGCCGGCGCCGCGGCTCCTTCAACGAGTGCCGGCCGATTTGCCCGCGGCGCGAACGCCGGTGCCCTGGCGCTTCGTCAGCGAGTCGCCGAGTTCGGCCCGCGCGTCTTCGGCCAGCGCCAGCAGGCGCCGCACCACCCCGGGATTTTGCGCGGCGACATCCTTCGCCTCGACGCGGTCCACCGAAAGATCGAAGAGCTGAGCCTCCTTCAGTGTGGAGGAACCATACTTCGCGGGAATGCCGTCGCGGCCGTCAGCGCGACCTTCGAGCGTCCGGTACGTGTGCGGCAGCAGCAGCTTCCATTGCCCGCTGCGCACGGCCTGGAGCTGGTTGTCCGTATACCACGTGAAGTAGGCAGCGTGCGGATTCTTCGCCCCGGGCTGGGCGGCGAGCAAAGGCCAGACGTTCAAGCCATCGATCTTGCGCGGCGGCAGCGGCGCGCCGGTGAGGTGGGCAAACGTGGGCAGCAAGTCGATCGTCATCGCGGTTTCGGCCTGCACTTTTCCGGCAGGGATTTTTCCCGGCCAGCGCGCAATAAACGGCACGCGCGTGCCCCCTTCCCACGAGGTGCCCTTGCCCTCGCGCAGCGGCGCAGCCGATCCCGCATGGTTGCCGTAGCTGAGCCAAGGACCGTTGTCGCTCGTGAAGATCACCAGCGTGTGCTCGTCGAGGCCATGCTGCTTGAGCGCCTTGAGCACCTCACCCACCGACCAGTCGATCTCCATGATCACGTCGCCGTACAGACCCTGCTGCGACTTGCCCTTGAACTTGTCGCTCACGTACAGCGGCACGTGCGGCATCGAGTGCGCGAGATAGAAGAAGAACGGCCGCTCTTTGTTGCGCCCGATGAACTTGACCGCGCGTTCCGTGTACCACGTCGTGAGATTGCGCTGCTTCTCGGGCGTGATCTCCGGATCGATCACCTGGTCGCCCTCGATCAACGGCAGCGGCGGGTAGGCGCCTGGCTTCGCCTCGGGGTGATACGGCCACATGTCGTTCGAGTAGGGCAGCCCGAAATACTCATCGAAGCCCTGTCGCACCGGCAGGAATTCCGGCGGGCGGCCCAGGTGCCATTTGCCCGCCATGCCCGTCGCGTAACCCTTCTGCTTCAGGAGTTCGGCGATCGTCATCTCTTCGGGGTTCAGCCCGTGGGTGGCCTTCGGATTCAGGGCGCCATGGATGCCGACGCGCCCATGGTAACAGCCCGTGAGCAGCGCGGACCGCGAGGCTGAGCACACCGCCGAGCTGACATGGAAATCGGTAAAGCGGATACCGTCCTGCGCCATGCGGTCGAGATTCGGGGTCTTGAATCCCTTCGCCCCAAAGACGCCCACGTCGGCGTAACCCTGATCATCGGTGAAAATGACCACGATGTTCGGCAGGCGCGAGGAAGCCGCGGCAACGGCGGCCGGTGAAAGCAGGGCGGCCATTGACGCCAGCAGCAGCAGGGAAACATTTTTCATATTTTGGGTTCGCCGTTCTAAAACGTGCACTTCGCACCGGAACTTCGTGCGCGCCAGTAAGGCGCGACTCGCCTGGCACTTCAACTGCACAGATGCGCCCGTTCGCGGCTCCGCGTGAGCGCTGGTTACAACGCCATCGATCGTGCGGGCGCAGGGACGGGCCCGCCCACCTACCGCGCAGCCGGCAGCGGCCGCGCGAAGACGCCGAGGTTGTTGCCCACGGATCGCAGCGCGATTCCTTCGAAGGCACTCTCGCCGCTGTCGCCGACCGGTCGCGCCGCACCGTTCGGTCGGTTCAAGACCAGCACCTTGCCGCCCTCCGCCCGCACCAGAGTCGTCGAACCGCCGCCGTCGAGATTCAGTCCGTGGTGGGCGCCGAAACGGAGCAGCCAGTCCGCGAGCTCGCTGGCCGTAGCGCCCATGCTGTACCCACGGAGCCGGCCATCGATCACCAGAAGGATCAGGTAACGCCCGTCCCGCGAGAGGCCCGCCGCCGTGCGCGGTTCGGCAGCGATATTCTTCGGGTCCGTCACGGCCGGCGGCTTCACACCGGATTCCAGGACAAAGCCGGAGCCCGCGACCGCCGTCCAATAGTCGGCCTCACGAAACAGGTCCCCGGACTTGGTCATGACCGCGCGGTTGTCTTTCGTGATCGCCAGCACGCAGTCACCCGGGCCGTTGCGCACCGGCGGCGACACGACCGTGCCGCGCGAGAGAGCGAGCCCGCCCAAATCCTTGTCGCCGGGCCGGCAGCACGGCGAAAAGAAGTTCGCGTTGATCGCCACCTTCACGCCATGGCGCCGGACAAACTCGCCCGTCGTTTGACTCGTCGTCTCCAACGGAGCGTCGCCATTCCCGGGAGTCGTGAAGAGCTCTATGTCCGGGTCGCGCAGATCCACCCGCACGGCCCTGACCTGCTGCAACCGGGGCTCGGCCGCATCGGCTTCGCCCTTCGCCAGCTCCACGCCCTTGAAGATCGGCACCCACGGATCGACCTTGATCGCGGCGGGGGCCGGCAAAATGCCCAGCAGGCTCCCGGCAACCACCCAGGACAAAGAAATCGTGCTCAACGGCAGACGCAGCTTCATCGCCCAACATCGAACTCCCCTGCCGCCATCGTGTCATGCGCAAACTTTCGCTTCCATTTTCGCACCGCCGCGTTTGAAGTGCACGTTCCTGCCATGACGAAGAGTGCCGCAAGCCGAAGTGGAATCTCCAGGAGTTCGCGGTCGCGAATTCCTAATTAGGATTTCGCGCTCCGAAAATCTCGCTCATGCCGCGCTACGAAGCGTATACGCTCAAGGTCTGGGAAGAACAGGGCATCACCCGCGTCGTGGTCACGCGTGCCCTCAACTCCCAGCCCTCAGCGCTCAACTGAATTCTTACGGGCGAGAAGCTGGCGCTCCGCATCGGCACGATCGAATTCTCCAGCCGCCAGATCGTCTCCTGGTCGCTCGCACAGGAATTTCGCGATTGAGAAATTCCACATTGAGTTTTCGCGTTGGGCGAAAACTCCCGATGAAGCTCGCCCGACAACAGGAATGGACCGAGGCCAAGCGTCGTTGCCGCCTCTCTGATGAAGCCCTCGCGATGGCCAAGGAGCTTGGGCTCTCGCCGCGCTCGCTAACCAAGAACATCCCCAATCGCAGCGAGCCCTGGAAGGCGCCGGTGGAAGACTGGGTGCGCCGGCTCCACCTGAAAAAATTTGGCCGGAAGCCGCTGCTGGTCCCGCCGAAGCCTCCGCCCGCCGTCTCGCCCTCAGCTTACCCGGCATCCGCGCCCGACGCTCCGGTTGAACCTCCGGCGATGGATTCCCCGCCCGACGGTCTGGTCGAAGAGTCCGTGCCAGTTCCTCCGGCCGACGCCGTCAATGAAGTCGAAGCGGCCCAAGAGGACTTCTTTCGTCGGATCGAACGGGGCGAAGTCGATGAAGACTCGATCAGCGACGAGATGGAACGAATCGAACGTGATACGCCGATGTCGGACGGAGAGATCAACGACGAAGACCGGCGCATGTTACGCCGCCGCGACGGCTTCCGCCGCTTTGCGGAACTCTTTGGAAAAATCGCCGCGAAACTGGATTTTGTGCAACGAATCGTGCTGTTCGGCTCGGTGGCCGCGCCGTTGAAAAAGGAGGTCCCGCGTTTCAGCCGCTTTCGCCGCGCGCACGTCGCCGTGTGGCACGAATGCAAGGATGTGGATCTCGCCATCTGGGTCACCAATCTCTCGCGGCTGCGGGAGCTCAAACGTGCCGTGGCGGATGCCACCAATATGTGGCAGACGATCGCGCACCTCGAAAATCTGCCCGGCGTCCCCCATCATCAGGTGGACGTTTTCCTCTTGGAGCCCGAGACCCATCGCTACCGTGGCAATCTTTGCCACTACGGCCAGTGCCCGAAAGGGAAGGACGACTGCCAGGTGACTGGCTGCGGGGCGCAGCCGTTCCTACAACTCTACCAGGATTTCGAGTTCGATCGCTTCGCGCCGCTGCGCGAGCCCGCGGTCGTGTTGTTCGATCGGATTTCGCCCGACGCGAAAGTCTAAGCCGGGAGTGATGCAGTCGGAGGGTGAGCCGGACGCTCCGCGCGCGGCCCGGTCGAAGGACGGGGTTGAGGCCGCGCACGGAGTGCACGGCCCACCATTTGGTATCCCCTCGACAGAGGAAGAGTCGCGCCGACTGCCTGGCCTCGGCTAAGCCTCGTAGCGCCCGGGCGCCTCTTCGAGCGCCCACCGGATCTTCATGGCGGTCGATTCGCCGATCCCGTCGATTGCGGCCAGTTCCGCAGCGTTCGCCGCGGCCACACCCTGCACGGAGCCGAAATGTTCGAGCAGACGCCCCGCCCGGCCGGGACCGACGCCCGGCAGTCCCTGCAACACGAACAGCTGGCGCGCCCGTTTTCCCTTCGGCCGACTTCCCGGGCGGGTAAAGGCGCCGCGCCCGTAGCGCTGGGACTGACGCGCGAGGTAGACCAACAGCCGCGCGGTTTCGGCGGCGTCGCGCGCCCGCAGCACGGCGAGGCCAAAGAAAACTCCGACGGTGATGAGTGCTCCCTGCAACGACTCCCGGCCCACGCCGATCGCGCCGACATCGGCCGCCGTTCCTTCCAGAATCAAGATCCCGCGACGTGTGCCCCGCGCCAGGGCCGCCGCCTGTTTGAACAACCGCGCATCCACGACCGAGTGGGCGAAATCAGCCAGGGTCTTCCGCTCGACCGCGAACCGATCTTCGACGATGAAATCACCCACTGGCAAGCGCCGCACCTCGAGTTCGACGCCGTCGAGACTGCGCAGCTCCGCGATCACCCCGCCCGCGTTTTCCCGATCATCCGCCACCATTTGCACGTGAGCTGGCACGCCGTTCATGGCGGGCCTTTTGGCGCGGGAACTCGGACGTCGCAAGGTTTTCGCGGGTAGGCGGGAGCGTCCCTGCGCCCGCATAAGGCAGATCGACATCGGAAATCGCGGTCTGGTTGGCGGCGAGGGTGCCCTCACCCGCGGGATTTTGCCTCCGCCGCGTCACGGCGCGCGATGAGGGCACCGCGCCCCCCGTGCTGGGGCGACCGCTCTCAACCCACAATGACACCGATCGCGATCGCAGGAAATGATGCAACTCATGCCGCCGCAGGGACGCGGCGGCCCACCATTTCGACGCCCCCCCGTTCGGCCAAGGCTCGAAAACATCTGGCCTCCGACCGCCCGTTTGCCAGACTGCCAGGTCAACGCAGCTGGCTGCCGTGCTGCCAGACCAACGTTTTTCGCCTCATCCCCGATCATGAAAAATCCGTTCGCCCTTATCGCTCCGACGGCCGAGCTCACGACCAGAGCGCTGGCTGTCGCCACGCTGCTGGTTGCCGGCATCACCACCAGTTGCGTCTCAGTGGATCAACCCCGATCCGCTCCCGCCCCCGCGGCCGTTGCCGCTGCGCCCAAGACCACGGCCGCCCCTGCGGCGGTCGCGGAACGGGAACCGGACGTGATTTACGTGCCCACACCCCAGGCCGTCGTGGACAAAATGCTCGAAATGGCCGAAGTGAAGCCCGGTGACGTCGTCTACGACCTCGGCTGCGGCGACGGGCGCATCGTCGTCACTGCCGCCAAGAAATACGGAGTGAAGGCGATCGGATTCGACATCGATCCGCAGCGCATTGCCGAGGCACAAGAAAACGTGCGCAGCAATGGCGTGGGACATTTGGTGACAATCAGGCAGGAGGACATTTTCACGCTCGACCTCCGCGAGGCCACCGTCGTGACGCTGTATCTGCTGCCCGAACTCAACGTCCGCCTGATGCCGCAACTGGAAAAGTTGCGACCCGGATCGCGAATTGTCTCCCACGATTTCGACATGCGGGGCGCCAAACCGGTCGCCGTGGTGAAGATGCCCGCCGGAAACGACAGTGAATTGGAGGGCACCGATCCGACCATCTACAAGTGGGTTGTGCCCTGGAAGAGTGAGTAGGGGGTTCCGGACCCAGGGCCGCGACTCCACGCCGCCAGCCCACCGACTGGCGGTCGGGATCGGTTGGCTTTTTTCCGGCCGGTTGAAGGTTGGAGTTGCCGAAGCACCCGGCGCTTTCCATGGTCGCGTTGAGTCGCCGGCATGCCGAGGCGGCTCGATTGCCGGGGCGGTAGCTCAATGGATAGAGCATCGGTCTTCGAAACCGAGGGTTGTGGGTTCGACCCCCGCCCGCCCCACCAACGCAAGAATTGCGCAGTGAAAATGATTTCACGCGCAGCGCCACCCGGTCGGCCCGCTATGATTCGCGGATGGCCAACTACAACGACCGCGCTCCCGACAATGTCCCCGGGCGCTACTACATCGACACGAGTTGCATCGACTGCGACCAGTGCCGCGTAATGGCTCCCGAACTTTTCACCCGCAATCCCGACACCGGGCTCTCCTACGTCCAGCGGCAGCCCCTGACCGAGGATGAACTCGCCATCGCCGAAGAGGCGCTGGAGGCATGCGCCACCCAGTCAATCGGCAGCGACGGACGCTAGGAATCGCTTAGTTTCGCCCTCCCCCACGATCTAAATTTCTCTATGTTGCACGACCTGATTATCGGCATGGCTGGTTCAGGTGGAGACGGAATTGTCTCCGCCGGCGAATCACTGATGAGCGCCTCCGCGAAGGAGGGCTACTACGCCATCCTCACCAAAAGTTTCGGCTCCCAAATCCGAGGGGGCGAATCGTCCTGCCGGCTGCGGGTGGCGACGACCCCGGTGCTCAATCCCGGTGGCTCGCTGACGGTCGCGGTGGTGTTGAACTGGGAGGACTTCCTGCGTTTCGGCGGCGAGTTGCCGGTCACCGCCGACACGGTCGTCATCTACGAGCAGAAAACCAAGGTCGAGCCCGCCGATATTCCGCTGAAAGTGCGGCCCTCCATCGTGCTCTCGGTGCCGATCTCGGATCTGGCCATGAAGGCGGCCGGCACCCTGCAGGCGAAGAACAACGTCGTCCTGGGTTTGCTGGCCGGCTGGTTCGGGCTCGGTCGCCAGGCGATTCTCGAGGGAATCCGGAAGAAATTCGGCAAGAAGGGAGCGGAGATACTGCAGGGCAACGAGCGCGCCTACACCGCGGGCATGGCCTATGCCGATGAGCATCCGATCGACCAGGAGAAGCGGCTCAGCCCGCCGGTGGCAGCTGGCGGCAAACGGCAGGTGATCGACGGCAACGAAATGTGCGCCCGGGCCGCCCTCTTTGCCGGCTGCAAGTTTTTCGGTGGGTATCCCATCACGCCGGCCACGGAAATCATGCAGCACCTGCAGCGGGATATCTGGAAACACGGCGGCTCGCTCCTCCAGGCCGAGGATGAAATCGCCGGCATCGCCGCCGCGGTCGGAGCCTCGTTCGCCGGCCGAAAGGCGATGACCGCCACCTCGGGCCCGGGCCTCTCGCTGAAAGCCGAGGTACTCGGCCTGGCCAGCGTCGTCGAATTGCCGCTGGTCTGCGTCAACGTGCAGCGGGGCGGCCCCTCCACGGGTTTGCCCACGAAGTCCGAACAGGCCGATCTCTTCGCCGCCGCGTTCTCCGCCCATGGGGACACCATCCGCCCCATCCTGGCGCCGATCAGCGTCGAGGACATATTCGGCGTGACGGTCGAGGCGTTCAACATGGCCGAGGAGTTTCAGACGCCGGTCATTCTGCTCTCGGACCAGGAAATCGCCCAGCGGAAGGACATCGTCGATCTCATCGACACCTCACGCTTCAAGCTTGTCGAGCGCCTGCAGCCAAACGAGGCGGAGCTCGAGAACTACACGCGCTTCCGCATGACGCCGTCAGGGATCAGTCCCATCAGCCATCCCGGCATGAAGCGGGGCAGCTACCTCGCCGCCGGCATCGAACACAATGAGCGGGGCGACCCGTGCAGCAGTGGCGAGATGCACGAACAGATGAACGAGAAACGGCTGCACAAACTGGACCCGGTGAAGCAGCGCCGCGACCTCTTCCTCGTGGAGGGAGACCCCGAGGCCACCATCGGCGTGATCAGCTGGGGCAGCGTCGCCGGCTCCGCGCTGGAGGCCGTGCGCACCGCGCGAGCGCAAGGCATGAAGGTCAAGCTGCTGATTCCCAAGCTGGTTTATCCGGTGGCGGAGGAGATCTACCAGGAATTCTTTGCCTCGCTTGCCCGCTGCCTGGTCGTGGAGCAATCGCACCAGGGCCAGTTGCACCGCATCATTCGCATGTGGACCAACGTGCCCCGCGAATTCCTGTCGCTGGCCAAGAGCGGCGCCAACCCGATCACACCGGCCGACATCATCCGGAAGATTTCCGCCATGGCCCAGTCGCCCTCCCCCTCCATCCCGGCCGCGCCGGCTCCTGCCCTCGCCAACCCATGATCACCTCGCCCATTTCCGACTGCGGCTGCACCCCGGCCCCCGTGCCGTATACGGCCAAGGATTTTCGCAGCAACCTCAAGCCCATCTGGTGTCCCGGATGCGGCGACTACGGGGTTGTGACGGCGCTCTACCGGGCACTGGTCAACATCGGGCGCCCGCCGCACGAGGTTGCCTTCATCTCGGGCATCGGTTGTTCCAGCCGCATTCCCGGGTACACCACGGCCTACGGCTTCAACACCGTGCATGGCCGCGCGCTGCCGGTCGCCCAGGGGATCAAGATGGCGAATCCGGATCTGCTCGTTCTCGTGGCCGGCGGTGACGGCGACGGCTTCTCGATCGGCGGCGGCCACGTGCC